>DASQLG010000091.1:0-2136 GCA_035630115.1 Microbacterium sp. | reverse complement strand
CGGTTCCGCGTGGGCGGCGGGGTGTTCGCATCCAACACCGTCGAGGTCGATGAGGGCACGGCCCTGGCCGCTCTCGTCGGCGAAGGAGATCTGGACGTGCACAGCTACCACCATCAAGGAGTAGACCAGCTGGGCGACGGGCTGGTGGTCACGGCGCGCACCGACGACGGCGTGGTGCAGGCGGTTGAATCGACCGGCGACGGCTACGTGCTCGCCGTGCAGTGGCATCCGGAGCAGGATCTCGAGGACCGACGGCTGTTCGCCGGACTCGTGTCCCAGGCGTCCGTCTATGCCGAATCACGGCAGAGTTCAGGAGCGATGTCATGAGCACCGTGACAGCCGACACCTTCACGGTGATCAACCCCGCGACGGCGGCGCCCGTCCGCGAGGTCACGCGGGCGAGCGTCGGCGAGGTCGATGCGGCGATCGCCCGCGCGGTCGCCGCCCAGCGCTCCTGGGCGGCACTCGCTCCCGTAGCGCGTGCCGACGCGTTGCGGTCCTTCGCGCGGGTCGTCGAGGACCATGTCGAGGAACTCGCACTGCTCGAGGTCCTCAACTCCGGCCACCCGATCAGCTCGGCCCGGTGGGAGGCGTCGCACGTCGCCCAGGTGCTGAACTACTACGCCGGATCGCCGGAGCGGCTCTCCGGCCTGCAGATCCCCGTCGCTGGAGGCATCGACGTCACGTTCCACGAGCCCTACGGCGTCGTGGGGATCATCGTGCCGTGGAACTTCCCGATGACCATCGCCGCGTGGGGCTTCGCGCCGGCGCTCGCCGCCGGCAACGCGGTGGTGCTCAAGCCCGCCGAGCTGACCCCCCTGACCGCGATGCGGCTCGGCGAGCTCGCGCTCGAGGCGGGCCTGCCAGAGGGCCTCTTCGCTGTGGTCACCGGATCTGGCTCTGTCGTCGGGCAGCGGTTCGTGTCGCACCCCGATGTGCGCAAGGTCGTGTTCACCGGCTCGACCGAGGTGGGCACGGATGTCGCGGCCGGCTGCGCTCGCGCGCTGAAGCCGGTGACGCTCGAACTCGGCGGCAAGAGTGCGAACGTCATCTTCGAGGATGCCGACCTCGAGCGGGCGGCCGCATCGGCTCCCGGGGCGGTGTTCGACAACGCCGGGCAGGACTGCTGCGCGCGCAGCCGCATCCTGGTGCAGCGCTCGGTGTTCGACCGGTTCCTCGAGCTGCTCGAACCGGCAGTCGCGGACTGGCGGGTCGGCGATCCGCACGATGAGGCCACCGAGATGGGACCGCTGATCTCGGCGGCCCACCGCGACACCGTGACCCCGTTCGTGAAGCACTCGCGCGTGGCGTTCCGGGGTTCGGCGCCGGGCGGGCCGGGCTTCTGGTTCGCCCCCGCCGTCGTGCTGCCCGACTCGCCCCGCGACCGTGTCGCGCAGCACGAGATCTTCGGTCCGATCGTCGCGGTGCTGCCGTTCGACGACGAGGCCGACGCGATCCGTCTCGCGAACGACACGATCTTCGGGCTCGCCGGATCGATCTGGACCGAGAACCTCGGTCGCGCGGTGCGGGTCTCGCGCGGGATCAAGAGCGGGGTGCTGTCGGTCAACTCCCACTCGTCCGTGCGCTACACCACCCCCTTCGGCGGGATGAAGGCCTCCGGGCTCGGGCGCGAGCTCGGTCCGGACGCCGCCGAGCACTTCACCGAGACGAAGAACGTGTTCTTCGCGACGGACAGCGCCTGATGGGGATGCTGACGCCTGGCCGCCGCCGCCGGGTTTCATGTCCCGAAGGTTGTTGCCCGAGGCCCGTCCAGCCAACACATTTCGGGACATGGGTCGATGACCTTCGGAGCATGACGGGGAGAGGGAACAGCAGATGGATCTGACCCAGAGACTGAAGGGCCGCGTCGCCGTCATCACGGGTGGAGCAAGCGGGATCGGTCTCGCGACCGCACACCGGTTCGCCGCCGAGGGAGCGACCGTGGTGATCGCCGACCTCGACCCGACGACAGGCGAGGCCGCGGCATCCGGAGTCGGCGGTGTCTACCGCCACGTGAACGTCGCGGACGAGGGGTCGGTGAACGCGCTGTTCGACGGAGTCGCGGAGGAGTTCGGGCGCGTCGACATCGCGTTCAACAATGCCGGCATCTCCCCCGCCGACGACGACTCGATCGAG
>DASQLG010000090.1:0-21196 GCA_035630115.1 Microbacterium sp. | reverse complement strand
GATCGCGAGGGGTAGGTTGTGCGGGCGCGGTCAATGGAGCCTCCGAGGCGGCGGTGCGGGACCCCTCCACGCTAGCCAGGGCGATCCATCGAACCCTCTTCGAGACCGGGATTACCAGCATTTCGGGTCTCCGAACCTGGGCCGCGAGAGGCGAAAGGACCGCCCGGCTGCGTACACGGAAAGCAGCAGCCGGGCGGCCGTCGGGGCCGGCAGCGAGGATCAGTCCTCGAAGTCGGCGGTCCAGACCCGCTGCGCGTCAGCGGGGAATCGATACCAGGAGGTGGGCACCGCCACGACCTCGACGGCGCCGTCCACGCGCACCTTGCCGTTCGGAGCGGTCACGCGCTCGCCGTTGACGTACCAGGCCACGCCGTCGGTCGCCTGAACCTGGACCTCGTCCTTGCCGGTCCCGGGGCGGTCCCGGAGCTTCGGCGCAGGCGGGGTGGACTCGACCGTCAGGACCGGCACGGCGGCGAAGTCCATGTCACTGGCCAGGTACCACCCCGTATAGGACGGCTGGTTGTACGTCGTCTGCTGACGTGCGACCTCTGCGCGGTACTGGGTATCGTGCATCAGCGTCGCGAGCTTGTGGTCGGTGACCTCGGTCGAGACGTAGATGCGCAGGGCCGAGGAGTCGGCGGTGCGGACCACCAGCTCCTCGCGCCAATCGCCCAGGATGTCGGCGACGAGCGAGGGGTTGCCCTTCGTGCCGTTGTTGGTGCGGGTGTCGGTCGCGGTGAGGAGTCGCCCGTGGATGCGGTCGTCGATCGTCGTCGTGCCGTTGCCGCTGCCGTTCACGATCTGCGTCGTGAGGTCTGCGGACCACCGGATGGACTGGTTCGTCCCCAGGCCGGTCGCCGCGCCGAGTTCCGTGCCGTCGGCTGCGCGCAGCTTCGTCGCCCAGGTCTCGTGGCCGGGCACCGTGGGGTCGACGTCGCCGATCATTCCGCGGCCCGTGTCGCGGCCGGTGTAATCCCCGTAGAGCACCTCTCCGGTCGCGGCACCCCGCAACGCGTAGCCGTACGGCGCGAACGTCCCGCCCTCGTGGACCGTGAAGATCTCCAGCCCCGGTCGATTCGGGTCGATGTCGGTGACGTGCATCGCGTCGCCGTGACCCAAGCGCACGGTCTGCCCGGGCTGGGCGCTCTGCGGCGGCATCACATCGAAGGAGCTGTACAGCAGGGAGCCGTCGTCGTCGACCGTGGCCGACCCGTAGACGATCTCCTGCCGGCCGTCGCCATCTACGTCGGAGGCGCTGAGCGAGTGGAAGCCCTGGGTGGTCAGCGTCGCGAATTCGGGGTCGGTGCCGTCACGCCCGTGCGGCCCGTCGTTGAACGGGTTGGTCAGCGGAACGTGCCCGCTGTCGACGAACCACACCTCTTCGAGCTGCTCGCCGGTCCAGTTGTACGCCGCGATCGTCGAGCGCGTGTAGTACCCCCGGGCAAACACCGCCGACGGCTGGGTGCCGTCGAGGTACGCGACTCCCGACAGGAAGCGGTCGACGCGGTTGCCCGGTTCGATGCGCCCCATGGCGTAGTCGCCCCACAGCAGCCCATCGTCGCCGCGGCCGGGCTTGTAGTCGATCGTCTGCAGCTCGGCGCCGGTCAGCCCGTCGAAGACCGTGAGGTACTCCGGACCCTCGACGATGAACCCCTCGAAGTTCCACAGGCGGTTGTTGCCGCTACGGCTCGGTGCGTACACGTCGATGAAATACGACGTGAGCTCTTCGGCGCTCTGCTGCGACAGCGGGTACTCATGGGTCACCGGAGCGCCCCACGCCTCTTCGAGCGTGGCGGGCCACTGCCCCGAGAGCACCTCGGGACGCTCGTGCCAGCTCAGGAAGAGTGCCGTGAGGTGAGCGCGGAAGTCCGCATTGCTCATGCGGTAGTCGTCCTGATGCGTGACCCCGGCCGCGGCATCCCGTTCCGGCATCGTGACGAAGCTCTCCGCGGCGACGGATCCGTCGGCGGCGTACGTCGTGGACTTCGTTCCGGGAGCGGTCTTGAGCATGAGCTCGCTGCGTCCATCGCCATCGAAGTCGTAGGCGAGGAACTGGGTGTAGTGGGCTCCGGCACGGATGTTCACTCCCAGCGAGATCCGGTTGAGCAGCGTGCCGTCGAACTCGTACGTATCGAGGTAGACCTCACCGGTGTAGCCGACCTGGGAGACGTCCTTCGAGTTCGACGGGTCCCACTTCACGATCAGCTCGTACCCGCCGTCGCCGTCCACGTCGGCGACGCTCGCGTCGTTCGCGGAATATGTGTACGCCTCGCCTCTCGGGGTGACTCCGTCGGCAGGTTTGATGAGGGGCACGTTGAGATAGCCCGACGCGCTGGCGGTGACCTCGGCGCTCGGGACGCCCTCGATCCCGTCGACGACCGGCACGACCGTGTAGGCCGAGCTCGCATCGCCATCGGGATCAGCGAGGTTCGTGCTGTCAGTGACGGTCGCGATGGCGACTCCATCTCGCGACACGACGAACGCCGGTCCGGTCTGACCGGTCTCGCTCGCGCCCGACACCTCGGAAGCGAGAAGGCGCCAGCTGAGGAAGACCCCTTCGCTGGTGGAGACTGCGACCAGTCCGCGATCGAGGCTCTCGAGCTGCGGCAGACCCTCGGGGACGGACTCTTGTGCCAGTGGGCCGGCATGGTCCGGTGGCTGAGCGCCGGCGGACTGCGCGGCACCCAGGACGAGGCACCCGGCAGCGGCAGCTGCGACGAGCGCACGGAAACGACGGGGTTCGAGATTCATCTTCGAATCCTTCTGTGGGGGGATGGTGCCTGCGAGGCGACATCTCGCGATGCCGTCCCGCAGACGGGATAGCGCTTTCCGTGTGTAGGAACAGCCTAGATCGGAAATCGCTTTCTGACAACCCCTAGGACCTCACCCGCGACCGGAGCACGTCGATCCGCGCCTGCAGCTGCGCCACGGTCGCGTGCGATACCGCCGGCCCTCCGCACACGCGGCGCAGCTCTGCGTGGACGATCCCGTGTGGGTCGCCGGTCTGGCGCGCGTACAGACCGACGAGGCTGTTCAGCAGCTGCCTCTGCTCCTTCAGCGTGCGGTGCAGCGCCTGCGGCGGGGCCGGTTCGGCCGCCCCCTCGCGCGCCTCACGCATTCGTCGGTGCTTGCTCTGACGCGCCTGCCGCTGCTGCAGGAGCTCGTGCACATGCTCGGGCTCGAGCAGACCGGGCAGGCCCAGGAACTCCTCTTCCTCGGGCGTCCCCGGCACGGCGAGCTGACCGAATTCGCGACCGTCGTAGAGGACGCGGTCGAAATGGGCCAGCGAACCGAGCGCCTGATAGGTGAACTCGTACGTCAGAGCGTCGGATGCCGATTCCTCGCGCTCTGCGGCATCCATCGCGTCATCGTCGAGGGCCCAGTCGTCGCCGCCGGAGATGTCGCGATCGAGCGCGTGATCGCGTTGCCGCTCCAGCTCACCCGCGAGCGCCATCAGCTGCGGCACGTGTGGCAGGAAGACGCTGGCGGTCTCTCCCCGGCGGCGGGCCCGCACGAAGCGGCCGATCGCCTGCGCGAAGAACAGCGGGGTCGAGGCGGACGTGGCGTACACGCCCACCGCGAGGCGCGGAACGTCGACGCCTTCGGATACCATGCGGACCGCCACCATCCACCGCTTCGCGCTTCGGGCGAAAGCTTCGATCCGCGAGGACGCCTCCGCCTCGTCGGAGAGCACGACCGCCGGCTCCTCACCGGTCAGGCCGCGCAGGATCGCGGCGTAGGCGCGCGCGGCCGTCTGATCGGTCGCGATGACCAGACCCCCGGCATCCGGAACCTGTTCGCGCACCTCGGTCAGCCTGCGATCCGCGGAACGGAGCACCGCCGGAATCCACTCCCCCTCCGGGTCGAGGGCGGTCCGCCAGGCCTGCGCGGTGATGTCCTTCGTGTTGTCCTGCCCGAGCTGGGCCTCCATCGCGTCGCCCGTGCGCGTGCGCCAGCGCATCTGCCCCGCGTAGACGAGGAAGATCACCGGTCGCACGACGCCGTCGGCGAGAGCCCGGCCGTAGCCGTAGCTGTAGTCGGTGCGTGACAGCCGAATGCCGTGCTCGTCGGGGTGATACTCCACGAACGGGATGGGGGACGTGTCGCTGCGGAAGGGTGTGCCTGACAGAAGGAGCCGGCGCGCGGCGCGTCCGTAGGCCTCACGCAGGGCATCGCCCCAGCTGAGCGCGTCGCCGCCGTGGTGCACCTCGTCGAGGATCACCAGGGTGCGGGAATCCTCGGTGACCCGCTGGTGCACGGAGGCCTTCACCGCGACCTGCGCGTAGGTCACGGCGATCCCGTGGTAGTGCCGCGCGGGGGCGACGTGGCGGTTGCTGAAGGCGGGGTCGAGCCGGATCGACACACGGGCCGCGGCATCCGCCCATTGGGTCTTCAGGTGCTCCGTCGGCGCGACGACGACGATGCGATCGATGATGCGCCGGCGCAGGAGTTCGCTCGCGAGGCGGAGCGCGAAGGTGGTCTTGCCGGCGCCCGGGGTTGCCGCGGCGAGGAAGTCCCGCGGCCCGGAGCCGACGCCGTCGGGGCCTTCGAGGCTGAAATACCGGTCGAGGGCCTCCACCTGCCACGCGCGCAGGCGCTCGGCCGTTCCCCACGGTGCGCGCTGCGGGTAGGCGGGAGAAAGGTGCTCCGCGGCGAAGCTGCCGAGATGGGGGCCGGTGGCCTCGAGGAGGGCGTCGTCATCCACGGCATCCCCCTTCCCCACGTCACCGCTCGGCGGCACACACAATGACTGACCACCCTAGACGAGCGCCGCGACATCGGGTGTCCGGCCGCGTCGGGAGGGCGCGATAGCCTCGTAGGGCTCATGAACCGAGGAAGACGAATGCCCACGAGCGACGACCAGCCCCCCGAGATCACGAATCTCGGGGCGCACCCCTGGCGGCGTTTCGTCGCCCTCGGCGACTCGTTCACGGAGGGCATCGGCGATCCCGAGCCGGCGTCGCCCGACGGACACCGAGGCTGGGCCGATCGTGTCGCCGAAGTGCTGTCACGGCAGGTCGACGACTTCGCGTACGCGAATCTCGCGGTGCGCGGCAAGCTCATCGCCCAGATCGTCGCCGGCCAGGTGGATGCCGCGCTCGAGCTCAAGCCCGACCTGATCACCTTCGCCGCCGGAGGCAACGACGTGATCCGCCCCGGCACGGATCCCGACGAGATCGCCGCGCAGTTCGAGGACGCCGTCGTCCGTCTCAGCCGTGACGGCGCGACGCTCGTGGTCTTCACCGGGATCGACACGAACTTCACGCCCGTGTTCCGGCGCTTCCGCGGCAAGGTCGCGATCTACAACGAGAACATCCGCGCGATCGCCGACCGCTATGACTGCATCGTCGCCGATCAGTGGGCACTGAAAGAGGTGCAGGACTCACGGTTCTTCGACGTGGACCGCCTGCACTACAACCCACTGGGGCATCACGAAGTGGCCCGGATGGTACTGCGCGCGCTCAACGTGCCGAACGATCTGCAGCCGATGCAGCCCGACCCGCTGCCGGTCAGGAGGTGGCGCGAGGCCCGCACCGAAGACTTCGTCTGGGCCCGCACGCACTTCGTGCCCTGGGTGCTGCGGCGCGTGCGCCACCAGTCGTCGGGAGACGAGATCACCGCAAAGCGCCCCGATGCGATGCCGGTCATCACCCTCGCACCCGCGAAGGATGCCGCGGAGGAGCCCGGCGAGAAGGTCTAGCCCCTCAACGCCTTTGAGCGCGACGGATGCTGCTCCCGCAGCGCCCACAGCGCGACGGCGCCCGCTGCGGCCACGTTGAGGGAGTCGACGCCGCCCCCCATCGGGATCGTCACGATGGTGTCGGCCGATCGCAGTGCCCTGGTGCTCAGACCATCGCCTTCCGAGCCCAGTAGAAGCGCCACACGCTCCGGCCGGTGCGCGGCGAACTCATCCAGCGGCACGGCGTCGTCGGCGAGCGCGAGCGCCGCGAGATGGAAACCGAGATCGGTCAGGGCGCTGCGCGCTTCGGACCACGACGTCAGACGCGTCCACGGCACCTGGAAGACGGTCCCCATGCTCACCCGCACGCTGCGCCGGTAGAGCGGGTCGGCGCACCGCGGTGAGATCAGCACGGCGTCGGCCCCGAGTGCCGCGGCGCTGCGGAAGGCGGCGCCGACGTTGGTGTGGTCGACGATGTCGTCGAGGATCACGACCGTGCGTGCACCTGCGACAACCTCGGCGACCGAAACCAGCACTGGTCGGCGCATGGCCGCCAGGGCCCCCCGGTGCACCGCGTAGCCGGTCAGCGACTCCGCCACGTCTGCGGCGACGACGTAGACCGGCGTCTCGACGTCGTCAGCGAGCAGAGCGGCGACATCCCCGAGCCACTTCTCCTGGACGAGAACCGAACGCGGGCGATGACCCGCGGCGAGAGCGCGGCCGATCACCTTCGCCGACTCTGCGATGTAGAGGCCGCCATCGGGTTCGAGTACCCGGCGCAGCGCCACATCCGTCAGGTCCCGATAGTCCGACATTCGAGGGTCCGCCGGGTCCACGATCTCGATGACCCGCATCCGCACTCCTCTTCCGGCCCGTAAAGCCTCTGCACCACTCTCTCAGGTCGAGGGCCCGCCGTAACATCCCGGTAAACCGCGCCGCCTACACTCTGACCACAGGGTGAGCTCGAGGGGGTGATCGCACGGTGGTCGACAGCACCGTGACCGCGGCCGAACACGACGCCCGCACCGCCGACGCGATCGCCGAGGCCGTCACCGCTCTCGCCGGCAGGAGACTGGCGATCCTCACCGGGGCGGGCGTATCGACCGACTCCGGCATTCCGGACTATCGCGGCAAGGGCGCGCCGGTGCGCACGCCGATGACGGTCGAGCAGTTCCTCGCGAGCGAGGATGCCCGCCGGCGATACTGGGTCGGCAGCCATCTGGGATGGCGGTCGTTCGCCGCGGCGGCACCCAATCCGGGGCATCTCGCGCTCGCGTCGCTCGAGGCGCGCGGCATCGCGTCGGGCGTCGTGACGCAGAACGTCGACGGACTGCATGTGCGCGCCGGCAGCCGCCGGGTCGTCGAGCTGCACGGCACGATGCGCCGGGTCTTCTGCACCCACTGCGGGCAGGTTTTCGACCGCCGCGACCTCGCCCAGCGGGTCGAGGCGGACAATCCGTGGATACAGGTGCCCGAGAGCATCCCGCTCGGGCCGGACGGCGACGTCCTCCCCGAGAGCACGACGGGATTCCGCATCCCGGCCTGCACGGTCTGCCAAGGGATGCTGAAGCCGGATGTCGTCTTCTTCGGCGAGTTCATCCCCGCGGAGAAGTTCCGCGAGGCCGAGCAGCTCGTGCGCGGCAGCGACGCCCTCGTGATCGCCGGGTCGTCGCTCGTCGTCAATTCCGGCATCCGCCTGCTCGAGCGCGCACGGCGTCGCAGGCTGCCGATCGTGATCGTCAACCGCGGTGCCACGCGCGCCGATCACCGCGCCACCGTCAAGGTCGACGCGGGAACGAGTGAGGTGCTCCAGGCGCTCGCGGTGGCCCTCTCCACACCCGAGCAGCGCCGGCAGGGCTCACCGGACGCTTAGGCTCGACGGGTGACCCTGCTGACCCTCGTGCGCCATGGCGAGACCGACTGGAATCGTGACCGCCGCATCCAGGGCTCGACCGACATCCCCCTGAACGGCACCGGTCGCGCCCAGGCGCGGGCTGCCGCGTCGACGCTGCGCGATCAGCTCGGGCTGTCCTCCGTGCCGGTCGCGCCGATCGTGGTGGCGAGCGACTTGTCCCGAGCGACCGAGACGGCGCGGATCATCGCGGTCGAGCTGGGGCTGCCCGCGCCCAGGCTGTACCCCGACCTGCGGGAACGCGCATACGGCGACGCCGAAGGGGTGGATGCCGCGGATTTCATCCGGCGCTGGGGCGACTGGCACAGCGCCGAGGTTCCCGGCGCCGAGCCGTGGCCGCACCTGAGAGAGCGCGGCCTCCGAGCGCTCGCCGCAGTCGTCCGCGACGCGCGCACGGCGACGGCACCCGCGGCGGCATCCGTCATCGTGGTGACCCATGGGGCGCTCATCCGCGAGATGATCCGTCACGCCACCGGAGGCGAACTGCCACCGACGGGCGTGCGCCTGCCGAACGGCTCGGCGTACACGATGCTCTACGAGCGCGAACGACTGCAGCTGCTGTCCTACGCGGGCGCGACCGCCTAGGCTCGCCGCATGGCAGCTGCGGCAACGGTCGACGAGTACATCGCGGGGTTCCCGCCCGAGGTCGCCGAGCGGCTGCAGCGGATCCGCGAGATCATCGTCGCGGAGGTCGGCACGCCGGCCGAGGAGAAGATCCGCTACGGAATCGCGGCGGTCGTGCTGGGCGGCCGCTACGCGCTGCACTACGCGGGCTGGAGGCGGCACATCGGGCTTTACCCGGTGCCGGCGCTCGACGAGCCGCTCGAGAGTCGGGTCGCGCCGTACCGCGCCGAGAAGGACTCGGTGGTGTTCCCGCACAGCAAGCCGATCCCGTACGAGCTGATCGGCGACGTCGCACGTGCGATCGTCGCGCGCAGCGCTGCGGCTCAGTCCGAGGATGACTGAGCGCGCGTGAGAACCGCTCGCGCGTGCCGCAGCACGGGCTCGTCGATCATGCGCCCCTCGTAGGTGAAGACCCCACCCTGCGAGCGCGAAGCGTCGAGCACGCCGCGCGCCCAAGCGAGCGCGGCTTCGGCGGGACGGTACGCGCCCCGGATGATCTCGACCTGACTCGGGTGGATGCACGCCGTCGCGGCGAAGCCGGATGCCGCGGCATCGGCCGCTTCGATCGCGAGGCGCTTGGTCTCGGTGATGTCGAGGTGCACCGCGTCGATGGCGGCCTTGCCGCGCGCACCTGCCGCCAGGAGCACCCGCGCGCGGGCGTAGCGGGCGACGTCCCGATAGCGGCCGTTCGGCTTGCGACTGCTCGTGCCGCCGAGGCTGGCGACGAGATCCTCGGCACCCCACATGAGGCCCATGACCTGGTCGTGCGCGGCGAACTTCTCGGCGGCGGCCACTCCGCGCGCGGTCTCGCACAGCGCGATGATCGAGAAGCGGCGGTCGATGCTCTTGAGCTGCTTCACGCTCTCGGCCTTGGCCACCATGATGGTGCGGTAGTCGGTCTGCGATAGGGTCGCGAGGTCGGCGACGAACGCATCGGTACCGGGCGGGTTGACGCGCACGATCACGCGGTCGGCGTCGAGCTCCGATTCGATGAGCGCGCCGCGCGCTCTGACCTTCGACGCGGGGGCGACGGCGTCTTCGAGGTCGAGGATGACGGCATCCGCGCGCTGCAGGGCCTTGTCGAAGCGCTCGGGGCGGTCGGCGGGGCAGAACAGGATCGCCGGGCCGTAGTCCAGAACGGTCATGAGTCCTCCTGAGCGGCGGAGCCTTCGCGAGACCACATGAGGGCAGCGCGCGTCGCGGTCGCCACGACGATGCCGTCCTGGTTGCGGCCGGTGTGGCGCATGGTCACGATCCCCTGACCGGGCCGCGAGCCCGACGGTCGCGCCGCGAGGATCTCGGTGTCGGTGTAGAGCGTGTCGCCGTGGAACAGCGGCGCCGGGAACGCGATGTCGGACAGACCCAGCTGCGCGACGAGCGTTCCCTGCGTGAGCTGGGAGACGGATGCCCCGACCATGGTCGCGAGGGTCCACATCGAATTCATGAGCCGCTGACCGAAGGGCTGGGTGGCCGAATAGGCCGCATCCAGATGCAGCGCCTGGGCGTTCATCGTCAAAGACGAGAACAGGACGTTGTCCGCCTCGGTCGCCGTGCGCCCCGGCCGATGAAGGTAACGCGCGCCGACCTCGAATTCGTCGAAGTACAGTCCGCGCTGCACGATCTCGGTCACGCGCTCACGCTACCCGAGACCGAGGGCGCGCGAGATGACCAGCAGCTGCACTTCGCTGGTGCCCTCGCCGATCTCGAGGATCTTCGAGTCGCGGTAGTGCCGGGCGACGGGGTACTCGTTCATGAAGCCGTTGCCGCCGAAGATCTGGGTCGCGTCGCGCGCGTTGTCCATGGCCGCGTCGCTCGCGGTGAGCTTCGCGATCGCCGCCTCGACCTTGAAGGACTTGCCCGCATCGCGCAGCCGCGCGGCGTGGTGCCACGCGAGCCGCGCGTTGTGCACGCGCAGCTGCATGCGCGCCAGCATGAACTGGATGCTCTGGCGCGTGGACAGTTGCTCGCCGAACACCGTGCGCTTCTTCGCATAGTCGACCGCGGCCTCGAGGCACCCTTCTGCCGCGCCGGTCGAGAGCGCGGCGATCGCGATCCTGCCCTCGTCGAGGATGTGCAGGAAATTGGCGAAGCCGCGACCGCGCTCCCCGAGCAGGTTGCCTTCGGGCACCCGGGCGTCCTGGAACGTGAGGGGATGCGTGTCGGAGGCGTGCCACCCGACCTTGTCGTACGCGGGTTCGACGGTGAACCCGGGCGTGCCGCTGGGCACGATGATCGTCGAGATCTCCTTACGGCCGGAGGTCTCCCCCGTGACCGCCGTGACCGTGACGAAACGGGTGATGTCCGTGCCCGAGTTGGTGATGAACTGCTTCGAGCCGTTGAGAACCCACTCGGCGGTCCCATCAGCTGCAGGCTCCAGGCGCGCGGTGGTGCGCGTGGCGCCGGCATCCGACCCCGCTTCCGGCTCGGTGAGGCCGAATCCCGCGAGCGCCGTGCCCGCGAGCAGATCGGGCAGCAGCTCGGCCTTCTGCGCGTCGGTGCCGAAGCGGAAAACCGGCATCGCGCCGAGGCTGACACCCGCCTCCAGCGTGATCGCGAGGGACTGGTCGACACGACCGAGGGCCTCGATCGCCAGGCACAGCGCGAAGTAGTCACCGCCCTGACCGCCGAACTCCTCGGGGAACGGGAGGCCGAACAGACCCAGCTCGCCCATCTGGGCGACCACGTCGAGCGGAAGCGTGTGCGTGCGATCGGCTTCGTACGATCGGGGCGCGACCACCTGGTCGGCGAAGTCCCGGACGAGGGCGGCGAGCTCCTGCTCGTCGTCGTTGAGGTCGTAGTTCTGCATGGTCTCGTGTCTTTCTATTCGGGCTCCACGTCGGACGGAGGCACCGTGACGCGGGCGAGGATCTGGTCGCGACGCACCTGGTCGCCCATCGCGACCGCGATCGATGCGATGCCGTCGTGCGGGGCGATCACCGGGTGCTCCATCTTCATCGCCTCGATCGTGACGATGCGATCGCCCGCCTGCACGCGCGCGCCGTCCGAGACGTGCACGGCGACGACGGCGCCGGGCATGGGCGCGAGCAGTTCGGGGTGCGCGGCTGCCCCGGGCCCGGCGGCGCCCTCGAGCGCCGCGTCGAGTGCCGCACGACGGGTGATCGGCCGAAGCCGGTGGGCGGCGCCGTCGGCGTGCACCCACAGCGCCCCGTCGACGTCGACCGACACGTGCGCGCCCGCGGGCAGGCGTCCCCCGGCGTGCGGCGCCGGAGCGTGAGCCGACACCACGTCGCCCGCCTCGGTCTCGAACCGGTGGAGCATCGGCTGCGCGGCGCCGCCGACGCGCCATCCCGACCCGCTCCGCCAGAGAGGCGATGAGCCGCTCGATGCGACGGATGCCGCCTCCTCGGACTGCGCCACAGCGACGGCCGCCGCGCTGAGAGCGAGAGGGCCCGGGGCAGGATCCAGGAACGGCGGCATCCGATCGATGAGTCCCGTGTCGAGCTCGCCCGCGCGAACGGACGCATCGTTCAGGAGCGCTCGCAGGAAGGCGATGTTCGTGTCGAGGCCGAGCAGGACGGTGTGCGCGAGGGCATCGTCGAGCGTCGCCAGCGCTGCCGCGCGGTCGTCGCCGTACGCGATGACCTTGGCGATCATCGGGTCGTAGTCGGAGGTGACCCGGCTCCCGCCCTCGACGGCGGAGTCCGTCCGCACGCCGGGCGGCGGCACCCAGGCCAGCACCGGACCTGTCGCCGGGAGGAACCCGCGCGACGGGGTCTCGGCGTAGACGCGGGCCTCGATCGCGTGACCGGTCAGGCGCACGTCCCCCTGTGCGAGACCCAGCGGCTCACCGGCGGCGACACGCAGCTGCAACTCGACGAGGTCGAGACCGGTGACGAGCTCGGTGACCGGGTGTTCGACCTGCAGGCGTGTGTTCATCTCGATGAAGAAGAACTCGTCCGGGCGATCGGCCGCCACCAGGAACTCCACGGTGCCCGCACCCCGGTACTCGACGCTCGCGGCGGCCGCGCACGCGGCGGCTCCGAGCCGGGCACGCGTCGGCGAGTCGATCACGGGAGAGGGGGCCTCCTCGATCACTTTCTGGTGTCGGCGCTGCAGCGTGCATTCGCGCTCGCCGAGGTGGATGACCGTGCCGTGCGCATCGGCGATCACCTGCACCTCGATGTGCCGCGGGCGCTCGATGAGCCGCTCGAGCAGGAGGGTGTCGTCGCCGAACGCGGCCGAGGCGACGCGCCGAGCTGTCGCGAGGGCATCGGGCAGCTCCGCCGCCGCGTGCACGACCTGCATGCCCTTTCCGCCGCCCCCCGCGGACGGTTTGATCAGCAGCGGAAAGCCGACTCCCGCCGCCGCCCCGGCGATCTCCGCGTCGGAGAGTCCAGTCGCGTCGATCCCCGGGACGACCGGCACTCCGCTGGCCGTGACGTGCGCCTTCGAGCGGATCTTGTCGCCCATCACGTCCAGCGCGCGCCGCCCGGGTCCGATGAACACGATGCCGGCATCGGCGCATGCGGCGGCGAACTCCGCGTTCTCCGACAGGAAGCCGTAGCCCGGATGGATCGCCTGAGCACCGGCATCCGTCGCGGCCGCGATGATGGCCGCGCCGTCGAGGTAGGACTCCGCGGCCGCCGCGGGGCCGATGCGGTACGCGGCATCCGCCTCGCGCACGTGCGGCGCATCGGCGTCGGCATCGCTGTACACCGCGATCGATCGGATGCCGAGGCGACGAAGCGTGCGGATGACGCGGCGGGCGATCTCGCCGCGGTTCGCGACCAGCACGGTGTCGAACCCTTCGACGGGCTCAGGACGACGCATTTCGGCTCGCTTCTCTCGCTCGATGACCGGTGTCTTCACGCAATCACATCCGGAAGACGCCGAAGCGTGGTTCGGGCAGCGGCGCACGTGAGACGACATCGAGCGTGAGCCCCAGGAGGTCGCGCGTGTCGGCGGGGTCGACGATGCCGTCGTCCCACAGCCGCGCGGTGGCGTAATACGGGTTCCCCTGCTCCTCGTACCGGGTGCGGATCGGGGCTTCGAAGTCCGTCTGCTCCTGCGTCGACCACTCGTGGCCGCGGGCTTCGATCTGGTCGCGCTTGACGGTCGAGAGGACGGATGCCGCCTGCGGGCCGCCCATGACCGAGATGCGGCTCGCCGGCCACGTCCACAGGAAGCGTGGCGAGTACGCCCGTCCGCACATCGAGTAGTTGCCGGCGCCGAATGAGCCGCCGATCACCACCGTGAGCTTGGGCACGCGGGTCGTGGCGACCGCGGTCACCATCTTCGCGCCGTCCTTCGCGATGCCGCCGGCCTCGGCGTCGCGCCCGACCATGAACCCCGAGATGTTCTGCAGGAACAGCAGCGGGATGCCGCGCTGGTCGCACAGCTCGATGAAGTGCGCGCCCTTCTGCGCCGACTCCGAGAACAGCACGCCGTTGTTGGCGAGCATGCCGACCGGGTGACCGTGGATGCGGGCGAACCCCGTGACGAGGGTCTCGCCGTACGCGCGCTTGAACTCGTGGAACGCGCTGCCGTCGACGAGACGGGCGATGACCTCGTGCACGTCGTAGGGCTGGTTGACGTCGACCGGCACGACGCCGTACAGCTCCGCCGGTTCGACTGCGGGAGGAACCGTGTCGATGACGTCCCAGGCCGGCGCGAGCGGGGGCGGCAGCGTCGCGACGATGTCGCGCACGATCTCCAGCGCGTGCTCGTCGTTCTCCGCGAGGTGGTCGACCACACCCGAGCGGGTCGCGTGCAGCTCTCCACCGCCGAGCTCTTCGGCGGTGACGATCTCGCCGATCGCGGCCTTCACGAGCGGGGGGCCGCCGAGGAAGATCGTGCCCTGGTTGCGCACGATCACGGTCTCGTCGCTCATCGCCGGCACGTAGGCGCCGCCGGCCGTGCACGAGCCCAGCACGGCGGCGATCTGCGGGACGCCCGCCGCCGACATCCGGGCCTGATTGAAGAAGATCCGTCCGAAGTGGTCACGATCCGGAAAGACCTCGTCCTGCATCGGCAGGAACGCGCCGCCGGAGTCGACCAGGTAGATGCAGGGAAGTCTGTTCTCGAGCGCGATCTCCTGCGCGCGCAGGTGCTTCTTGACGGTGAGCGGGTAGTAGGTGCCACCCTTCACGGTGGCGTCGTTGCACACGACCATGACGTGACGGCCATGGACGAGTCCGATTCCGGCGATGACGCCTGCACCGGGCGCCTCTCCCCCGTACATGCCCTCCGCCGCCAGGGGCGCGATCTCGACGAACGGGCTGCCCTCATCGAGCAGCCTCGCGATGCGGTCGCGGGGCAACAGCTTGCCCCGGCTGATGTGACGTTCGCGCGATGCCTCGGGTCCGCCGACGGCTGCCTCGGCCATCCGCTCGCGCAGGTGTGCCGCGAGCGCAGCCTGCGCGTCGCGCATGCGTGCGAACGCGTCGTCATGTACGACTGCGCTGCGCAGTGCCGAGCCGGCTGCCGTCATGTCATCTCCGTCGACGTCACGATCGGATCACGTCGGTTGTCCCGGCGGGATCCTCATGGTTAGGGTTCACTAACTGAGTGTCCAGGTTAGCGAGGATTAACTGAAATGACAAGCGGTGTCACCGAGCGCGATCGGGCCAAGGCCGACCGCCAGGCCGCGATCCTGCAGGAGGCCGCGCGCCTGTTCGCAGAGCGCGGATTCAGCGGCGTGAGCCTTGAGGAGCTCGGCGGCGCCGTCGGGGTGAGCGGGCCGGCGGTCTACCGTCACTTCGCGAACAAGCAGGCGCTGCTGGGGGCGATCCTCGTGCGCGTCAGCGAGCGGCTCCTCAGCGGCGGCCGGCAGGTCATCGCCGCGAACGCCTCCCCGCCCGCACGCCTCGATGCGCTGATCCGCTTCCACGTGGACTTCGCGCTGACGGATGCGGACGTGATCAGGGTGCAGGACCGCGACCTGGCGAGCCTCAGCGACGAGGATCGCCACACCGTCCGTCGGCTGCAGCGCGAGTACGTCGAGCTGTGGATGGCGGTGCTGGCGGATCTGCACCCGACGCGATCCGAGGCGGATCTGCGCGTGCGCGCACACGCCTGCTTCGGCCTCATCAACTCGACCCCGCACAGTGTGCGGAAGGTTCGCGCGGCGCCTGCCGACAGCACCGTGCGCGGCATCCTGGAGTCGATGGCCTCCTCTGCGCTGACGGCCTGAGGCGTTCCGGCATCCTTTAGGCTGAATCGCACCATGCCGAAGGATGCCCGGGGGGGCGGCTCGAATGAGGCGAAGGGCGCTGAGCCCGCGCACACGCCGATCGATGACGTCCGCGCCGATGATCTCGTCAGCTCACGGCGCGACTTCCTCAAGGTCGGCGGCATCGCCGCAGCCGGCCTCGTCGTCGGCGGTGGGGTGGGTGCGGCGGCCGGCGCCTCGGCCGGGCGCGCGCTGGGCTATCGGGAGGGCGCGCAGGACTACGGCGCGCTGAGCCCGCGTTCCGTCCCCGGCTTCGACCATGTCGTCGTGCTGATGGGCGAGAACCGCTCCTTCGACAACCTCCTCGGCTGGCTCTACACGCCCGAGAACCTCCCGGCCGGGCAGACTTTCGACGGTCTCGCCTTCGGCGACTACGCGAACGTCGCACCGAGCGGGGAGCGCATCGCCGCGCACCCCTACGAGGGCGCGACCGACGTCGTCATGGGCATGCCCAACCCCGATCCCGGCGAAGAGTATCCGCACGTCAACACCCAGCTGTTCGGCACCGTCCTGCCGGCGACGAATGCGACCAGGCAGACCGGCGCCATGGAGGCGCCGTTCAATGCCCCGGCGGCAGGAACCAGTCCGACGATGGACGGATTCATCCAGGACTACGTCAACAACATCGAGCGCGGCGGCGGCAAGCCGCCGAAGATCGACGTCGCGGGGCAGATCATGGGCGGGTTCTCCCCCGAGCAACTGCCGGTGCTGTCCACGCTGGCGCGCGAGTTCGCGGTCTACGACGCCTGGTTCGCGGGCGTGCCGTCGCAGACCTACTGCAATCGCTCGTTCTTCCACGCATCGACCTCCCACGGCTACGTGACGAACAAGCAGGGCGCGGGCTACGACAAATGGCTCGACGCGGACGCCGTGCCGACGATCTTCAACCGTCTGGAGGAGGCGGGCGTCTCGTGGAAGATCTACTTCGACGAGCTGCAGCTGGTCTCGCTGACGGGGGTGCAGCACGCGCCCTCGCTGGAGCAGTACTGGCGCACCGGGCACTTCGGTCACATGTCGGAGTTCTACGAGGACGCTGCCGCCGGGAAGCTGCCGGCCTACGCCTTCATCGAGCCGCGCATGGTGTACAACCACAACGACTTCCACCCTCCGTTCGGGGTGTTCCGCAGCAGCGAGTTCGCCGGCGAGATGATCGTCGACTCGGCCGTCTCGGACGTGCGCGCGGGCGAGAAGCTCGTGGCGAGCGTGTACGAGGCGATCAAGCACAGCGCGACCCCGGAGGGCTCGAACGCGCTGAACACGCTGCTGCTGATCACCTTCGACGAGCACGGCGGCACCTACGACCACGTGCCGCCGCCGAGCGCGACACCCCCGACGGCGGACGCCGAGCCGGGCGAGATGGGCTTCACGTTCGATCGGCTCGGATGCCGCGTGCCCGCGATCGCCGTGTCCGCCTACACGCGCGGAGGCACGATCATCCACGACGAGATGCACCACGGGTCGGTGATCGCGACGCTGTCGCGGCTGCACGGGCTGAGTCCCCTCACGCGGCGCGATGCGGGCGCCAACGATCTGTTCTCGGTCGTCAACCTCGAGGTGCCGCGCGATCCGCGCACCTGGCCGCTCGTGCACCCCATGTATCTGCCGCCGAACCCGCAGGCCGACGAGTCGATCGATCCGTCGGCCTCGCCTCACAAGGACAAGCCCTTGAGCCCTCCGGGAAGGGGGCTGCTGGGTCTGCTGCTGGCGAAGTACGGCGGCGGCGACGGGCACGCCGAGCCCGAGACGTTCGAACAGGCCTACACGCTGCTGCGACAGCACGGGCTCGGGCTGTTCTACCCGAAGCGCGCCTAGTCGCGGCGCTCGTCAGCGCAGGAGCATGGCGCGACCCGGCTCGCGCAGGATGTCGGCGACCTCTCGCAGGAATCGCGCGCCCTGCTCGCCGTCGACGAGTCGGTGGTCGAACGACAGGCTCAGGGTCATCACGTCGCGCAGCGCGATCTCGCCGCGGTGCTCCCACGGCTGACGCCGCACGGCGCCGAGGGCCAGGATGCCCGCCTCGCCCGGATTGAGGATCGGAGTCCCCGCATCCACACCGAAGACGCCCACGTTCGTGATCGAGAAAGTCCCGCCGCTCATCTGCGCAGGGGCCGTCTTGCCTGCGCGCGCGACCTGCGCCAGCTCGCCGATGGCATCGGCGAGCTCGACGAGCGACATCCGGTCCGCGTCGCGGATGTTCGGAACCACGAGGCCGCGCTCCGTCGCCGCGGCGATGCCGAGGTTGACGTAGTGGTGCTGAACGATCTCGGCGTTGTCGGCATCCCACCGCGAGTTCAGACTCGGGTGGCGCATCAGGGCCAGGCACACGGCCTTGGCGGCGACGGCCATCACGCCGATCCGGTGTCCCTCCAGCGCACGGTCGGCGCGCAGCGACGCGATCAGCTCACTCGTGGCGGTGACGTCGACCGTGTGGAAGGTGGTCACGTGCGGCGCCGTGAAGGCGCTGCGGACCATCGCGTCCGCGGTGTGCTTGCGCACGCCGCGGATCGGAACGCGGGTGACGCGGTCTCCCGCATCCGGGGTGGGTGATGCGGCGGGTGGCGCGACCGCCTCGTCGACCGAACGGATGCGAGCGGCGTACGTCTCGACGTCGGCCCGCGTGATCAGACCGGTCGCGCCGCTGGCCTCGACGAGGGCGAGGTCGACGCCGAGCTCCTTCGCGAGCTTGCGCACCGGGGGCGTCGAGCGCGGACGCTCGCGCAGCGGCTCGGCCGGCTCCTGCGTGTGGATCACGTCGTGCGGAGCGGCTTCGAGCACCGCGGTGTCGATCCCGGCCGGCGGCCGCGCACCGGCGCGTGCGCGCCGCTGCGGACGACCCGCGCCGCGCGGCGCGGCTCCGTAGCCGACCAGGTTGGGCTGCGCCTTGTCCTCAGCGGCCGCGTCGGCGGGTTCGGCCGATGCGGCCTGCGCTGTCGACTGCGGGGCGGGCGCCTCGGGTTCGACGCCCGCGACCTCGAATGAGATCAGCACGGAGCCCACCTCGATCACATCGCCGGCCTTCGCATGCAGCGCGGTGACCTTTCCGGCGTGGGGCGAGGGCAGCTCGACGACGGCCTTCGCGGTCTCGACCTCGGCGATCGTCTGGTTCAGCGTGACGGTGTCGCCCTCGGCGACGAGCCACTGCACGAGTTCGGCTTCGGGAAGACCCTCACCGAGGTCGGGGAGACGGAAGTCCTGGACCACGGCCTCACACCTCCACGCCGGTGAGGCTGTTCGGGCGGTCCAGGACGCGGTCGACCGCATCGAGGATCCGGTCCAGGTCAGGCAGATGGTGCTTCTCGAGCTTCGCAGGCGGGTAGGGGATGTCGTGCCCGGTGACGCGCACGGGCGGAGCCTCCAGATAGTCGAAGCACTGCTCGGTCACGCTCGCGACCAGCTCGGCTCCCACGCCGGCCTCGCGCGCGGCCTCGTGGGTCACCACGACGCGGCCGGTCTTGCGGACGGATGCCGCGACCGTGCGGTAATCCACCGGCGAGATCGAGCGCAGATCGATGACCTCGATCGAGACGCCGTCGTCCTCGGCGGCGATCGCGGCATCCATCGCGGTCGAAACCTGCGCGCCGTAGGTCAGCAGCGTGACGTCGGTGCCCTCGCGGGCGATGCGGGCCAGCCCCATCGGCGGCGCGTCGGCCAGGTCGACGTCGAGGTCGACCTCGCCCTTCTGGTGGTACAGCCGCTTCGGCTCGAAGTACACGACCGGGTCGTTCGACGCGATCGCCTGGCGCAGCATGACGTAGGCGTCCTGCGGGTTGGAGACGGCGACGACGCGCAGCCCCGAAGTGTGAACGAAGTACGCCTCGGGCGACTCGGAGTGGTGCTCCGCGGCCCCCACTCCCCCGGCCCAGGGGATGCGGATCGTGATCGGCATCTTCACGTTGCCGCGCGTGCGGTAGTGGAGCTTCGCGACCTGGCAGACGATCTGGTCGAACGCCGGGTAGACGAAGCCGTCGAACTGGATCTCCACCACCGGTCGGAATCCTCGGAATGCGAGACCGACGGCGGTGCCCATGATGCCCGCCTCGGCCAGCGGGGTGTCGATCACGCGCTGGGCGCCGAACTGGTCGAGCAGGCCGTCGGTGACACGGAACACGCCGCCGAGCTTGCCGATGTCCTCGCCCATGACGAGCACCTTCGGATCGTCGGCCATCGCACGGCGGAGTCCTTCGTTGATGGACTTGGCCATCGTCAGCTGAGTCATCGCGTCGTACCTCCGACCGCGGCATCCGAGCCTGTGCTGAGCTCCGCCGAAGTGAATCCCTCGAGGTATGCCGCGAACTGCGCGCGCTGGCTCTCCAGCCCCACGTGCGGCTCGTCGTAGACGTGGTCGAAGACCTCGATCGGCTCCTTCGTACGGGCCGAGAGGCACGCCGAGCGGACGTCTGCGCCCCAGCGGTCTGCCTCGGCGGCGACGTCACGCTCGAACTCCTCGGAGAACTCGCTCTGCCCCCGCAGCAGCGCTTCGACCCGAGCGAGCGGGTCGCGGCGGCGCCACCGCTCGACCTCGTCCTTGTCACGGTAGCGGGTGGGGTCGTCCGAGGTCGTGTGGGGACCCATCCGGTACGTGACGGCCTCGATGAAGGCGGGGCCGTTGCCCCTGCGCGCGTGATCGGTCGCCCAGCGCATCGCCGCGAGGCACGCGAGCACGTCGTTGCCGTCCACGCGCAGACTCGGGATGCCGAATCCCGGCGCGCGGCCGGCGATCGGGAACTTGGCCTGGACCGTCACCGGCTCGGAGATCGCCCACTGATTGTTCGTGCAGAGGAAGACCACCGGCGCCCGGAAGGACGAGGCGAAGACCATCGCCTCGTTCACGTCGCCCTGGCTCGTGGCCCCGTCGCCGAAGTATGCGGCGGCAACCTGGTCGGTGCCGTCGAGGGTGATGCCCATCGCGTAGCCGACCGCGTGCAGTGCCTGCGCGCCGATGATGATCTGCGGAGTGGCGGTGTTGATGTCGTAGGGGTTGAAGGTCGAATGGGCCTCGCCGCGCCACGCCAGGACGAAGTCCGAGGCCACGGCTCCGCGGACGAAGTTCACGCCGATCTCGCGGTAGCTGGGGAACACGAAGTCGTCGGCGCGGAACGCGCGCGCGGTTCCGACCTGTGTCGCCTCCTGCCCGCGGCAGGGAGCCCACAGGCCGAGCTGGCCCTGGCGCTGGAGCGCGATGCCCTCCGTGTCGATGCGACGGACGAGCGTCATGTCACGGTAGAGACCGCGCAGAGCCTCGGCGTCGATGTCGTCGACCCAGGGGTCGAGATCATGGTCGGCGATGCGCTCACCGTCGGGCGTCAGCAGCCGTGCGACATCGTCGACGTCGGTCGCCGGGTCGGCTGTGGGGGTCAGGGTGTGCATCATCGTCATCCCTCCTCGGTGCGAGACGCCCTCGTGAGGCTCTCGTCGCGGAACGCCGGCAGCGTCGCCGACTGGCTCAGGCTACGTCGATCTTGCACCTAGCTCAAGCTTCATCGAAGTTCTTGAGCATGTTGCCAAGCGAGATCCGACCTGACGTGCTAATCTTTCACACTATGAGCAACCTCGACCAGGTCGACCTCGAGCTGCTGGCTGCTCTCGCGGCCGACCCCAGGGCGACGGTGGTCGCGTTGGCCGAGCGGCTGGGACTCTCCCGCAACACGGTGCAGGCGCGGATGGCCCGCCTGGAGCGGTCAGGCGTGTTCCTCTCCTACGAGCGCGCGATCTCCTCCACGGCTCTGGGCTTCCCGATCGAGGCGTTCATCAGCGTGATGGTGCGCCAGGCCGACCTCCCGCGCATCAC
>DASQLG010000089.1:0-57236 GCA_035630115.1 Microbacterium sp. | reverse complement strand
CGTCATGAGCGCCATGATCCCCGAGGCCAGGAGCAGGCCGAGCGGCACGCCGATCTGCGGCGACGCGCCGAACAGGCCGCGCTTGGTCTTCGGGGCGTGCTCGACCGCCATCAGCACCGCGCCGCCCCACTCGCCGCCTGCCGAGACACCCTGCAGGATGCGGAGCAGGATGAGCAGGATCGGCGCCCAGACGCCGATCGCCTCGTACGTCGGCAGGAGGCCGATCAGCGCGGTGGCGACGCCCATCAGGATGAGGGTCAGCATCAGCACGACCTTGCGGCCGTACTTGTCTCCGAAGTGACCGGCGAGGAAGGCGCCGAGCGGACGGAACAGGAAGCTGATGCCGACGGTCAGGAATGCCAGGATCTGGCCGAACTCCTCGCCGGCGGGCGCGAAGAACAGCTGTCCGAACACGAGCCCGACGGCCGTTGCGTAGATGAAGAAGTCGTACCACTCGACGGTGGTGCCGACGACCGTCGCGAACACCACGCGGCGGCGGTCTTTGGCGGTGGCGATGGTGCCGGTGGGGGTGAACCCGGTCGGCGATTGTGCGGTCATGTGTGACTCCAATGTCAGGACTTCGTCGTCGGGCAAGTCGGGGATTCACGCTTGCCGGGGCTCCTCAGATGATATACGATTTCGAATATGACGCAAGAGCGAGGGAGCTCATGAGCAATTCGACGGATGCCGCCGTCGGCAGTTTCGGCGCTCTGCCGTCACGGCCCGGCAAGATCATCGCCATCCACCTGAGCTACCTCTCGCGGGCCGAACAGCGGGGTCGCCGCCCGGAGGCGCTCTCGTACTTCTTCAAGCCGTCGAGCTCTGTCGCGGCATCCGGCGAGTCGATCGAGCGCCCCGCCGGGACCGAGCTGCTGGCGTTCGAAGGCGAGATCGCTCTCGTGATCGGCACGGCGGCGCGACGGGTGCCGCTCACCGACGCCTGGGGCCACGTCGGCTGGGTCACCGCGTCGAACGACTTCGGGCTGTACGACCTGCGCGCGAACGACAAGGGCTCGAACGTCCGCTCGAAGGGGGGCGACGGATTCACGCCGATCGGGCCGGCGCTTCTCGACGCGCGCTCGCTCGACCCGACGGCGCTGCGGGTGCGCACGTGGGTGAACGGCGCCCTCGCGCAGGACGACACCGCCGCGGGCCTGCTGTTCCCGCTCGCGCAGATGGTGGCTGACCTCTCGCAGCACTTCACGCTCGAGCCCGGCGACGTGATCCTCACCGGCACCCCCGCGGGCTCCTCCGTGGTCGTGCCGGGCGACGTCGTCGAGGTGGAGGTCGACGAGCCCGGTGCCGGGCTGACCACGGGCAGGCTCGTGACGACCGTCACTCAGGGCTCTGCACCCTTCGACAAGACCCTGGGCTCCCTGCCCGCGGTGGACGACACGCAGCGGGCAGAGGCCTGGGGCTCCGCCGAGGCGGCCGGACCGCCGGCCGCCTCGAACCCGTCCGCTGGGCCGCCTGGCCCGGTCGCTGAGCCTGTCGAAGCGTCGTCCGACCCCTCGACAGGCTCGGGCGCCGGCATGGGGCTGTCACCCGCACTGCGCGAGAAGCTGATGCGCGTGCCGGTCGCGGGCCTCTCCGCGCAGCTGCGCAAACGCGGGCTGAACAACGTCACGATCGACGGGGTCCGGCCCATGCACACGGGCACCAAGATCATCGGCACGGCGAAGACCCTGCGCTTCGTGCCGGGTCGAGAAGACCTGTTCCAGAGCCACGGCGGCGGGTACAACGCGCAGAAGCGCGCGTTCGACGCGGTCGGCGAGGGCGAGATCATCGTGATCGAAGCCCGGGGCGAGACCGGCTCCGGCACCCTCGGCGACATCCTCGCCCTGCGCGCGAAGGCGCGGGGAGCCGCGGGCATTGTCACCGACGGCGGCGTGCGCGACTACGACGCGGTCGCCGCGATCGGCATCCCGGTGTACTCCTCGGGTGCGCACCCCGCGGTGCTCGGCCGCAAGCACGTGCCGTGGGACCTCGACGTGACGATCGGATGCGGCGGCACGACCGTCCAGCCCGGTGACATCCTCGTCGGCGACTCGGACGGCGTGATCGTCATCCCGCCAGCGCTCGCCGAGGAGGTCGTCGACGCGGCCCTCGCTCAGGAGGACGAGGACGCGTGGGTGGCCGAGCAGGTCGCTGACGGGCACCCGGTCGACGGACTCTTCCCGATGAACGCGGAGTGGAAGGCGAGGTACGACGCATGGCGCCGGAGCGAGGAGAGGTGACCCTGCGACAGGCCGAGGCAGCATCGAGCCAGAGCAAGTCTCAGCAGGCGTACCACTGGATCAAGGGGCGCATCGCGAACCAGAGCTTCACGCCGGGATACCGGCTGGTGCTCGGCTCGATCGCGACCGAGCTCGACATGAGCGTGGTTCCGGTCCGCGAGGCGATCCGACAGCTCGAGGCCGAAGGGCTCGTCACGTTCGAGCGGAACGTCGGCGCGCACGTGTCGATGGTGGACGACTCGCAGTACCGCTTCAGCATGCAGGCGCTCAGCATCCTCGAGGGTGCTGCGACGGCCCTGTCGGCGCGACGTCTCACCGTCGACGACGTACGGCGCGCCCGCACGGTCAACGAGCTGATGGTCGAGATCCTCGATCACTTCGACCCCCACTCCTTCACGGCGCTGAACCAGGAGTTCCACGCCATCCTCTTCGAGCGCTGCGCGAACCCGCGCCTGCTCGAGATCGTCCGCGGCGAATGGGGGCGGCTCGGAAACCTCCGCGATTCGACCTTCAGCTTCGTTCCCGGTCGTGCGGCCGAGTCGGTCCGGGAGCACGAGAACATCCTGACGCTCGTCGAGACGAGCGCGCCCCTCGCCGACATCGAGATGGCCGCCCGTCGCCATCGGTCGGCGACCCTCGACGCCTACCTGATCCATGAGCACCCCGACGAGGCCCTCGGCCTCCCGAACTTCTGAACGACAGCAAGGAGAGTCATGACCGACACCGCCACGGCGGTCGGCACCCACCACGTGCCTGCCGACCTGCCCACCCGCATCCAGCACTACATCGACGGCGAGTTCGTCGACAGTGTCGACGGCGACACGTTCGACGTGCTCGACCCGGTGACCAACGAGACCTATCTGCAGGCCGCGGCCGGCAAGAAGGCCGACATCGACCGCGCCGTCGCCGCTGCGCGGCGCGCGTTCACCGACGGACCGTGGCCCCGGATGCTGCCGCGCGAGCGCTCCCGCGTGCTGCACAGGATCGCCGACATCGTGGAGTCACGCGACGCCCGCCTCGCCGAGCTGGAGTCGTTCGACTCGGGCCTGCCGATCACGCAGGCGCTCGGCCAGGCGCGTCGCGCCGCCGAGAACTTCCGCTTCTTCGCCGACCTGATCGTCGCCCAGGCCGACGACGCGTACAAGGTGCCGGGCCGGCAGCTGAACTACGTGAACCGCAAGCCGATCGGCGTCGCGGGGCTCATCACGCCATGGAACACCCCGTTCATGCTCGAGTCGTGGAAGCTCGGGCCGGCCCTGGCCACCGGCAACACGGTCGTGCTCAAGCCCGCCGAGTTCACGCCGCTCTCGGCATCGCTCTGGGCGGGGATCTTCGAAGAGGCCGGGCTGCCGGGAGGCGTGTTCAACCTCGTGAACGGACTCGGTGAGGATGCTGGAGACGCCCTGGTGAAGCATCCGGACGTCCCCCTCATCTCCTTCACCGGCGAAAGCCGCACCGGCCAGCTGATCTTCGGGAACGCGGCACCGTTCCTCAAGGGTCTTTCGATGGAGCTCGGCGGCAAGTCGCCCGCGATCGTCTTCGCCGACGCCGACCTCGAGGCGGCGATCGACGCGACGATCTTCGGCGTCTTCTCGCTCAACGGCGAGCGCTGCACCGCGGGCAGCCGCATCCTCGTCCAGCGCGACGTGTATGACGAGTTCGTCGAGCGCTACGCCGCCCAGGCGTCGCGCGTCGTGGTCGGCTACCCGCACGACCCGGCCACCGAGGTCGGAGCGCTCGTGCACCCCGAGCACTACGACAAGGTCATGAGCTACGTCGAGCTCGGCAAGACGGAGGGACGGCTCGTGGCCGGCGGCGGGCGGGCGGACGGCTTCGAGACGGGCAACTTCGTCGCCCCGACGGTCTTCGCCGACGTCGCGCCCGACGCGCGGATCTTCCAGGAGGAGATCTTCGGGCCGGTCGTCGCGATCACCCCGTTCGACACCGACGAAGAGGCGCTTGCACTCGCGAACAACACGAAGTACGGCCTCGCGGCCTACGTGTGGACGAGCGACCTTCGGCGCGCCCACAACTTCGCGCAGTCCGTCGAAGCCGGCATGGTCTGGCTCAACTCGAACAACGTGCGGGACCTCCGCACCCCGTTCGGCGGTGTGAAGGCATCCGGTCTCGGCCACGAGGGCGGCTACCGCTCGATCGACTTCTACACCGACCAGCAGGCCGTGCACATCACGCTCGGCGAACCGCACAACCCGACCTTCGGCAAGCAAGGACGCTGACATGACCGACCGCTCCCAGATGACCCGCACCTCGTCGGGGTTCTTCGTCTCGCAGGAGGCGCCGATCCATTCCGACGATCCGGTGCCGACCCCCCAGGCCTCGCCGCCCGACATCCTGCGGTGCGCCTACATGGAGCTCATCGTCACCGACCTCGCGGCATCCCGCGTGTTCTACGTCGACGTGCTCGGCCTGCACGTGACCGAAGAGGACGACGAGGCGATCTACCTGCGCTCGACCGAGGAGTTCATCCATCACAACCTCGTGCTGCGCCGGGGTCCGATCGCCGCCGTCGCCGCGTTCTCGTACCGGGTGCGCTCGGCGGACGACCTCGACAAGGCCGTCGCGTTCTACGAAGAGCTCGGATGCCGCGTCGAGCGGCGCCCGGATGGATTCGTGAAGGGCATCGGCGACTCCGTGCGCGTGGTGGACCCGCTCGGCTTCCCGACCGAATTCTTCTTCGCGACTGAGCACGTCGAGCGTCTGTCGTGGCGGTACGACCTGTACATCCCCGGCGAGCTGGTCCGTCTCGACCACTTCAACCAGGTCACTCCCGACGTGCCGCGCGCGGTCGGATTCATGCAGTCGCTCGGCTTCCGCGTGACCGAGGACATCCAGGACGAGGAGGGCACCGTCTACGCCGCCTGGATGCGCCGCAAGCCCACCGTGCACGACACCGCCATGACCGGCGGCGACGGACCGCGCATGCACCACGTGTGCTTCTCGACGCACGAGAAGCACAACATCCTCGCGATCTGCGACAAGCTCGGGGCCCTCCGCCGCTCCGACGCGATCGAGCGCGGTCCCGGCCGCCACGGCGTGAGCAACGCGTTCTACCTCTACCTGCGCGACCCCGACGGGCATCGCGTCGAGGTCTACACGCAGGACTACTACACCGGCGACCCCGACAACCCGGTGGTCACGTGGGACGTGCACGACAATCAGCGCCGCGACTGGTGGGGCAACCCGGTCGTGCCGTCGTGGTACACCGAGGCATCGCTCGTGCTCGACCTGGATGGCAACCCGCAGCCCGTCGTCGCCCGCACCGACACCAGCGAGATGGCCGTCACGATCGGCGCCGACGGATTCTCGTACACGCGGCCGACCGACGCACCCGATGAGCTGCCGAGCTGGAAGCAGGGCGAGTACAAGCTCGGCAACCAGCTGTGACCGCGATCCGCCGTCGAAGCGTCGGGACGAATCGACCGAATCGCCCCGTCATGCAGCCCTGAACGCCCATCGATCCCCGAGTTTTGACACAACACGAAGGAGGCCGGATGCTGTCACCCGAGCAGATCGCGACCATCGCGGACGAGCTGGCCGAGGCCGACCGCGCGCACCGCGTGATCCCGCGGATCACCGCCCGCTATCCTGACGCGACGATCGAGGACTCGTACGCGATCCAGGGCGTGTGGCGCGACAAGAACGTCGCCGCCGGGCGGAGGCTGGTCGGCCGCAAGATCGGACTGACCTCCAAGGCGATGCAGGATGCGACGGGCATCACCGAGCCGGACTACGGCGTGATGTTCGAGGACACCGTGTACTCCAGCGGCGCTGACATCCCGGTCGATCAGTTCTCGAACGTGCGCGTCGAGGTCGAGCTCGCCTTCGTGCTGAAAGAGCAGCTCGAAGGCCCCGACTGCACGCTCGAAGACGCTCTGGCCGCGATCGACTACGCGGTTCCCGCGCTCGAGGTGCTCAACTCGCACATCGAACTGGAGGGTCGCACCATCGTCGACACGATCTCCGACAACGCCGCCTATGGCGCGATGGTGCTCGGCGACGTGCGCAAGCGCCCGGACGAGATCGACCTGCGGTGGGTCCCGGCGCTGCTGTACCGCAACGGCGAGATCACCGAGACCGGCGTCGCCGCCGGAGTGCTCGACCACCCCGCGACGGGCGTGGCCTGGCTCGCGAACAAGTTCCATCACCACGGTGCGCGACTCGAGGCGGGCGAGATCATCCTGGCCGGGTCTTTCACGCGACCGATGTGGGTACGGCGCGGCGACGACGTGCTGTGCGACTACGGACCGATGGGGAGGATCACATGCCGTTTCGTCTAGAACCCACCTTTCGCGACACGCTGGCCGCGGCGTCCCGCCCGCTCGCCGGCATCTGGGTGTGCTCCGGGTCGCCGCTCGTCGCCGAGATCTGCGCCGGTTCCGGCATGGACTGGACCCTGATCGACATGGAACACTCCCCCAACGGACTGGAATCCGTTCTGGCGCAGCTGCAGGCCGTGGCCGCGTACCCGATCACGCCCGTCGTGCGGGTGCCGATCGGCGATGTCGTCACGATCAAGCAGGTGCTCGACCTCGGCGCTCAGAACCTGCTCGTGCCGATGATCTCCAGCGCGGCCGAGGCGGCCGCTGTCGTCGCAGCGGTACGCTACCCGCCGCGCGGCGGTCGAGGCATCGGCAACGCCCTCGCCCGCTCCGGGCGGTGGAATCGCGTTGACGGCTACCTCGAGAACGCCGACCAGCACGTCTCGCTGTTCGTCCAGATCGAGACGACGGCGGGCGTGGATGCCGCGGCCGAGGTCGCAGCCGTCGACGGCGTCGACGGGGTCTTCGTCGGACCGTCCGATCTCGCGGCATCCATGGGTCTGCTGGGTCAGCAGACCCACCCCGACGTCGAAGCCGCGGTGCTGCGCACGTTCGAGGCGGTGGTCGCGGCCGGCAAGCCGGTCGGTGTGAACGCCTTCGACCCCGCCGTCGCCGATCGCTACCTCGCCGCCGGGGCGTCCTTCGTGCTGGTCGGCGCCGACGTCGCGCTCCTCGCCCGCGGCTCGGAGGCGCTGGCGGCGCGCTTCACCGCTTCCGGCGACACCGAGCGCGCGTCGTACTGACTCACGGAACGGACGGATCAGGCGTGGTCGAGCCGTGCCACCCCGATCTTCGAGTCGGCCATTCCGTAGAAGACGTACCTGACGCCCTCGATCTCCTCGATCGCCGTCGGGAACACCACGTTCGGCACGATTCCGCCTCGCTCGTCCTCGGTTTCGGCCTGCAGCAGCGGCTCGGGCGTGCGGGCGATCACGATCGACGGGTCGTCGCCGTCGAGCAGGATCGCTCCGGCGGCATAGTGGACGTTCTGCTGGTGATCGAACGCCTTCTCGATGTGCCCGGTAACGCCGTGGTGCAGCAGCAGCCACCCCTCCGGAACGCGCAGCGGCGCGGGTCCGCCGCCGATCTTGGTCGCCTCGAATGCGAACTCCGGCCCCGCCAGGAACCGGTGCCGACTCCACAGCGCGAGCGCTGAGAGGTCGTCGGCAACCGCCTCGACCGGCACGTAGCTGATCCAGATCGACTGCCTCGGGTCGGTGATGCCCGCGGGCAGGACGACACCCTGGTCGGCTTTCGTCTCGCTGAGGTCCCACATCGGACGGTGGAGCACCGCGAAGCTGCGCACCCCGTCCGGCGCGATGACCGTCTCGGGGAAGAACACCGCGTCCTTGTTGTGGAACAGGTTCAGATCGATGTTCAGCGCGTCGTCGTACGTGAACAGCACCGGCCCGAGCCGACGCCATTCGCGCAGGTCGGTCGATACGGCCAGAGCAGTTCGCGGCCCGAGCGGGCCGTACGCGACGTACGTCATCAGGTGCAGGCCAAGGTCGGCCATCCACGTGACGCGCGGGTCTTCGACGCCGGCGTTGCCGACGCCCTGCTCCCACGAGCGGTCTGGTTCGAGCACGACCCCCTCGCGCTCGACGCCCACCGGCACCCCGTCACGCACCACGACCCGCGCGAGGCCGATGCGCGAGACGTTGCCGGCCGCGACCATCCGCGGGAGGAGGTAGACCTCGCCGTCGGGACCGCGACCGGAAGCCGGATTGAGCACGCCGTCGATCTCGTTGAGGTTGCCCTGCTCCGGCGTCATGACCACGCCGACACGGGTCAGCGCGTAGGGAACGGTAGGCAGTCGCGTGCCGACGGCGGTCATCCCTTCACCCCCGAGCCGATGTCGGAGCTGGTGAAGTACCGCTGGAACACGGCGAACAGCACCACCGGAGGAATCGCCAGCACGACCGCACCCGCGAGGATCGAGCCGAACGGATTGGCATCCGAGCCGGACAGGGTCGTGATGTAGTTGGCGAGCGAAACTGCCAGTGGTTGCAGCGACGCCTCTTTGGTGATCAGGAAGGGCCAGAGGAACTCGTTCCAGGGGCCGATGAACGTCAGCAGCACCACGGTGAGCACCGCCGGACGCACCAGCGGCAGAGCGACGCTCCACAGCAACCGCACCTCCCCCGCCCCGTCGATTCGGGCGGCATCGAAGAGCGCGCGCGGTACCTGCAGGAAGTACTGCCGGAAGATCAGCACCGCGGCGGAGTTGATCGCGAACGGCAGGATCATGCCGAAGTGCGTGTCGGACAGCCCATAGTCGCGCGCGATCATCACGTAGAGCGGGATCATGAGCAGCTGGAAGGGCACGATCTGCACGAGCAGCACGATCGCGAACACCACGCCTCTGCCGCGCCAATAGAGCACGGAGAGGGCGTAGCCCGCCAGGATGCCGAACACGAGGGTGCACAGAATCACCCCCATCGTGAAGATCCCCGAGTTCGCCAGGCCCTGCAGCAGGCCGATGCGCTCGTTGATGGTGGCATAGTTCTCGAGCGTGATGTTGGCCGGATTCGGGAACGCGCCGGCGAGGGTGGTGTCGGGGTTGAGCTGCAGCGACCCGACCACCATGTAGTAAAACGGGAACAGGAACACGAGAGCCCCGAGCCCCAGCAAGACGTACCGCAGAATGCTTCCCGCCCGACCGGGATGACCCCTCCCGGTTCGCGCTGCAGCGTTCTCCGTTCGGGCTTCCGCGCGGCTTTCGGCGCGACTGTCTATGCGGCTCATGATTCGTCTCCCCCCACGAGCCGGCGCTGTATCAGCGCGATGGCCAGTACGAGGATGACGAGAATCACGCCGATAGCGGCAGCGACGTCCGGATTGCCCTGCTCCAGGCCCTTCTGGTACATCAGGAAGACCGGTGACGTGGAGGCCCCGTTCGGACCGCCGCCATTGGTGAGGAGGTACGGCTCGGTGAAGAGGTTCGCGCCCGTGATCGTCGCAAGGAGGAGTACGAGCACCGTCGCAGGCCGCACACCGGGCACGGTGACCGCGAAGAAGGTGCGCACGGCTCCTGCCCCGTCGGTCGCTGCCGACTCGTAGAGCTCCTTCGGAACGGCCTGCAGCGCCGCCAGGTACAGCAGGATGTAGAAGCCCATCCCCTTCCACGTCACGAAGAGCGCGATCGTCGGCATCGCCAGGAAGGGGTTGATCAGCCAGGAGGGGTCGGGGGCGAGCGGGCCGAGCAGCTGATTCACGAGTCCTGGACCGCTGAACAGGAACAGCCAGACCGCGACGAGCGCGACTGAGGCCGTCACGTACGGCACATAGAAACTGACCCGTAGGAATACCCTCGCGTGGACTGCCTTGTTGAGTGCTGTGGCGAGCAGAAGGGACAGCACCACGGTGAGCGGCACGTTGATGATGAGGAACACCCCGACGTTGAGGAACGAGCGCCACACCTCGGGGTCGGTGAGCACCGTGACGAAGTTTTGGAACCCGACGAATTCGCGCTCGACGTCGGCGCCAGGGGCCGCGAAGAAGTAGTCGTGAAGCGACATCCAGACCGCGAAGATGAGCGGGTAGGCGAAGACCACAGCGATGAAGATCACGTAGGGCGCGCTGAGGAGGATCCCCAGCGGGTTCTCGCCGAGCAGCCGCCGGCGGCGCCGGGCGGAGCGCGCGTGCTGCGCGTCCGCCCGGACCGTCGCGGTGCCTGGCTCCGGGGCGACGGTTACCATGTCCGTGACCTCAGTCCTGGCCGACCAGGGTGTCGATCTCGGCCGCGGTGTCGGCGAGGAACGACGGGATGTCGACCTCACCGAAGATGACCGAACGCGAGTAGCCGTCGCGGAACGCCTGCCACACTTCGATCGAGTTCGCCACGTTCGGCACCTCGACCACACGATCGGCCTGGTCTCCGAACTGCTGGAAGGCGGGATTCGCCTCGAAGAAGTCGGGGTAAGCGGCGGTCAGGTCCTGGCGCAACGGCATCTGGCCGGAGATCTCGAGGAGCTGTCCATCCTGCTCCTCGCTCGTGGCGAACTTCAGAACGTCCCAGGCGGTGCCCTTGGACTCGCACGCCGTGAACAGCCCGACGTTCTTGGCGTCGCTGAACGTGTAGGTCTCCTCGGCCGGCGTGCCGGCAGATGTGGGCACCGGAACAGTTCCCCAGTCGACGTCATCGCCGAAGTAGTCGATCGCCCAGGGTCCGGCGATCGTCATTGCCGAGTTGCCGTCGACGAACGAGTCGCCCTGGTAGGGCTCTTTCCCGGCGAGGCCTTCCTCGTAAATCGTCGCCCAGAACTCCGACACCGACGCGCCTGCGTCGGAATCGAACGTGGCTTTGCCGTCCTCGACGAGCAGCGTGCCGCCGGTCTCCGCCCCGTACAGCGGGTAGAAGTCGAACCACGACTGGAAGAATTCGCTCGCCGGGGAGGGGTAGATCGCATACGGCGCGGCGCCGGACTCTACCAGCGTGCGCGAGGTGTCGAGGAACTCGTCGTAGGTCGACAGCGCAGGCGCTTCGGGGTCCAGGCCCGCGGCGGTGAACATCGCCTTGTTATAGAAGATCATGACGGGGTTCGACTTCCAGGGCATCTGGTAGAACTCTCCGTCAGCCGATGCGTACTGGGCCGCGTTGTCGCCGCTGCGCTCCTCGATGTATGCGTCGCCGTCCTCGAAGCTCGACAGGGAGACGAGGCCGCCGGCCTTCTCGAACTGCGGCACGGCTGCAGGCGAAGTGTTGAAGATCAGGCACGGCGCGTTTCCCGCGGTGATCGCGGCGGAGATGACCTCTTCGCTGCTGTTGCCTGCGGGGATCTCCTGGGCCTTGACCTGTTCGTCGGGGTGGTCGGCGTTCCACGCTTCCACCATCTGCTTGCCCCACTCGATCTCGCCTGCGTTGTTCGAGTACCAGATCGTGATGTCGCCGCGCGCATCGTCGCCGCCGCCGCCGCCGCCTCCTCCGCCGCAGGCCGTGAGTGTCAGTGCTCCGGCCGCGGCGATCGCCGCGATCTTGATGCTTCTTCGCATTTTTCTTTCCTTCCTAGAAGGATCCGACATCCGTCGAATCCCGAAACGATCTGCCTGGATCGGCCAGGCTGCCGAGCGAGGGGAGGCTAGCGTCGCGGGTGAGTCTGAGGCGCGGGGCCGGTGGATTCGCGCACCACGAGGCGCGCCGGGGTCAGCTCGGTGTCGGCGAGGGGGACACGGGCGATCGAAGCGAGGAGCGAACGCGCCGCCACGGCGCCCCACTCGACGGCATCCGTCGCGACGGACGTGAGCGACGGGTACACGTAGCGCGCGATGTCGCTGTCGTCGAATCCCGAGACGGAGAGGTCATGCGGCACTGACATGCCGGCCCGCTGCGCGACCGCGACTCCCGCGAGCGCCATCAGGTCGTTCGAGTAGGTGATGGCGGTGGGCCGGCCCGACTCCTCGGCCAGCAGCATCCGCGTCGCTTCCCCGCCCTGACGGGCGCTGAAGTCGGTCTCCACCACGCGGCCCTCGACGCCGTGCGCCGCGCAGGCCACCTCGAACGCCGCACTTCGTCGCCGGGCGTGCAGCATGTCGTGGGACCCCGCCACGTGAGCGAGGGTGCGGTGACCGAGGCCGACGAGGTGGGTCACCGTCGCCGCGACCCCGTCCACGTCGTCGACGGAGACCGCGGGGAACGGGGACTCGATGTCGGGGTGGCCGAGTGTCACCGCCGAAAGTCCGAGCGATTCGACGAGCGCGAGCCTCTCGTCGCCCGCGCGGAGGTCGGCGAGGAACACGCCGTCGACGCGGCGTTCGGCGGCGAGCTTGCGGTAGGTGTCGGCCTCGAGCAACCCGGTCGCCACCGATGCGAGCACCAGCGCCTGGCCGGCCGGGGACAGCTCGCGCTCGACCCCGGCGATGAAGGCGGGGAAGAACGGATCTCCGGCGACGATCTCGGTGTCGCGTCGGAGCACGAGCCCGAGTGCGAACGAGCGATTCGTGCTGAGCGAGCGGGCCCGCAGGTCGGGCGCCCAGCCCATCTCGGCGGCGACGGCGAGGATGCGGTCGCGGGTGGCGACGTTGACGCCCGGCCGGTCGTTGAGCGCGAACGAGACGAGCCCCTTGCTCACGCCGGCACGCTGTGCGACGTCCGCGATCGTGGGGCGTCGTCCCCGACCCGCGTGCGTTTCGTCGCTCATTCGGCTGCGCTGCCTTCTGAACCGGTTTAATAAACCGGTTTAGCTCACCATACATGTGGACCGGCAGCTTGTCGATGACCCGACGGATGCCGCGGCATCCTGTCAAGCCCTGACCCGCTTTTCGCGCCCGGGCGGCGACGTGCGACGCTTGTGGCATGAAGAGAGACGTCGCGAGCCGAGTCGAATTGAATGTCACCGAACCCGCGGAGCTCGTCTTCTCGATGGCGGTGAGCGGCCACCACACCCCCGTCACAGAGCATGTCTCCTTCACGCTCGACGGCCGGCCGCTGGAGTTCGAGACCGTTCCGGACTCGCACGGCACGCGCCTGCAGAGGGTGCTGAGCCAGACCGGCCGGCTGGTCGCCTCGTACGACGCCTCGATCGCCGGCGAAGCGGCGGCAACGGTGGCGAACGCGACCGACCTGGTCACCTACCGTCGGCCGAGCCGGTACGCCGAGTCCGACGCGCTCGGTCCCACCGCGTTCGCCGAGTTCGGCAGCATCACCGATCCCGCCGAGCTGCTCGCCTCGGTCTCTTCGTGGGTCGGCACGCACCTGTCGTACGTGAGCGGTTCGAGCCTGCCCACCGACGGCGCGATCCGCACCCTGCTGGCCCGACAGGGCGTGTGTCGCGACTACGCGCACCTGACCGTCGCCCTGCTGCGCGCCCTGAACGTGCCGGCCCGTCTCGTCTCGGTCTACGCGCCCGGACTGTATCCGATGGACTTCCACGCGGTGGCCGAGGCGTGGGTCGAGGACGGCTGGTACGTCGTGGACGCGACGACCCTCGCGCCGCGCTCGACGCTCGTGCGAATCGCGACGGGCCGGGATGCCGCCGACTCCGCCTTCCTGACCACGATCTCCGGCCGGGTCGACCTGGTCGACATGGAGGTCATGGCGGTCGTCGACGCGCTGCCGAACGACGATCTGGATCAGCTCGTCCGCATGCACTGACGATCGCTTCGGTGCGGCGCAGTGGCGCCCCGGCAGGGGCCGTGGCAACGTATCCCCTATGAAGAAGTGGGTCGTGCGGTTCCTGTCGCTGCTGCTGTTCAACGTCGTCGTGCTGCTCGTGATCGGCTGGCTCACGCCCGCGCGGGTCGGCTGGTCGGCGCTGTGGGCGGGCGTGATCCTCACGGCGCTCACGATCTGGATCAAGCCTCTGATCCACCGGCTGTTCCAGTCGATGGCGGCACGATCGGCCGGTCAGCGCACGAAGATCGGCGAGAAGCTCGTGCAGGGCTTCCTCGTCTTCGTCGTCGCCCTCCTCGTCTGGATCGTCACCGTCGCGCTCTCCGGTGTGAGTGTCGGCGGGTGGTTCTGGGGCTATCTCCTCCCGCCGGTGATCATCCTCATCGGCTGGGCGATCTACGATGCGATCGACGACAGGGTGGAAGGCCACGCGGGCGCCCTCTACGACAAGGCGACCGGAACGAAGACGACGGGCCCCGCCGCGGCGGGCGCCACGAGCACGCTCCCCTCCGCTGAGACCGCCGCCGGCCGGCGGGAGCTGCAGGACGGGCTGACCGACGAGCAGCGGCGCATGCTGGACGAACTCGGCAAGAGCTGATTCGCCGTCGCGTGTCGATCGGACCGATGCCCGACCGTCATAGGGGTGTCACTGATCGACGAGACGAAGGATGGAAACCATGCGGTACGCACTCCTGCTCCACTACCCCGAGATGAACGCCGACGAACTCGGTCCCGAGGCCCTCGCCGAGGGCATGCGTGAATTCGACGAATACGCCAAGGCGCTGGATGCCGCGGGCGTGCTGCGGTCGGCGGAGGTGCTCCAGCCGTCCTCCGCCACCACGACCGTGCGCGGCGGCGAGAACGGCGCCGCACTCCTCGTGCAGGACGGCCCCTACGCCGACACGAAGGAGCAGCTCGGCGGAACCTTCGTGATCGACGTGGATGACCTCGACGCGGCGATCCACTGGGCCGGCAAGGCGCCGTCGGTGAGATGGGGAGCCGTCGAGATCCGGCCGAGCGGCACCCGCTTCGAAGGCGGCGCATGGACGGCGTTCGATTACAGGTGACCACCACCGCCGACGACGTGCGCGCTGCGGCCGAACACGCGGCCCGCGCGTCGTACGGCCGCATCCTCGCCGTGGTCGCCACCGCGACCCGCGACGTCGCACTCGCCGAGGACGCGCTGTCGGATGCCTTCGAGAAGGCGCTGCGCACGTGGCCGGGTTCCGGCATCCCCGACAATCCCGAAGGGTGGCTGGTCACCGTGGCGCGCAACCGGCTCCGCGATCTGCTGCGGTCTCCCGCCGTCCGGTCGAGCGCTCCCCTGCTGGAGGGCGTGCTCGAGGCGGACGATCAGGATGCCGGGACGATCCTCGCGGAACGCGAGCGGATTCCCGACCGCCGACTGGAGCTCCTGTTCGCCTGCGGGCACCCGGCGATCGATTCCGCGATCCGCACGCCGTTGATGCTGCAGACGGTGCTCGGCTTCGACGCGGCCGAGATCGCCCGCGCGTTCGCCGTCGAGCCCGCCACCATGGCGCAGCGCCTGGTGCGCGCGAAGCGGCGGATCCGCGACGCGGGAATCCCGTTCGCGATCCCGACGCGTGCGGACATGCCGGCCCGCCTCGCGGCGGTGCTGGAGGCCGTGTACGCGGCCTACGCGATCGATTGGCTCGAGCCGGCGGCATCCGATCGCGACCGCGTGAGCGAATCGATCGCCGATGAGGCGAGATGGCTCGCCGTGCTGCTGGCGAGCCTGCTCGAGACCGAACCGGAGGCGTGGGGGCTGGCGGCGCTGCTGACGTTCGCACAGTCGCGCGCGCCTGCTCGTGCCGCGCGCCCGTGGCCGCCGCTGGATGAGCAGGATCCCGGGCAGTGGGATGCCGCCCTCATCGCCGAGGGCAGGGCTCTGCTGCGGCGGGCGTCGTCACTCGGAGAGCCGCTCGGCCGCTTCCAGCTCGAAGCGGCGATCCAGGCCGTGCACTGCGACCGCGCGCGCACCGGCGTGCTGGATGTCGAGACCCTCGTCACGCTCTACCGCGGACTCGTGGCGATCGCTCCGACCGCCGGCGCCCGCGCCGCGCTCGCTGCCGCGGAGGCCCGGCTGTGAGACGCCGCCGGACGCGGGTCGGCGCCCCCGGCATGAAGATCGTGTAACAGAGCGACTCCGGACGATCCACGGATGCCGATCCCCGGTCATGATGGAAGGCAGCGATCGCGCCGCCAGCACGTGCGCGCCGCTTTCCCGAGTTCTGGAGGCACCCATGTCGCGTCGTCACACTTCCCTGCGGGCCGCCGTCGTCGGCATCGCGCTCACGGCCCTCGCCCTGGCAGGCTGCGCGAGCGGTGGCACGACCGCGGGCGGCGAGACCGACGCGCCCGCCGACGAGGGCTACATCACGCCCGGAAAGCTCACGATCGCCACGGGCGAGCCGGCGTACTTCCCGTACGTGATCGATGACGATCCGGCATCCGGTGAGGGATTCGAAGCCGCGATCGCCTACGCCGTCGCCGAAGAGCTCGGCTTCGCGGCGGAAGACGTCGAGTGGGTGCGCACGACCTTCGATGCCGCGATCGCACCCGGCCCGAAGACCTTCGACTTCAACATCCAGCAGTACACGATCACCGACGAGCGCAAGCAGAACGTCGACTTCTCGTCGCCGTACTACGCCGCCAGCCAGGCGGTCGTCTCGATCGAAGGCTCGGCCGCCGAGGGCGTCACGACCATCGACGGGCTGAAGGACCTCGTGCTCGGCGCGATGGTCGGCTCCACGAGCGCGCAGACGATCGAGGATGCCGTCAAGCCCACCGTCGCCGCCCAGCTGTACAACTCGAACGAAGACGCCAAGGCGGCCCTGGAGGCCGGGCAGATCGACGGCCTGGTGCTGGATCTGCCGACCGCGTACTACGCCACGGGCGTCTACATCGAGAACTCCTTCATCGTCGGCGAGCTGCCCACGGCCGGGGTTCCCGACGAGTGGGGTCTTGTGCTCGCCAAGGACTCCCCGCTCACCCCGGCGGTGACAGCGGCGGTGGATGCGCTGCGCGAGAACGGCACGCTCGACGAGATCACCGAGGAGTGGCTCGGCGAAGGCCAGGGTGTGACCCAGCTGCAGTGACCATTGCCGTGACACGGAACGTGCAGCGGTCGATGAGCGTCGGATCGTGACCGACGCCGCGTACCCGCCGAGTGCACTCGAGCTCGATCGGCGGGCATATCGCAAACGCCAGTCGACGAAGTCGGTGTTCGTGGCGCTCGTCTCGACGCTCGCGTTCGCGGCCGTCGTCTGGCTCACGGTCCTCAACACGCCCGGATGGGCGGGCGTGCAGCAGTCGTTCTTCGACCCCGCCACGTTCTGGTCCTCGCTCCCCCGCGTGTGGGAGGGGTTCCTGCTGAACCTGCAGGTGCTCGCCCTGTCGGTCGTCACCGTCGCGATCTTCGCGACGGTGATCGCGCTGCTGCGGACGCTGCGCGGTGCGGTGTTCTTCCCGGTGCGGGTGCTCGCCGCCGCGTACACGGACGTCTTCCGCGGCATCCCGCTGATCATCGTGCTGTACCTCATCGGCTTCGGCGTGCCGGCCCTCCTGAACCAGCGCGTGCCCCTCATCCTGCTCGGCACCGCCGCGATCACGATCACCTACTCGGCGTATGTGAGCGAGGTCATCCGCGCGGGCATCGAGGCGGTGCATCCGTCGCAGCGGATCGCGGCCCGCGCGATGGGGCTCGGCTATGCTCAGACGCTCCGCCTCGTCGTGCTGCCGCAGGCGCTGCGCAAGATGACACCGCCGCTCATGAACGACTTCGTCGCCATGCAGAAGGACGTCGGGCTCGTCTCGATCATCGGTCTCGTGGACGCCGTGCGCGCCGCGCAGATCGAGACGTCGCTGTCGTACAACTTCACCCCGTACATCGTCGCGGCGCTGCTGTTCGTGCTCCTCGCCATCCCCACCATCCGGCTCACCGACTGGTACACGGCGCGGCTGCAGCGGCGCGAGCAGATGGGATCGGTCGTATGAGCGCCCTGCTCCAGGCGATCGATCTGCGCAAGTCGTTCGGCGAGCGCTCCGTGCTGCGCGGCGTCTCGGTGGAGATCGCGGCGCACGAGGTCGTCGCCGTGATCGGCGCGAGCGGGTCGGGCAAGTCGACCCTGCTGCGCTGCCTCAACCTGCTCGAGACGATCGACGACGGGCAGATCCTGCTCGGCGGCGAGGACATCTCCGACCCGCGCGTCGACGCGAACCGCGTGCGGGCCCGGTTCGGCGCCGTGTTCCAGAGCTACAACCTCTTTCCCCACCTCTCGGTGCTCGACAACGTGACGCTGTCGCTGCGCTACGTGCACAAGGTGCCGCGAGCCGCTGCGGACGAGCGGGGGATGCGGCTGCTGGAGCGCGTCGGGCTCGTCGACAAGGCGCGCGAGCATCCCGACCGCCTCTCCGGCGGCCAGCAGCAGCGCGCCGCGATCGTGCGGGCGATCGCGACCGATCCGGAGATCCTCCTCCTCGACGAGATCACGTCGGCGCTGGACCCCGAGCTGGTCGGCGAGGTGCTCGAGCTCGTGCGCGAGCTCGCGGACGAGGGCACCACGATCCTGATGGCCACGCACGAGATGGCCTTCGCGCGCGATGTCGCACACCGGGTCGTGTTCCTCGACGCGGGCCGCATCCTCGAGCACGGTCCGCCCGCGGAGGTCTTCGCGAACCCCCGCGAGGAGCGGACGAAGGAGTTCCTCACGCGCTTCCGCGCGTAGGGGTCTCAGGCGAGCGAGCGCTCGGCGGCCTCGACGACGTTCGTCATCAGCAGGGCCACGGTCATCGGGCCCACGCCCCCGGGATTCGGCGAGAGATACCCGGCGACCTCGGCGACGTCGGGGTGCACGTCTCCATACACCTTGCTCTTGCCCGTCGCCGGGTCGTCCTCGCGCGTGACGCCCACATCGAGCACGGCCGCGCCGGGCTTCACGTCCTCCGCGCGCACGATGTGCTTCACGCCGGCGGCGGCGACCACGACATCGGCGTGCCGCAGGTGGGAGCCCAGATCGACCGTGCCGGTGTGGGTGAGGGTGACCGTCGCGTTGTACTCACGTCGGGTCAGCAGCAGGCCGATCGAGCGACCGATGGTCACACCGCGACCGACGACCACCACGTTCTTGCCGGCGAGGTCGTACCCGTTGCGCACGAGCAGCTCGATGACCCCCCGTGGCGTGCACGGCAGCGGGGAGGTGATCGGGTTGTTCACGTTGAGCACGAGCCGTCCGAGGTTCGTCGGATGCAGCCCGTCCGCGTCCTTGTCGGGATCGATCCGCTCCAGGATCGCGTCGGTGTCGAGATGCTTGGGCAGCGGCAGCTGCACGATGTACCCGTGACACTCGGGATCGGCGTTCAGCTCGTCGATCAGGGTCTCGACCTCCGCCTGGGTGGCGTCGGCCGGCAGTTCGCGCTGGATCGAGTTCATGCCGATCTCCTCGGACTGCCGGTGCTTCATGCCGACGTACAGCTCTGACGCGGGATCAGCGCCCACGAGCACCGTGGCGATGCCGGGCACGATTCCGCGGTCTTTGAGAGCCGAGACGCGTTCGCGCAGCTCCTCCTTGATCTCGGCAGCGGCTGCGCGACCGTCCAGCTTGCGTGCCGTCATGGTGCTCTCCTCATCACTTCTTCGCGGCCGGCGCCGTCGCGAGCCTCACATCACTATGCCCGTAGGTATGCGCCCTCGCAACCATCGCTCTCCCCGTGAGACTGCATGCGGTGCTCGAGACTGCGGGTAAAGCCTGCAGTCTCGACCACCCGATGCAGTCTCGCCGGCAGGGATGCGGGAGCCTACTGCTCCAGGCCGGGGTAGAGCGGGAACGTCGCGGTGAGAGCGGCCACCCGGGCACGCAGAGCTTGCGCATCGGCATCCGGCAGGAGGGCGAGGGCGATGATGTCGGCCACTTCGTGGAACTCCGTGTCTCCGAACCCGCGCGTCGCGAGCGCAGGCGTGCCGATGCGCAGGCCGGACGTGATCATCGGCGGTCGCGGGTCGTTCGGCACCGCGTTGCGGTTCACGGTGATGTGGATCTCGTGCAGCAGGTCTTCGGCCTGCTTGCCGTCGATGGCGGCGTCGCGCAGGTCGACCAGCACCAGGTGCACGTCGGTGCCGCCCGAGCGGACCGCGATGCCGGCATCCTTCACATCCTGCTGCGAGAGCCGCTCGGCGATGATGTGCGCGCCGCTCAGCACCCGCTCCTGACGCTCCTTGAACTCCGGGGTCGCGGCGAGCTTGAACGCGGTCGCCTTGGCGGCGATGACGTGCATGAGCGGGCCGCCCTGCTGGCCCGGGAAGACCGCCGTGTTGATCTTCTTGGCGATGTCGGCGTCGTTGGTCAGGATGAAGCCCGAGCGGGGTCCGCCGATCGTCTTGTGCACGGTCGAGGAGACGACGTGGGCGTGCGGCACCGGGTTCGGGTGCAGCCCGGCCGCCACGAGGCCGGCGAAGTGCGCCATGTCGACCCACAGCAGAGCGCCGACCTCGTCGGCGATCGCACGGAAGGCCTCGAAGTCGAGCTGGCGGGGGTATGCCGACCATCCCGCGATGATGACCTTGGGCTGGTGCTCGATCGCGAGGCGTCGCACCTCGTCCATGTCGATCACCGAGGTCTCCGGGTCGACGCCGTAGGCGACGATGTTGAACAGACGGCCCGAGAAGTTGATCTTCATGCCGTGCGTGAGGTGACCGCCCTGGTCGAGGGAGAGGCCCAGCAGCGTGTCACCGGGGCGGGCGATCGCGTGCAGCACGGCGGCGTTGGCGGTCGCGCCGGAGTGCGGCTGGACGTTCGCGAACGCGGCGCCGAACAGCGACTTGGCGCGCTCGATCGCGAGCTCCTCCGCCACGTCGACCTCTTCGCATCCGCCGTAGTAGCGGCGCCCGGGGTAGCCCTCGGCGTATTTGTTGGTCAGCACCGATCCCTGCGACTGCAGCACCGAGACCGGCACGAAGTTCTCGGATGCGATCATCTCGAGGTATCCGCGCTGGCGCTGCAGTTCGCGATCGAGCACCTGGGCGATCTCGGGGTCGACCTCCGCGAGCGGCGCGGTGAAGTAATGGTCGGTCATGGCGTTCTCCTCTGACGACGGCTTCGGATCTCGGGTGCGCCGCCTCGCAGGCGACGACCACGGTGATGTGCATCGACCCAGGCGTACGGTCGAGTGCCGTGTCGGTCGCTCCCCGGTGGTGGCCCACCTCAACGCCAGTCGCGACACTGGAAGCATAACGGATGCCGGTCCCGCGACCCGGATGACGCCGGCCACCGTATTTGTTAGGCTCCCTTACATGACCCTTGCGCCGGTGCCGGCTCCGTCCTCGATCACGGCGGATCCCTCCGCCGCAGCCTTCCCGCTCACGAACGGTGTGCGGCTGACGGGAGAGGCGGATGCCGCGGTCGCGCTGGCGGGCCTGATCACGGCGCGCACGAGCGGTGCCATCGTCCCAGGGACAGCGGAGGAGGGCCCAGGAGCCGGGGGCGCGATCGATCTGCGGATCGCGCCGGGGGGTCGGGCCGAGTCGTACCGGATCGCGGTGGACGCGGCATCCGTCATCGTGACCGGCGCCGACGCGGCGGGCCTCTTCTACGGCGTGCTGACGATCGCGCAGCTCATCCGTCGCGAAGGCGAGGGGTTCGTCGTTCCGAGTGTGCGGATCGACGACGTCCCGCGGTTCGCGTACCGGGGAGTGATGCTCGACGTCGCCCGCCACTTCCTTCCGGTCGAGACCGTGAAGGCCTACATCGACCGCGCAGCGAGCCTCAAGTTCAACGCCCTGCACCTCCACCTCAGCGACGACCAGGGCTGGCGCATCCACCTCGACTCCCGCCCCGAGCTCACCGAGCTGGCCTCGTCGACGGCCGTCGGGGGTGACGCCGGCGGGTTCTACGCGAAGGCGGACTATCGCGAGATCGTCGCGTTTGCGGCATCCCGTCACATGATCGTGGTGCCCGAGATCGACCTGCCGGGTCACACGCATGCGGTCGGCCTCGCGTATCCGCAGCTCGCCGAGGAGCCGGTCCTGTCGCCGCACATCCTCGAGATCGTGGACGCGCACGGCGGGCCCATCCCGGCTGCCGGCGAACCGTACACGGGGATGGGTGTCGGCTTCTCCTCGCTGAGGATCCACGAGGAGGCGACCTACGATTTCGTCGCCGACGTGGTGGGTGAGCTGGCGGGGATGACGCCCGGCCCGTACCTGCACATCGGCGGCGACGAAGCGCTCGGCACCACTCCCGAGGACTTCGCGCTGTTCATGGAGCGCGCGACGGCGATCGTCGCCGACCTCGGCAAGACGCCGATCACCTGGCACGAGGCCGGAGCGGCGGCGCGCATCGACCCGAGCACGGTCGGGCAGTACTGGGGCTTCACGATTCCGACCGACGGCATGGACGAGGAGGCGCGCACCTTCGTGAGCAACGACGCGGGCCTGATCCTCTCCCCCGCCGATGCGGTCTACCTCGACATGAAGTACGACGCCCACACTCCCCTCGGCCTCACCTGGGCGAACGGCCCGACGAGCGTAGAGCGGGCGTACTCGTGGGAGCCCGTCGCGGTCATCGAGGGACTGACGGATGCCGACATCCTCGGCGTCGAGGCGCCGATGTGGACCGAGACGATCCGCACTCTCGACGACATCGACGTGATGGCGTTCCCCCGCATCGCCGCGGCCGCCGAGGCGGCGTGGTCACCGCCCTTCGCAGAGAGCGACCTGCGCACCTGGCCGTCGTTCCGCGCGCGGGTCGGCGCACTCGGCCCGCTCTGGTCGAGCCTGGGCATCCGATTCCACCCCTCCGACGAGATCGCCTGGGTCTCGGAGTGAGCACCCTCATCCACTCCGTGCGGCTCGTGGACGCCGGACGCGTCATCGACGACGCGTGGGTGCGCTTCGATGACGGTCGCGTCGCCGCGAACGGCATCGGCGAGGGGTGGCGCGGCCATGCACAGCCGTACGACGTCATCGTCGACGGCGACGAGGTCGCGGGAGCCGGGGCCGTCCTCACCCCGGGTTTCATCGACATCCACGGTCACGGCGGCGCCGGCGAGTCGTACGACGACGGACCCGAGGCGATCCGCACGTCCCGCGCGCTGCACCGGGTTCACGGCACCACCCGCGCGGTGGTCTCGCTCGTCACCGCCCCGCTGGAGGTGATGGAACGCCGCGCTGCCATGGTCGCCGATCTCGCCGTGACGGATGCCGATATCCTCGGCTCGCATCTGGAGGGGCCGTTCCTCGATGCGGGTCATCACGGCGCCCACGACGCGACGCTCCTGCGTCAACCCGACCCCGCCGCGGTGCAGCGCCTCCTGGACGCGGGACGCGGAACCGTCCGCCAGGTGACCCTGGCCCCCGAGCTGCCGGGTGGGCTCGAGGCGATCCGGATGATCGTCGCGGCAGGGACCGCAGCGGCCGTCGGCCACACCGGCGCCGACTCGGCCGCGACGGCAGCGGCCTTCGACGCCGGCGCGACGATCCTCACGCACGCCTTCAATGCGATGCCGGGCCTGCATCACCGGCATCCCGGGCCGGTCGGGGCCGCGGCGGCCGACCCCCGCGTCACGCTCGAGGTGATCGCCGACGGCGTGCATCTGCATCCCGACATCGTGCGCATCGCGTTCGCTGCGGCACCCGGGCGGATCGCGCTCGTGACCGATGCGATGGCGGCGGCCGGGCACACCGACGGGCGCTACGAGCTCGGCTCGCTGGGCATCGACGTGGTCGACGGGGTGGCGCGCGTGTCGGGCGGAGGGGCGATCGCCGGATCGACGCTGACTCAGGATGCCGCGCTCCGCCGCACGGTGAACGCGGGGGTCCGCCTCGTCGACGCCGTCGCCGCGCTCACCGCGACCCCCGCGCGCGCGATCGGACGCGGCGACGACCTCGGGTCGCTCGCCGCGGGCTTCACGGCCGATGCCGTGCTGCTCACGCGCGCGCTGGAGGTGCGGTCGGTCTGGACCGCCGGCATCGGGTACGGAGGCCCGCCGTAGAATGGACCCATGTCCGAGACTCCCCGCGTGACACCGACGGCGCCGCCCGAACCCGGCACCCGCGCTCCGCTGTCGGCGATCGACGTGCTGGCCTTGGTGGTCGAGCTCGTCGCCTTCGCGACGCTCGCGATCTGGGGCTTCGCGATGTGGTCGTTCCCCTGGAACATCGTCGTCGGGATCGGCGCACCGCTCGTCGCGATCCTGGTCTGGGCCCTGTTCGTCTCGCCGCGTGCGGTCTTCGCCGTGCACCCGTTCGTCCGCGCCGTCGTCGAGCTTCTCGTCTACGCGTCGGCGACGCTCGCGCTGTGGAGCCTGGGGCTCACCTGGATCGGTGTGGTCTTCGGTGTGATCGCGGTGACGGTCGGCGTGTTCGCGGGCCGGCGCCGCCTCGCGTGAGCGACGCGACCGAGGTCCTCGCGCTGCTGCGCGCTGTGCTCGGCGATCGCGTCGACACCGACCCCACCTCCCTCGCGGAGGCCCGCGCCGACAAGTCCGGGCATGCGGCGACCGGGACACCGCTGGCCGTCGTGCACGCGGCATCCGTCGCCGACGTGCGGGAGACGCTGCGCATCGCGACCGCGACGCGCACCCCCGTGGTCACCCGCGGAGCCGGCACGGGGCTCGCCGGCGGTGCGAACGCGGGTGCGGGCGAGATCGCGCTGTCCGTCCGCGCGATGGATCGCATCCTCGAGGTGAGACCCGACGACCTCCTGGCGGTCGTCGAGCCCGGCATCCTGAACGCGGACCTGAACGCCGCCCTCGCCGAGCACGGGCTGTGGTGGGCACCCGATCCCGCGAGCCGTGCGATCTCCACGGTCGGCGGCAACATCGCGACCGGTGCCGGCGGGCTGCTCTGCGCGAAGTACGGCGTGGTGCGCGATGCCGTGCTGGGCGTCGATCTCGTGCTCGCGGACGGCCGGCTGCTGCACCTCGGCCACCGCACGGTGAAGGGCGTCACCGGCCTGGACCTGACCTCGCTCGTGATCGGCTCGGAGGGCACGCTCGGCGTCGTCGTCGGGGCGACCCTCAAGCTGCGGCGACTCATTCCCGGAGAGGTATGCACCATCGCGGCGACCTTCCCGGATGTGCGCGCAGCCGCCGAGGCGTCCGCCGCGGTGACCGCGTCGGGTGCGCAACCGTCGATCATGGAGCTGATGGATGCCGCATCCCTCGCCGCGGTCCACGCACTGCTGCACCTCGATGCCCCGACCCCCGGCGCGGCGCAGCTCACCATCCAGACCGACGGCCCTGCGGCCGTCGCCGAGGCCGAGGCGATCGCCGACGTGCTGCGCCGGGTCGGCGGCACGGTCGTCGTCTCGCACGACCGCGCGGAGGGCGAGCGACTGCTCGCGATCCGCCGGTCGATGCATCCGGCGATGGAGTCGCTCGGCACGACGCTCATCGAAGATGTATCCGTGCCGCGCAGCGCCCTGCCCGCGATGTTCGACGAGATCGCCCGCGTCGAGCGCGAGCACGGAGTCGTCATCCCGACCGTCGCGCATGCCGGCGACGGCAACCTGCACCCGAACTTCATCTTCACTCCGGCGGAGCTCAGGACGGGCGATGCGGTTCCTGGCGAGGCCGGTGTCGTCGACGTGCCGGAGCACATCTGGGATGCCGCGGACGACCTCTTCCGCGCCGCCCTGCGACTCGGCGGCACCCTCACCGGGGAGCACGGCATCGGCGTGCTGAAGCGCCGGTGGCTCGCCGACGAGCTGGGCGAGGATCAGTGGGAGCTGCAGCGCCGGATCACCCGGGTGTTCGACCCGGCCGGCATCCTGAACCCCGGCAAGGTTTTCGCACCGTGACCGGTGCGCGCATCTTCGTCAGCGCCGCCGTGATCACGGATGCCGCCGGCCGGGTGCTCGTCGTGCGCAAGCACGGCACGTCGGTGTTCATGCAGCCGGGCGGGAAGCCGGAGGCGGGCGAGAGCGCCGCCGAAGCGCTCGCGCGCGAGCTCCTCGAGGAGGTCGGCCTCGTCGTCGCACCCGCGGCGCTCGAGCCGCTCGGCACGTTCGAGTCCGACGCCGCGAACGAGCCCGGCCATCGGGTCATCGCCGCGGCCTTCCGCACCACCGCCGAGCCGGGTGAGCTGGCGGCGCGCGCCGAGATCGCGGAGCTTCGGTGGATCACGCCGGGCGATGTCGCCGCGATGCAGCTCGCGCCGCTGAGCCTCGACCACCTGCTCGCGCTCGCCTGGGGCTGAACGCGGGCCTAAAGTCCCTGCCAGGCGGGCTTGTTCGCGAACGTGTAGCGGTAGTACTCCGCGAAGCGGAGAGCGGATGCCGCGGCCTCGTCGACCACGACCGTCGCGTGCGGATGCAGCTGGATGGCCGAACCGGGAAGGGATGCCGTCACCGGGCCCTCGAGCGCTCCCGCGACGGCCTGGGCCTTTCCCTCGCCGAACGCGAGCAGCACGAGGTGCCGTGCGCGCAGGATCGTGCCGAGCCCCTGGGTGATGCAATGAGGGGGGACGTCGTCGATCGAGTCGAAGAACCGCGCGTTGTCCTCGCGCGTCTGCTGCGTGAGGGTCTTGACGCGGGTGAGTGAGGCGAAGGATGAGCCGGGCTCGTTGAAGCCGATGTGACCGTCGGTGCCGATTCCGAGAAGCTGCAGATCGACCCCGCCGGCCTCGGCGATGGCGCGCTCGTAGTCGTCGCCGGCGTGCTCGATGCCTTCGAGCGATCCGTCCGGAACGCGCACGCGGGCCGGGTCGAGGCCCAGCGGCGCGACGACCTCACGCGTGAGAACCGAGCGGTAGCTCTCGGGATGCGCGGGGTCGAGACCGACGTATTCGTCGAGCGCGAAGCCACGCACCCGGGAGACGTCGACGCCCGTGAGCCGGGACGGCAGCGCCTCGTACACCGGCAGTGGACTCGAGCCCGTCGCCAGGCCCAGCACGGCCCGGGGGTTCGTGTGCACGAGTCGCGCGATCTCATCTGCGACGATCGCGCCCGCGGCCGCGGCATCCGCCACGATGACGACTTCAGCCATGGGTGAGCGCCGGTCCCTTCTGGGGCTCCGCCCCGGGAGCCGGGCTCACCGGCGGGCGCGCAGGATCCCTCCCGGCGCCGACGAGCGCCGCTCCGAGCGCGGCGGCCGGCGAGCCGGCGGGCAGCAGCTCGACCCGGTCCTCGAGGTGCAGCGAGCGCATGAACGGCGACGTCTCGGCGCTGGCGGCGAGTTCGGCGGCGACATCCGCCATGAGGCGGGCGCCCAGGCCGGTGATACCACCCCCGAGCACCACGGCATCGACGTCGGCGGTGAGCACGAGCACGCGAACGGCCGCGGCGACGCCCTGAGCGAGTCCCGCGCGCAGGCGGCGAGCGCCCGGGTCGCCCGCGTCGGCCGCGTCGAAGACGTCGCGCACGGGCAGCGCACCGGGATGGCCCCAGCGCTCCGCGATGGCTCTCCCGCCGGCCAGCGCTTCGATGCAGCCGCGCTGACCGCACCGGCAGAGGGGTCCGTTCGGGTCGATCGAGATGTGCCCCACCTCGCCCGCGGTGCCGCGCGCGCCGCGCCACAGCTCTCCGTCGGCGACGATGCCGGCCGCGATGCCGGTGCCGAGGTTGAGGTACGCCATCGATCCCCCCGACCCGCCGGGCCGCAGGGCGTACGCGCCGAAGGCCGCGGCTTTCACGTCGTTCTCGACCCGCACCGCCACGCCGAGCTCAGGACCGACCGCCGCGGCGAGGTCGAGCTCCTCGACGCCGAGGTTCACCGCGTGCACCACGCGGGCGGTGCCGGGCTCCACCTGGCCCGGGATGCCGATCCCGACCGACTCGATCTCGCCGTCTCCGTGCACCTGCGCGCCGAGGGAGCGCACGGCCTCGAGGACCGTCCGGATGACGGCGTCCGATCCCCAGCCGGTCGAAAGGCGCACCCGAGCCACGATGGCGCCGACCGGATCGACGGCGACGGCATCCGTCTTGGTCCCTCCGATGTCGAGCCCGACCTTCATCTGCCCACCTCCCTACGGGAGGCGGCGAGCGTGCACCCGCGCATCAGCCCTTGACCGCCCCTGCCACGAGGCCGCCGGTCATCCGCCTCTGCACGAGCAGGAAGAAGACGACGACGGGAATGGCGACCAGGGTAGAAGCAGCCATGAGTTCGGCCCAATTGATGCCGCCGTTCGGGTCGAGGAAGGTGCGCAGCCAAACCGGCAGGGTCATCGCCTCCGGCCTCGGATTCAGGACGAGGGCGAAGACGAATTCGTTCCAGGCCTGGATGAACCCGAAGATCCCGGTGGCGACGAGACCGGGCGCGAGCAGCGGGAACGTGATCCTCCAGAAGGCACCGGCGCGACTGAGTCCATCGATCATGGCAGCCTCCTCCAGGTCGGCAGGAACACCGTTGACGAATCCGCGGAGCGTCCAGATCGTGAACGGGAGGACCGTCGCGATGTAGACGGCCGACAAGCCCAGGACGGTGTTGAGCAGGTGCCACCCGTCCACCAGCCGGAAGATCGAGATGATCATGGCTTCGGCGGGGATCATCTGCACGATGAGGATCGCGATGATGAACCCGGCCCGTGAGCGGAAGCGGAAGCGCGTCACCGCGAGCGCGGCGAGGAACGCGAAGACGAGCGCCACCGACACCGTGATGAGGCTGACGGCGAGCGAATTCGCCAGGGCGGGCCCGAAGGGGGCACGCGTGTCACCGAGGATGACGTTCGCATAGTTGTCGAGCGTGCCGTTGTCGGGCCAGAAGTGGATCTCGGAGCCGCGCACCTGTGCATTGGGCTGGAACGACGTGTTGACCATCCAGTAGACGGGGAAGACCGAGGCGACGAACACGACGAAGGCGGCGAGGCCGGTGAGGATCGAGCCGACACGACGCCGGACCCGCGGCCGGGAGTCACGGGGCGGGCGAGTCGCTGCTGCCCTGGCGCCGTTCGGCGCAGGCCGGGTGGCGGTGCTCACAGCGAATCCTCCTTGACTGTCTGACGGACGTAGAAGATCGAGACGGCGACGAGCATCACGACCAGAACGATGGAGATCGCCCCGCCGACGCCGAAGTCGCCCGAGCCGAGGGAGACGCGATAGATGTAGACGCCGAGCGTGTTGGTCTGCTCGGCCAGACCGCCGATCGATTGCAGGGCGTAGATCTGCGTGAACACCCGGAGGTCCCAGATGACCTGCAGGATCGTCACGATCACCAGGATCGGCTTGATGTAGGGCACGACGACCAGGAAGAAGCGCTTCACTGCGCCGGCACCGTCCAACTGCGCGGCCTCGAGCACCTCGCCGGGTACCTGTGTGAGGCCGGCATACACGGTGAAGACGACGAAGGGCACGGCTCCCCACACGATGATGATCGCCGCGACGAAGAAGAAGCTGAGGGGGTCGATGAGCCACGAGTGACCCTCGAAGTCGAGTCCGAACAAGTCGGTGAGGATGTGGTTGAGCACGCCGTACTGGGTGTCGAAGATCCAGCCCCAGACGATCGTCGCCGACAGCGGCGGCATCGCCCAGGCCAGCAGCAGTCCGACTGACACGAAGGTGCGCAGGATGCCGCCGAGGCGGTCGAGCAGGAGCGCGACAAGTGTGCCGAGAACCATCGTCGCCACGACGCAGACGGCAGCGAAGATGACGGAGCGGCCGAGCACGCCCCAGAACTCGGGGTCCGTCAGGATGGCGACGTAATTGTTCAGGCCGACGAACTCCGGGGCGGCGCCGAAGACCTGCGCACGGCCGTACTCCTGGAACGACATGATCACCAGCTGCAGCAGCGGCCACGCGGTGATCACGAGGAGGGCGAGCAGCGCAGGGGTCAGGAGCGCGTACGGCGTGAATCCGCCCGCGCGGACGAACCGCGAGCGACGTGACGGCTGCGTGACTCCCGGCGGCATCAGCGCGCCGTCGCCGTCGACGGGCAGCACCGCAGGAGTCAGCCTGCTGGACGCGGTGGACATGAAGGTCTCCTGGGTGAATGGTAGGCACAGGCCGAGCCGGTGGCGAGGGTTCACCGCCGGCCCGGACCGTGCTCGGAGCGCTGGGAGGCGCAGGTGCGGACGCCGAGGCGCCGCCGGAGGTCAGCCGTTGAGGATGCCCTCGATCTTGGTGTCGACTTCGTCAGCCAGGGCCTGCACGTCGCCGCCCTGGGCGATCTTCACGAAGAAGTCCTCCAGGATGCGCGAGGCCTCCACTTCGGCCCAGTTCGGCGATGCGGGTGTCAGCTTCGCATTCCCGGCGGCTTCGGTGAACGCCAGTGCCTCCGGAGTGTCGCCGAGCGTCGAGGCCAGCGACTTCTTCGCGGGGATGAGACCGTTCTCGCCGTAGATCGTCTGGAACTCGTCGCTCAGGATGATCTCCAGAGCCTTCTCTGCCAGCTCGGGGTTCGCGGACTTCGCCGAGACGCCGATGTTCGATCCACCCGCGAACACCTGCGCGGCGTCTCCGTCCAGGCCCGGCAGGGCGTAGACGAGGGGCGCGGCCGGCGGTGTCGGCGTCTCGCACTCGCTCGCCAGACCCAATGCCCAGTTGGGCGCGGAGAACTGCGCGGCGGCGCCTTCGCAGTACGGGGTCCAGGGCTCCGCGTTGTCGCCGTCCTTGGGCGCGAGCGAGGCGGTGGTCATGAGGTCCTGCACCTGCAGGAGACCCTTGACAGACTCACGGCTGCTGAGCTGCGCATCCCAGCCGTCGCCGTCCGGAACTGCGATCTCCCCGCCGTTCTCCCAGATGAAGGGGAGCGCGTTGTACCAGTCCTGACCGGCGAAGTAGATGCCCGACTTGCCTGGGTTCGCCGCTGCGAGGTCCTTGGCCGCGGTCACGTACTCTTCGAGCGACTCGGGTGCGGCAGTGACCAGTGCCGGGTCGGCGAACACGACGCGGGCACCCGAGTAGAGCGGGGCGGCGTAGAACGCGCCGTCGTACGACCCTGCCTCGACGAAGCCGGGAAGAAGATCGTCGCCGCCGAGCGCGTCATAGATCCCGGAGATGTCGCGCAGGGCACCGACCGACGTGAACGCCGGCGCCTGGGTGTTGCCGAACTCGACGATGTCGGGGCTGTCGGAGCTGGACAGACTGGTGGTGAGCTTGTCGACGAGACCGTCCCAGCTCTGCTCCTCGATGACCAGGGTCGAGCCGGGGTTGTCCTCCTCGAAGGTCTCCTTCAGGTAGTCACGAGCCTCCTGGGGCGTGTCGGCACCGACCAGCCAGACTCGGATCTCCGCGCCTTCTGAACTGTCTGAGGCTGCTTCATTGCCGCCCGCGCAGCCTGCGAGGACGAGCGCCGACGCGCCGAGGAGCGCGACCGCTCCAAGCGTCTTGTTCATTGTCTTCCTTCGTGTTTCTCTTGGTGGTTCCGTGGGCCGGGTGGCCCATCCGGGGGTAGTGCAGTCGGGACCGGGTCTAGGACACCCCGAGTTGTCCGGACAGGATCATGACGGCCGCACCGCGCAGGACGATGTCCTGGCCCTGCTCCGTCATCCGCACGCGGACGCCGTCGTGGAACTCGGCGAGGGTCCGTGCGCGGAGGGTCTCGACGGTCGCCTGCGCGAGTGAACCGTCGAGAAGCTCAGGGGGGCCGGAGAGCACGATCTCCGACACATCGAGCACACCGACGATGGGTGCCAGCGCGATTCCGAGCCGCTCCCCTGCGTCTCGGAGGATGCCGGCCCGGGCATCGTCGTCGGTGGCCGCGGCCAGCCGGGCCGTCAGCGCGGGCACCGCGAGCCAGGCTTCGAGGCAGCCGACCTTGCCGCACGCGCAGACCGGTCCGCCGTCTGTGCCTACGGTGACGTGCCCGATCTCGCCCGCGGCGAAATGCGCGCCGCGCATGGGCTGCCCCGAGGCGAGCAGGCCCGAGCCGACACCGCGGCCAACCTTCACGAGCAGGACGTCGTCGCCGGATCCACCGAACGTGTACTCGGCCAGCACGGCGGCGTTCGCGTCGTTCGCGACGAGCACGGGCAGTCCCAGTGCGCTCTTCAGCGCGCCCTGCAGATCGAAGCCGGCCCAGTGCAGGTTGGGTGCGGTGAGGATCACGCCGTCGTCGTCGACGATGCCGGGGGTTCCCACCCCGATGCCGAGGACGGGAGCGTGGGCGTCGCCGACGAGGTCTCGCGCGAGTTGGACGACGGTCTCGACAACATCGCCGGAGGTGCCGATCGGCACCTCCCGACGCGCGACGATGTCGCCGTCCAGGGTGAGCACCGCGCCGATGAAGGCATCCGCCCCCGACAGGTCGAGGCCGACGATGCGGTGACCGTCACGGTCGAGATCGACGAGGATCGCCGGCTTGCCTGGTCCCGATGCCTCGCGTACGCCCATCTCGGCGACGAAGCCGTCGGTGATGAGGTCGGCGATGAGATCGGAGATCGTCACGCGGGTCAGCCCGGTTTCGCGGGAGAGATCCGCGCGACTCATCGCACCCTGGTGGAACAGGGTCTGCAACAGCAGCGAGCGGTTGTGGCCACGAGCGTGCTCCGGAAGAACCTTGCCCCCCTGACGCAGCGCGCGGCCAGGACCGAACGTGCGACCGTTCGCGGTCGCGTGCGGGTGCGGCGGTTCGAGGGTGGAGGAACCGCGCTGTGCTTCCGGTGCAGGCATGTTTGTTAGTACACCTTACGAACAATCAATCCGCAAGCGTCTCCGACAATTTGAACGGGGTGTTTACAAAACCGTTACATTCGCGGCCGCTTAGGCTTGATCGCATGTCCCGACGGATCGCCGCCTTATCGATCATCGCTGCCGCGGTGTTCGGGCTGACCGCTTGCACCTCGTCCCCCACGGCGCCGACGAGCACGCCGACATCGCAGAACTCCGATCAGCCCGGCGACGAGGGACAGTCGACCGCGGACGCGTGCGGCCTCGTCCAGCAGAGCATCGAGGACGCGACCGCGGAGTTCGAGAACGCCGCGACGACCGACCCCGCGACCGCCGCCCAGGCGATGATCTCGGCTGCGGAGCGGCTCGCGGACACGGCGGCGCAGGTCACCAACGATGAGGTCGCCGCCCTGCTGCCCCAGCTGCAGGATATGTTCGCCAAGGTGGGCGAGGTCATGAACGCCGTCGTCACGGGCGACGCCTCGAAGGCAGGTGAGCTCGCCCTGCTCGGCACCGAGCTGCGGGAGACGAGCGAAGCCTTCCAGGAGGTCTGCGCCGGCTGACCCGCCCCGGGCAGACGCGGAGCATACCCGTCGCGGCATCCGTGATCGTTCCGGTTTCCGATCCCGTCGGCTCATCCCGTACCATTGGAGGACATGTTCGCAGCCGGGGGGGTGATGGCATGACGAATCTGGCCACCAGGCCCGGCGCCGACGAAGCGCCGATCGACGACGCCGTCACGACCGTCGATGCGTATCCCGCCGCCCCTGCGGACGGTGACGTCGACGGGCCGAAACCCCAGTGGGCGGCTCCCGAGCCTGCGCCCCGCAAGCGTCATCTCGCGCTCTGGCTCGGCATCCCTGCCGGTATCGCCGTCGTCGCGCTGGTCGCCTCCTCGCTCGTCCTGATCGCTCCGGGCACCACCGTCGCCGGCGTGCCGGTGGGCGGGATGACACCCGGTGCCGCCGCCGACGCCGTGCAGGCTCAGCTCGCCGAGACCGCAGTCGTGCTCGTGGGAGCGCCCGGCGAGCCGGAGCTGACCGGCGCGGAACTCGGCGCGTCCGTCGACGCGCGCGCTCTCGCCGACCGCGCTTTCAGCGAGCACCCGATGTGGAATCCCCCCACCTGGTTCGCCGACCCGACGAGCGCCGCGGTGCGCATCGACGCCGAGGTCGCAACCGCGGCCCTGCGCGAAGCCGCGCCCCAGCTGTTCCGCGAACCGGTCGACGCCACGATCGCCTTCGACGCCGCGACCGCGGGCTTCGCGGCCACGCCGGACGTGCCGGGCACCGGCGTCGATGTGGAGTCCGTGCGACTCGCGCTGCAGGCAGCGCTTGCCGACGGGGCGAGCAGCGTCGAGCTCGAGGCGGCGGCCGCCGAAGTGCCCGCAGTGACCTCGACCGCGACCGCGCAGACGAGTGCCGCCTCGCTCAACGGAATGCTCGATGCGGCGGGCTTCTACGTCGGCGCCGAGCGCACCGTGCCGATCGACCGCGCGACCGTGGCTTCCTGGATCTCCGTCCAGCCCGACGGCGAGGGCGCGTTCGAGATCACCGCCGACCCGGCAGCCATCCAGCCGATGGTCGACGGACTCGCACCCCTCGTGAACCGCGTGCCCGAGAACGGACGGGTCATCACCGACTCGGCCGGCGAGGTGCTGCGCGAGGAGGCGGCGGGCATCTCCGGCCGCGAGCTCGGCGACACCTCGAGCGTGGCCGCTGACTTCGCGACACAGCTCTCCACGGGCAACTCGGCGTTCGTTCTGCCGGTGACCGAAGTGGCACCCGTGATCGCCACGTTCGCCCGCAGCATCGAGGTGAACCTCAGCCAGCAGCACGCCTACCTCTTCGAGAACGGGGCGGTCGTCGATTCCTGGCCGATCTCCTCGGGCAAGGAGGGGTTCAGCTCGAGCACCGGCAACTTCCGCATCTCCGCGAAGCTCACGTCTCAGAACATGGGCAACCGCGACCTGACGAAGGAGCCCTTCTACTTCACGGAAAACGTGCCGTGGGTGATGTATTACAACGGTGACGAGGCCCTGCACGGCGCCTACTGGCACAACAACTTCGGCAACGTGATGAGCCACGGCTGCATCAACATGCCCGTCGGCTCGGCCGAGTTCGCGTACGGCTGGGCGCCGATGGGCACCGAGGTGTGGGTGCACTATTGAGCCGGATCGGATCAATGCGAGCGAAGCACGCGTTGATGCGATCGCGGCTCAAGGTCGAGTAGGCGCGCCAGCGCCGTATCCAGACCCCGGATCGGACGGCGAGAACTGAAGAAGGGGCGGATGCTGCAGCATCCGCCCCTTCCTTCGTTCTCGCTCGTCAGCCGATGCGGTCGATGATCTCGTTGAAGGTCTTCGACGGCCGCATGACGGATTCGACGAGCCGCTCGTCGGGGCGGTAGTATCCGCCGATGTCGACGGGTGAGCCCTGGACCGCGAGCAGTTCGGCGACGATCGTCTGCTCCCGCGCGGCGAGCGCCTCGGCGACGGGTGCGAAGATCGCGGCCAGCTGCGGATCGACCTGCTGCGCTGCCAGCTCCTGCGCCCAATACAGCGCGAGGTAGAAGTGGCTGCCGCGGTTGTCGATCGTGCCCAGCGCACGACCGGGCGACTTGTCGTTCTCGAGGAACGTGCCGGTCGCGGCATCCAGTGTGTCGGCCAGCACCTGCGCCTTCACGTTGCCGGTGAAGTTCGCGAGGTGCTCGAGCGAAGCGGCGAGGGCGAAGAACTCGCCGAGCGAGTCCCAGCGCAGGTAATTCTCCTCGACCAGCTGCTGCACGTGCTTCGGCGCCGAACCGCCCGCGCCGGTCTCGAACAGCCCGCCGCCCGCCAGCAGCGGCACGATGCTCAGCATCTTCGCCGACGTGCCCACCTCGAGGATCGGGAACAGGTCGGTGTTGTAGTCGCGCAGCACGTTGCCGGTCACCGAGATGGTGTCTTCGCCCTTGCGCAGCCGGTCCAGCGAGTACTGGGTCGCCGCTGCCGGCGCGAGGATCTCGATCGTCAGGCCGTCGGTGTCGTGCTCGGCGAGGTAGGTCTTCACCTTGGCGATCAGGGCCGCGTCGTGCGAGCGCTGCTCGTCGAGCCAGAACACGGCCGGTGCGCCACTCGCGCGAGCGCGGGTGACCGCGAGCTTGACCCAGTCGCGGATCGCGATGTCCTTGGTCTGGGTCGCGCGCCAGATGTCGCCGGGCTGCACGCTGTGTTCGAGGAGCACGTCGCCGGCACCGTCGACCACCTGTACCGCGCCGGGCGATGAGATCTCGAAGGTCTTGTCGTGGCTCCCGTACTCCTCGGCCGCCTGCGCCATGAGCCCGACGTTCGGCACCGATCCGATCGTGGCCGGATCGAGCGGGCCGTGCGCGTTCACGTCGTCGATGACCGTCTGGAACACGCCGGCGTAGGACGAGTCGGGGATGACGGCGAGCGTGTCGTCCTCGCCGCCGTCGACGCCCCACAGCTTGCCGCCATTGCGGATGAGGGCGGGCATCGAGGCGTCCACGATCACGTCGGAGGGGACGTGCAGGTTCGTCAAGCCCTTGTCGGAGTTGGTGTACGACAGACGGGGACCGCGCTCGTTGGCCGCGGCGAACGCGGCCGCGATCTCCTCGCCGCTCGGGATCTCGCCAAGCCCCGCGAGGATCGCGCCGAGTCCGTCGTTGGCGGTCAGTCCGTGCTCCGCGATGAGGTCGCCATACTCGTCGAAGACATCCGCGTAGTAGGCCTTCACGACGTGGCCGAAGATGATCGGGTCGCTGACCTTCATCATCGTGGCCTTGAGGTGCACCGAATACAGGACGTCGTCGGCCTTGGCGGCCTCCAGCGTCTCAGCGAGGAACGCATCGAGCGCCGCTGCGGAGAGGAAGGTGGCGTCGATGATCTCACCCGGCAGCACCTTGAGACCGGACTTGAGCTGCGTCACGGTGCCGTCGGCGGCGACGTGCTGGATCGTGAGGACGTCATCGCTCGGGATGACGACCGACTTCTCGTTCGATTTGAAGTCGTCGTGACCCATCGTCGCGACTCGCGTCTTCGAACCCTCGGCGAACGGCTTGTTGCGGTGCGGGTGCTTGCGAGCGTAGTTCTTCACCGAGAGCGGAGCGCGGCGGTCGCTGTTGCCCTCGCGCAGGACCGGATTGACCGCCGACCCCTTGATGCGGTCGTAGCGGGCGCGGATGTCCTTCTCCTCGAGCGTCTGCGCGTCATCCGGGTAGTCGGGGATGACGAAGCCCTGACTCTGCAGCTCGGCGATCGCGCCCTTCAGCTGGGGAATCGACGCGGAGATGTTCGGCAGCTTGATGATGTTCGCCTCGGGCAGGGTGGCGAGGCCGCCGAGCTCGGCGAGCGCGTCGCCCACCTGCTGATCGGGCGTCAGCTTCTGCGGAAAAGCCGCGAGCACACGGCCGGAAAGCGAGATGTCCCGCGTCTCGACGACCACCCCCGCCTGGCCGGTGACGGCCTTCACGATCGGCAGGAACGATGCCGTCGCCAGCGCCGGAGCCTCGTCGGTGTGCGTGTAGAAGATGGTCGATTCGGTCACCGGTGAGTCTCCGTTCGGGTCGAGATTCCAGCCTATCGCAACGGCAAAAGTCTCTTGACATCGAGATACTTCTGTCGACGACGACCTCGTGCACGAAGACCCGATTCGTGACCCGGCCACGATTGCCCACTACCCTGTGCCTATGGGTGACCTCAGATTGGTGGAACTGTCCGCGGCGACGATCGTTGCGGTCAACAACATGTCTCTGAAGCCGGGGCAGGAGCAGTATCTGGCCCCGGTGAGCTACGGCATCGCGGCGACCGTCATCAACCCGCAGACCTCCTGGCAGCGCGTCGTCCTGGACGCCAACGAGGTCGTGGGATTCGTGAGCGCCAACTTCGATCCCGAGGCATCCGAGCCGCACTTCCGCTCCGTGCTGTGGCGCATCAACGTCGATGCCGATGACCAGGGCCGGGGCGTCGGCCGCTTCGCGGTCGAAAAGCTCCTCGAGGAGGCTCGCCGGCGGGGTGTGGACCATGTCGACGTGATCTACGAGGCCGGCGAGAACGGCCCCGAGGCCTTCTTCAAGCGCGTCGGGTTCACTCCGGTCAGTGAGACCGAGTACGGCGAGGTCATCGCGGAGGTCCGGCTGTAGGCCGGCCGGCTAGACGAGCGACTCCCGCCAGGCTGCGTGCAGCCGGGCGAAGCGGCCCTCGCCTCCGATGAGCACATCGGGCGAGTCATCCTCGATGATCTCGCCGTGCTCCATCACGAGCACCCGGTCGGCGATCGCGACCGTCGACAGGCGGTGCGCGATGATGATCGCCGTGCGGTCGGCCAGGAGGGTCTGAAGAGCGCTTTGGATCTGGCGCTCGCTCGGGATGTCGAGCGAGGCCGTCGCCTCGTCGAGGATCAGCACCGCGGGGTCGGCGAGAAACGCCCGTGCGAACGAGATCAGCTGACGCTGCCCCGCCGACACGCGGCCTCCGCGCTTGTTGACGTCGGTGCCGTACCCGTCCGGCAGCCGCTCGATGAAGGCGTCCGCCCCCACCGCGCGTGCGGCCGCACGGATCTCCTCCAGCGTCGCGTCGGGCTTGCCGAGCGCGATGTTGTCCGCGACCGTGCCGCTGAACAGGTAGGCCTCCTGCGTGACCATGACGATCGCGCGGCGCAGGTCCTTCGGGTGCAACTGTCGCAGGTCGACGCCGTCCAGGGTCACACGTCCGCGGCTCGGGTCGTAGAACCGCGACACGAGCTTGGCGAGCGTCGACTTTCCCGCGCCCGTCGTGCCGACCAGGGCGATCGTCTGCCCGGCAGGGATGTCGAGCGTGAAATGCGGCAGGATCGTCGGCCCGTTGCTGTACCCGAACTGCACGTCCTCGAATCGGATGTGCCCGCGTGCGCGCCAGAGATCCACCGGGTTGACGGGATCCGGAACCGTGGGCTCCTCCTCGAGCACGCCCGACACCTTCTCGAGCGCGGCCGTGGCGGACTGGTAGGAGTTCAGGAAGAACGCCACCTCCTGCATCGGCGCGAAGAAGTTCCGCACGTACAGCACGGCCGCGATGAGTGTTCCGATGAGGATCGAGCCGTCGACGACCCGGATGCCTCCCCACAGCAGCACGAGCGCGACGGTGACGGAGGCCACCACCATCAGACCCGGCTCGAAGGTGCCGAACAGGCGGATCGAACGCATGTTGATCTCGCGATAGTCGGCCGCGATTCCGCCGAACTCCTCGTCGTTGCGCAGCTCCTTGCGGAACGCCTTGACGGCGCGGATGCCGGTCATCGTCTCGACGAACTTCACGATGACCTTGGCGCTGACCACGCGCGACTCGCGGTAGACCACCTGCGAGCGCAGGTAGAACCATCGCATGAGCAGATACAGCGGGATGCCCATGACGGCGAGGATGACCCCCGACTCCCAGTCCAGCAGCAGCAGCGCGATGAGGGTGAATCCGCCGTAGAGCAGGCCGGAGACGAGCTCGTTGAGCCCGCCGTCGAGCAGCTCGCGGATCGTGTCGAGATCGCTCGTCTGCCGCGAGATGATCCGACCCGACGTGTACGACTCGTGGAACTCGAGGCTGAGGCGCTGCGTGTGCAGGAAGATCCGCTTGCGCAGGTCGAACATGACGGTCTGGGTGAGGCGAGCGGCGACGACGACGTACCAGCCGATCAGCCCGGCACCGCCGAGCGCGGTCAGCAGGTAGACCGCGACCACGCCGATGGTCGGCATCCAGTTCATCTGATCGACGACAGCCGGCAGGGCGGTGTTGATCCCGTACGCGATGAGCGCCGGCCCCAGGACTCGGAGGGCCGTCGAGACGACGAGCACCACGGCGGCGAGCACGAGCTGCCATTGCAGCGGTGAGACGAGCGATCCCAGCAGGCGCAGCGAACGACGGCGGATGCTGCGGCTCTCGTCGCGCGTGTAGTCCGAGCGGTCTTCGCCGCTGGTGCCTTCGACGGTCGCAGTCACAGGTTCACCTCCCTCTCCCGGATGCGGGACGGTTCCTGAGCCTGTCGAAGGGCGTCCTCGAGGCTCGAGATCACGTGCCGGTAGTGCTCACTGTCACGCAGCAGCTCGGAGTGGGTGCCGACCGCCGTGACGCGTCCTGCTTCCAGCAGCGCGACCCGGTCGGCGAGGGTCACCGTCGAGGGCCGATGGGCGACGACCAGCGCCGTGGTGGCGTGCAGCACCTCGCGCAGGGCGTCCTCGACCAGCGCCTCGGTGTCGACATCGAGCGCGGAGAGCGGATCGTCCAGTACGAGCACGGCGGGGCGAGCGGCCACGGCGCGGGCGAGCGCGAGCCGCTGACGCTGACCGCCCGACAGCGAGAGACCCTCCTCGCCGATGACGGTGTCGACTCCGAACGGAAGATCGTCGACGAAGCTCGCCTGAGCGACCTCGAGCGCCTCGCGCAGCACGGCCTCCGCTTCGGCGCTGCCGGGCTCGAGGTCTTCCCGGCCGAGCAGCACGTTGTCGCGCACCGTCTGCGAGAACAGGGTCGCGTCCTCGAAGGCCATGCCCACGTGGGTGCGCAGCTCGCGCAACGTGAGGTCGCGCACGTCGACGCCGTCCAGCGTCACCCGCCCGCCGGTGACGTCGTAGAGCCGTGACGGCAGCGTCGTGAGGGTGGTCTTGCCCGATCCGGTCAGGCCGACGAGCGCCATCGTCTCCCCCGGCCGCAGCACCAGGTCGATGCCGTCCAGCAGGTCCCGCTCCGAAGCCGCGGCGTCCGGATAGCGGAAGTGCACGCCTTCGAAAGCCAGCTCGCCGCGCGGCCGGTCGATCGTGCGCGGTGAGGCCGGGTCGACGATCGCGTTCTCCTGATCGAACACCTCGAAGATGCGGTCGGTCGCGGTTCGCGCGTCGAGCGTGAACGAGAAGAGGAAGCCGATCGACTCCATCGGCCAGCGCAGCACGGATGCCATCGCGAAGAAGGCGATCAGTTCCGGAACCGAGAGCTGCCCCAGCTGCACGAGATAGATGCCGGCGCCCAGGCACAGGGCGAAGGCCATGTCCGGCAGAAGCACGAGCCAGAACCAGATCACGCCGACCGAGCGCGCCTTGTGCAGCTCGGTCTGGCGCAGCGACTCCGCCTGCTCGGAGAACTTGTGCAGGGCGTGCTTGCCGCGGCCGAATGCCTTCAAGACACGGATGCCGTGCACGCTCTCCTCGACGGAGGTCGCGAGGTCGCCGGCCTGGTCCTGACTCTGCCGGGCGAGCGATCCGTAGGTCTTCTCGAACCGGTAGCCGCTGTACCACAGCGGCAGTGAGCACACCAGGAAGATGGTCCCGAGCAGCCAGTGCCACCGGAACAGGAGAACCGCACCGACCAGAATGGTGAGCACGTTGACGACGAGCAGCACCACCCCGAACGCCATCCAGCGCCGCAGCATGCTCATGTCCTGCATCATGCGGCTCAGCAGCTGACCCGACTGCCACTGGTCGTGGAACGACACCGGCAGCCGCTGAAGCCGCGCGTAGAAGCCCGTGCGCAGGTCGTATTCGACCTTGGTCGCGGGCGCGAGCACGAACCAGCGGCGAAGCCACATCATGAGAGCTTCGAGCAGACCGAGGATGAGGATCACGACCGATCCCCAGATCAGCTGGGCGGGATCGCCTGAGCTGATCGGTCCGCGCACGATCACCTCGAGCACGAGGGGGATCGACAGGGCGAGGAGACTCGCGATGAGCGCGCTCAGCGCACCGAGTGCCAGCCGCGGGAGGACCGGCTTGGCGAACGGGATGAGTCGCGACAGCGCACGCAGGGTGGAGGGGCGTCCGTCGTGGGTTGCAGCGGTGGAAGTCATGGTCCTTGTGGGAAGTTGTCGCGCAGGGTGGAGAGGAGGAGTCGCCGGGCACGGCGACGGGACGGTGACGCCTGTCGAACGGAACGCGCGGAGGGTCTGCTCTATGCCGGTGAGGCGCAGACCGGCTGGCTCAGCCGAAAAGTCCGGGGATCCCGATCGGGTCGCGGAGGATGGCGGCGACCGGCGTGACGGCGACGACGATCGTGTTCATGGCATCCTCCTTCGATGGGCGTCCGCTTCGCACGGACGAGAGCCCTCCAGCCTAGACCCGGCGGATGCCCGCATGCAAGCGCGCACATCGAGTCCCGTCGACAAACCACTTTCACGCCGAAACACCGCGTTGCGCGTGACTTCTCGGCGTGAAAGTGGTTTGTCGACGGCCGAGGACGCGGTCAGTCGGACTCGCGGGCGAGGAGACTGCGCTTGACAGCCAGTCCCCAAGCGAAACCGCCGAGGGACCCGTCGGAGCGCAGCACGCGGTGGCACGGAACGAACAGCGCCGGCGCGTTGCGGGCGCAGATCGACGCGGCGGCCCGCACCGCACTGGGCTGGCCGAGGGCGATGGCGAACTCCGCGTACGACAGCGGATGCCCCGGCTCGATCCCTCGCAGTGCCGTCCATCCGGCGGTCTGCATCGCGGTTCCCTGCTGCGCGACTGCGACGTCGTCGATCGCGGAGATGTCACCGGCGTAGTAGGCGCGTGCCGCGGCCGCGGCATCCGTCTCCACCTCGCGCACCGTCTCCGGCCGCAGTCGGGGGTGGATGCGGGCGATCGCGGCGTCTGCGTCGGCCGTCCAGCCGGATGCCAGCACCCGGCCGCGGTCGTCGGCGACGATCGTGAAGGCGCCGTCGGGGGTGTCGATGGTCTGGATGCTCGCGGAGCTCATGGCTTCCGTGTCCTCTCGTATGCGGTGGTCTGCCGGGGTGGCACCGCGCGCCAGAGGTGCGCGGTGAGGTAGCTGCGCCACGGCGCGGTGCGCGTCGCCCACGCCTCCAGCGTGCGCGCGTCGGCGGGGAGTCCGGCGGCCGCGGCACCGCTGCGCACGGCGACGTCGCCCGGCAGGAAGACGTCGGTGTCGCCGATCACGCGCATGCGCACATAGTCGGCCGTCCACGGACCGATGCCGGGCATGGCGAGAAGCGCAGCGCGCTGGTCGGCGGCCGCGTCTCCCGGCCCGAGCGTCAGTGTGCCGTCGGCGAGTGCTGCGGCGACACCGACGAGCGCGCGCGTGCGCGCCGCCGGTCCGCGGAGCACCTCGTGTCCGCGCTCGGCGATCGCGGCCATCGTGGGGAAGAGGCGGTGTTCGCCGGCCGCGTCCGCTCCGGCCGCTCCGACGGCGACGGGCTCCCCCAGCGCATCGGCGAGCGCGGTCAGCGCCGTGCGTGCCGCCGCGACCGTGATCTGCTGGCCGACCATCGCCCGCACGAGCATCTCGTGAGGGTCGGCCGCTCCGGGCACGCGGATGCCCGGCACGCGGGCGACGAGCGGAGCGATCTCCGGATGCCGCGCCAGCGCCTCGTCGACCGCAATGGGGTCGGCATCGAGGTCGAACAGACGGCGAGCGCGGGTGACCAGCGTGGACAGGTCGCCGAGGTGGGTGAGGCGCGCCCGCAGACGGACGCGGCCGACCTCGTCGACGCGCACCTCGAACCACGCCGGACCGCCGGCGAGGCGCAGCGTGCGGGCGAACGAGGTCGGCGATGCCGACTCGACCCCTCGGATCGCGCGCGCCGCCATCCAGGCGAAGAGGCCGTCCGCGTCGAAGGGTCCGCGATGCGGCAGGACGAGATCGATCGCGCCGGGGGTCTCGACGCCGGGTGAGCGGCGCCGGCGGGCGCGCAGCTCGAGCGGCGGCATCCCGAACACCTCCCGCACCGTCTCGTTGAACTGGCGGACGCTGGAGAATCCGGCCGAGAACGCCACGTCGGCCGCCGGCAGGTCGGTGCCGACGAGGAGCATGCGTGCGGTGTGGGCCCGATGTGCGCGACTGAGTGCGAGCGGCCCGGCGCCGAGCTCGGTGGTGAGCAGGCGGGTCAGGTGTCGCGGAGAGTACCCGAGCCTGCGCGCGAGACCGGGAACCCCTTCCCGCTCGACCACTCCGTCGGCGATGAGGCGCATCGCGCGGGCGGTCGTGTCGCCGCGGAGGTCCCATTCGGGCGATCCCGGTGCGGCTTCGGGGAGGCACCGCTTGCAGGCGCGGTATCCCGCTTCGTGCGCGGCGGCGCTCGTCGCGAAGAACGACACGTTCGCCGGTTTCGGCGTGCGGGCCGGGCAGCTGGGCCGGCAGTAGATGCCGGTGGAGCGCACCGCCGTCACGAATTGCCCGTCGAACCGAGGGTCGCGCGACAGGATCACCCCGTAGCGCTCGTCGAACGACATGGCCGTTCGCGCCTTCGCCGCAGTTCTCGCCGGTGTGCTCACATCTCCCAGGATGTCACGGCCCCCGGCATCGGACTGGCGGAAAACGGACACGGCGGTTCGCGGCCGGTCGGAGTCTACGTGCGTGCCCGTCGGCGGGAACAGGTGCTCCGGCGAGCACAGGAACTTTCGCCGTACATCGACCTGCATGAGCCGGAACAGGTGATTTCGCCCGACCCGTGGCCTCTCCCCCGAACACAGCGGATACCGTGAAGGCATGAGTGACCGCGAATACGACGTCATCGTGATCGGAGCCGGTGCTGTGGGCGAGAACGTCGCCGACCGCACCGCACAGGGCGGTATGACCACCGTCATCGTCGAAGCCGAGCTGGTCGGCGGTGAGTGCTCGTACTGGGCCTGCATGCCGTCGAAGGGTCTTCTGCGCAGCGCCGCCGCCCTCCGGATGGCCCGCGACCTCGACGGGGCAAAGCAGGCGGTCACCGGGGATCTCGACATCGGGAGCGTCCTGCGGCGGCGGGATCGCATCACGCACGGCTGGGACGACGGGTCGCAGGTCAGCTGGCTCGAGGGGGCGGGGATCGACCTCGTGCGCGGCCACGCCGAGTTCACCGGGGTCAAGCGCGTGCGGGTGACGGCGGAGGACGGCACGGTGACAGAGCTGGTCGCGCGCCACGCGGTGGCGGTCGCCACCGGCTCGGCATCCGTCCTGCCTGACATCCCGGGTCTGCGCGAGATCGAGCCGTGGACGAGCCGCGACGCGACGAGCGCCCAGGCCATCCCGGCGTCGCTGGCCGTGATCGGCGGCGGAGTGGTCGCGGCGGAGATGGCCACCGCATACGCGGGATTCGGCGCCAAAGTGACGCTCGTCCTGCGTTCGACCCTGCTCGAGAACATGGAGCCGTTCGCGGCCGATCTGGTCGAGGCGTCGCTCGAGAAGCTCGGCGTGAACGTGCGCAAGGGCGTCGAGGTCACCTCCGCGCACCGCACCGAGAAGAACGCCGTGCTCACACTGTCGGACGGCGGCCGTGTCATCGCCGAGGAGGTGCTGGTCGCGATCGGGCGCACCCCGCGGACGACGGATCTCGGCCTCGAGAGCATCGGCTTCCAGCCAGGCACGTGGCTCGGCGTCGACGACACCCTCCTGGTGAAGGGCACCGATTGGCTCTACGCGATCGGCGACGTGAACCACCGGGCCCTCTTGACGCACCAGGGGAAGTACCAGGCGCGCGCCGCAGGAGACGTCATCGCCGCGCGCGCGAAGGGGCTGCCTGTCGACGACGCACCGTGGGGCGCGCATGTCGCGACCGCCGACCACGACCACGTTCCGCAGGTGACCTTCACCGACCCGGAGATCGCGTCGGTCGGACTCACCGAAGCGGCCGCGCGCGCGGCGGGTCGCCGTATCCGCGTCCTCGACTACGACCTGTCATGGATAGCGGGCGCCACGACCTACGCGGACAACTATGAGGGGACGGCGCGCGCGATCGTCGACGAGGATCGCGGCGTGCTGGTCGGGGCGACCTTCGTCGGCCCTGATGTCGCCGAGCTGCTGCACTCGGCGACCGTGGCGATCGTCGGCGAGGTGCCGATCCGCCGACTCTGGCACGCGGTGCCGTCCTACCCCACCGTCAGCGAGGTATGGCTGCGCTGGCTCGAGGAGTACGGCCGGCCGACGAGCTGAGCTCTCCCCATCCCCCATGAGACTGCATCTGCACGTCGAGACTGTGGGGTTCACCCCCAGTCTCGAGCTGCAGATGCAGTCTCACGGGTCGAGGGTCAGTGGAAGAAGTGGCGCTCCCCGGTGAAGAACATCGTGATGCCGGCCTTGCGCGCCGCGTCGATGACCTCCTCGTCGCGCACGGATCCTCCGGGCTGGACGATCGCGGAGACCCCTGCATCCAGGAGTAGCTGCGGTCCGTCGGCGAAGGGGAAGAACGCATCGGATGCCGCCACCGATCCCGCGGCCCGGTCGCCGGCCCGCTCCACGGCGAGCCGGCACGAGTCGACGCGGTTGACCTGTCCCATGCCGATGCCGACCGTGGCGGAGCCCCTGGCGAGCACGATCGCATTGGACTTCACGGCGCGGCAGGCCTTCCACGCGAAGATGAGGTTCGTCATCTCCTCGTCGGTCGGTCGCTCACCCGAGACGAGTTCCCAGTCCTTCGCGACCGATTCGATGTCGTCGGGGAAGCGATCGGCGTCCTGCAGGAGCAGCCCGCCGGAGACCAGCCGCACGTCCATTCGCTCCTGCTGCCAGTCGAGCGGCAGCTGGAGGATGCGCAGGTTCTTCTTGAGCGCGAACACCTCGAGGGCGGCCGGCTCGAAGTCGGGGGCGACGATCACCTCGGTGAAGATGTCGCGGAGGTTCTCGGCCATCTTGAGCGTGACCGCCCGGTTCGCGGCGATCACGCCGCCGAACGCCGATACGGGGTCGCACTCGTGCGCGCGCAGGTGCGCGCTGGCGATCGGATCGAGCGCCTGGGGCGCCGCGACGGCGATGCCGCACGGGTTGGCGTGCTTGATGATCGCCACGGCGGGCCCCACCATGTCGAACGCTGCCCGAAGGGCGGCGTCCGCGTCGACGTAGTTGTTGTAGGACATCTCCTTGCCCTGCAGCTGCGTCGCCTGCGCGATGCCGTGTCCGCCCACGCGCGTGTAGATCGCCGCACGCTGGTGCGCGTTCTCCCCGTAGCGCAGGGTCGCGAGCCGTTCAGCCTTGATCGTCAGGTGCTGGGGCAGGTCGGGCTGCCCGAGCGTCTGCTCGGCGAACCAGGTCGCGACCGCGCGGTCGTACTCGCACGTGTGGGCGAAGGCCCGCGCGGCGAGCTCGCGACGCTGCGTGAGCGTGGTTCCGCCCTGGCCGATCGCGGCGATGATCGCGGGGTACGAGCCGGGCGAGACGACGATCGCCACATTGGCGAAGTTCTTGGCCGAGGCGCGCACCATCGCCGGCCCGCCGATGTCGATCTGCTCGACGACGGCGTCGCCCTGGGCGCCAGAGGCCACCGTCTCGATGAACGGGTAGAGATTGACGACGACGAGCTCGAAGGGCGCGATGTCGAGCGCGGCGAGCTGTCGCTCGTGGTCTTCGAGCCGGAGGTCGGCGAGGAGGCCGGCGTGGACTCCGGGATGGAGGGTCTTCACGCGTCCGTCGAGTGATTCGGGGAAGCCGGTCACGGCGGCGACGTCGGTGACGGGGTGTCCCGCATCGCGGATGGTCGCCGCGGTCGAGCCCGTCGAGACGATCTCGATGCCGGCGGCGGCGAGGGCGCCCGCCAGCTGCAGCAGGTCGGTCTTGTCGCTCACCGAGACCAGCGCGCGTCGGATCGGGACGACGTTGCGGTCGCGATACAGAGTGGGGTCGTGGCTGGGGCCGGCCATGGGGGCTCCTCGAGTGGATCAGGGGGCGGTCACTGCGTGCGGAATCATCGCAGTCAGGTTCAGGACACCGCGGCGAGGTCGAGCTCTCCGGTGGCGATCCGCCGGATGACATCGATCAGGAGCCGGCGTTCGACGGGCTTGATGCGATCGTGGAGCGTGTGCTCGTCGTCGCCGGGGAGTACGGGAATCCGCTCCTGCGCGAGGATCGGACCGCTGTCGACGCCGTTGTCGACGATGATGACGCTCGCTCCGGTCTGTGCGACGCCGGCCGCGAGGGCGTCGCGCACCCCGTGCGCACCGGGGAACTCGGGCAGGTACGCGGGGTGGGTGTTGATGATCCGGGGCGACCACGCCTCGACCAGCGACGCCGGCAGCAGTCGCATGAGGCCGCTCAGCACGACCAGATCGGGCTTCCAGACGTCGAGTTGCGCGCCCAGCTCCGCGCCCCACTCGTCGCGGGAGTCGAACTCGCGCCACGGGATCAGGATCGTGGGGATGCCGTATTCCTCGGCGTGCGCGAAGCCGTCCGCTTCGCGGTCGGCGCCGACCACGACCACGCGCGCGGGGAACTCGGGATCGGCCGCTTCATCGAGCAGCGCCCGCAGATTGGACCCCGCGCCCGAGATGAGTACGGCGACCGTGAGCACCGGCCTAGTCTATCGGCGGCAGCGGCGCGGGCCTGCGGGGCCCGAGCTCGGCGGTCGATGTGCTGTCCGGTCCGTCCGCCGCACCACTCGGAGCCGGGGGGACGAGCGTGATGGGTGCGGTGTCGACCTCGTTCGCGTGGATCTCTGCTCGCCCGCCGTCGGCGGGGAGCTCATCCGCAGCACCCGGTGCGGCATCCCCCGCCGAGTCGAGGGACTTCCGGGGCCGCTTGGCACGGCGGGGCGACAGCAGCAGGATCGCTGCGCCGAGCAGCACCTCCACCCCGACCGCGAGTGCCACCGGGCCGGGCTGCGGGCCCACCTCGGCGAGTCGGCCCGGGCCGATCGAGCCCGAAGCCAGCAGCGACAGCGCCGCGGCGCCCACCGCCGAGAACGCGGCGATGCCGATGGCGATCACGGCGCGTGCTCCGATCGGATCCGCGTGCTCGTCGACCGCGACGACATCCGTCGCGACGCCGTCCGAGGCCGACGCGGCGCTCCCGCGGGTGGCGTCGACTCCGCTGAGCAGCGCGGTGAGCGTCGAGCTGCGCGCGGCTTCGCGCGCGGCATCCCATTCGATCGGCACGTGCGGCGGCTCGGCGTCGATGTCCGCGGGCGACGCCACGAGACGGGAGCGGGCGATCCACCCCGCGAAAGCGCCGAGCGCGACCGGCAGGAGCGCGAGGAGCAGCAGCCACGGCGTGGTGGACTCGGGCAGCGCCCCGAGCACGGGGATGCCGGGAATGACGCCGAGCTGTGTACCGGCGGGCGATACCGCCGTGTCGACGCCGACGGCGAAGCCCGGGCCCGCGACGAAGGCCATTCCCCAGATCGCCAGCGTGGGCAGGTACGCCAACTGCGCGAGCGTCACGACGGTGGCGCCGAGCAGATCGACGTTGGCGACTTCGAACAGGGCGATGACCTCGCCCCCGCGCAGCACGAGCGACACCGCGAACATGAGGGCGCCGAGGCCGATCAGCCCGGCCAGCACCACGGCGGTTCCGCGCACGACGAGCCCGGGCACTTCGCCCCATCCGTGCGGCGTCGCCTCGATGCGATCGCGCAGGCGGGCGATCGCACCCGCGCCCGCCTCACGCCATTCCGTCACGATCGCGCCTCCCAGGAGCGGGACCGCGAAGACGAGGGCGGGCAGGAGGATCGCCTGCCAGAGCTCGACCTGGGCGACGGAGGCGGCCGAAGTCAGGGCGACCAGGGTGGCCAGCGCGGCGAAGGCGAGCGTCCCGGTGACCACGCCGATGATCCACGCGTCGGCCTGCGAAGCCCGCACACCGGAGCGAGCGGCGAAGATCGCGGTGAAGCCGGCGAACGCGAGCGGTGCGAGGGAGAGCACGAAGGATGCCGCGGCCGGGTCGATCCCCGCCACGGCGAGGTAGTCGCCCGGGAGCGTGACCTGCAGCGGCACCAGGTTGCCGAACTGCCAGATCGTGGCGCTCGCCGGCCAGAGGGCGGCCCAGTCGGCGCTGCCCCCCAGTGCCAGCACCCACAGCAGGGTGAGCGGCGCGAGGGTCGCCGCGATGCCGACGGCCGCCGCGATGGCGGCGTCGACGGCGGAGAGGATGACGACGATCAGGCGATGCATGCCTCATCGACCCTACCCAGCCGGACGGTGAGCCCCGCGCCCCGGCGCGCCTCTGCGCGGCATCCGGCGCCTGCTCCGATCAGTGCTCGACAGGCTCCAGCACGAACACCGCGATGAGACGGTCGGTCTTGGTCTGGTAGCGGTCGTAATCGGGCCAGACCGCCGTCGAATACCCCCACCACTCCACGCGCTCGTCGCCGGACAGTTCCCGCGCCAGGTAGTCGCGTTTGACGGCGCCGTCCTGCAGTTCGACGTGGGGGTGGCGACGCATGTTCTCGGCCCACCTTGGCTCATCCGGCGCGCCGCCCTTCGAGGCGACGACGCCGTAGCATCCGTCGTGCTCGACACGCATGAGCGCCGTCTTGCGCAGAGCGCCCGACTTCGCACCGACCGTCGTCAGGACGATGATCGGCACCCCGCGCAGAAGGTTGGCTTCGGACCCGCCGGACGCCTCGAATCGCTCGGCCTGCTTGCGGGCCCACTCGGACGTGCTCGGCTTGTACTCCCCGGTCAATGGCATCTGCCCACCTTAACGCGGCCGGTTCGGCTCGAGGCCGAACGAGACGCTCGGTTCTAGAGACCCGCCACGATCGCGCGCATCAGGTCGGCGGTCTCGGACGGCGTCTTGCCGACCTTGACCCCGGCGGCCTCGAGGGCCTCCTTCTTGGCCTGTGCGGTGCCCGCCGAGCCGGAGACGATGGCGCCGGCGTGGCCCATGGTCTTGCCCTCGGGTGCGGTGAAGCCCGCCACGTAGCCGACGACCGGCTTGGTCACGTTCGCCTTGATGAATTCAGCCGCACGCTCTTCCGCGTCGCCGCCGATCTCGCCGATCATCACGATCGCCTTTGTCTCGGGGTCGGCTTCGAACGCGGCGAGCGCGTCGATGTGAGTGGTGCCGATGACCGGATCGCCGCCGATGCCGATCGCCGTGGAGAAGCCGATCTCGCGCAGTTCGTACATCATCTGGTAGGTCAGGGTGCCCGACTTGGAGACCAGGCCGATCGGGCCCTTGCCGGTGATGTTGGCCGGGGTGATGCCGACCAGCGACTCGTCGGGGGTGATGATGCCGGGGCAGTTGGGCCCGATGATGCGGGTGATGTTGCCCTTGGACTGCGCGTAGGCCCACGCCTCCGCGGTGTCTCCGACGGGCACGCCCTCCGTGATCACGACCAGCAGCGGGATCTCGGCGTCGATGGCCTCCTCCATCGCGTCCTTCGTGAACGCCGGGGGCACGAACGCGATCGACACGTCGGCTCCGGTCTTGTCGATGGCCTCGGCGACCGAGGCGAACACGGGCAGCTCGACGGGGTTGCCGTCGGCATCGCGATGCAGGACCGTCGTCCCGGCCTTGCGGGCGTTCACGCCGCCGACGACCTGCGTGCCGGCCTTGAGCATGAGTGCGGTGTGCTTCGTGCCCTCGCCGCCGGTGATGCCCTGGACGATGACCTTGGAGTCCTTGTTGAGGAAAATCGACATGTTCCTTGTGTCCTTTTTCAGATCGTTCGCTGAGCTTGTCGAAGCGTCAGTTCGCGAGCTCGGCGGCCTTGTCGGCGCCTTCGTCCATGGTTTCGGCGAGCGTGACGAGCGGGTGGTTCGCGTCGCGCAGGATCGCGCGACCCTCTTCCACCTTGTTGCCGTCGAGGCGCACGACGAGCGGCTTGGAGGCGCTGTGCCCGAGCTCCGCGAGTGCGCCGACGATGCCCTTGGCCACCGCATCGCAGGCGGTGATGCCTCCGAAGACGTTCACGAACACGCTCTTGACCTGCGGGTCGCCGAGGATGACGTCCAGGCCCGCGGCCATGACCTCTGCCGACGCGCCGCCGCCGATGTCGAGGAAGTTCGCCGGCTTCACGCCGCCGTGGTTCTCGCCGGCGTATGCGACGACGTCGAGTGTCGACATCACCAGGCCCGCCCCGTTGCCGATGACCCCGACCTGCCCGTCCAGCTTGACGTAGTTGAGGTCGTTCTCCTTGGCCTTGGCCTCGAGCGGGTCGGCGGCATCCTTGTCCTCGAGCAGCGCGTGCCCCGCGTGACGGAAGTCGGCGTTCTCGTCGAGCGTGACCTTGCCGTCCAGCGCGATGATCTCGCCGTCCTCGGTCAGCACGAGCGGGTTGACCTCGACCAGCGTCGCATCCTCGCCCTTGTAGACCGAGTAGAGCTTCACGAAGACGTCGCTCACCTTGTCGACGAGTTCGGGCGCGAAGCCTGCCGCCTCGGCGATCTCGACGGCCTTCTGCTTGTCGATGCCGGTCAGGGGGTCGACCGCGATGCGCGCGAGGGCCTCGGGACGCTCGACCGCGAGCTCCTCGATGTCCATGCCGCCCTCGACGCTGCACAGCGACAGGTACGCGCGATTCGCGCGGTCCAACAGCACCGAGAAGTAGTACTCCTTGTCGATGCGAGCGCCCTGGGCGATCATGACGCGCTTGACGACGTGCCCCTTGATGTCCAGGCCGAGGATGGCCTGTGCCGCCTCGTAGGCCTCGTCGGGGGTCTTGGCCACCTTCACGCCGCCCGCCTTGCCGCGGCCGCCGGTCTTCACCTGGGCCTTGACGACGACCACGCCGCCGATCTTCTCGGCAGCGGCCCTCGCCGCCTCGGGCGTGTCGGCGATGAGGCCGGCGAGCACCGGTACCTCGTACTTCTCGAAGAGGTCACGTGCCTGGTATTCGTACAGATCCACAGTGCATTCCTTCGCTGGGGCGACAGGGGATGGGACGCAGAAAGCGTCTTGACGTCGAGATAACTCGGCGATTTCCCAGCCTACTACCGGTCGATCGGCGGCCCCGACCGGGGCAGCCGGGCGAGGTCTGAAAGAGCCGGCCCTTCGATCCGGGTCCCATCCGGCGCGAAGCGCGACGCGTGAAGGGGGCAATCCCACGTGCATTCGGCGTCGTTCCAGCTCAGGACGCCGCCCAGGTGCGTGCAGACGGCACTGACGGCGCGCGTCGTGCCGCCGACCGTGGAGACGCCGACCGGATGCGCGCCGCGACTGGCCACAACGCCCTGGCCCTCCGCGGGCCGGACGACGGGGACCGGCATCCGCTGGGCGTCGATACGCCCCGCGGTCAGCTCCCACCCGACGCGGAGGTTCTCCACACCGCCGCGGCCGAAATCGGCGGGCACCGTCATCCGCCGGGAGATCGTGGCCATCCACTCCGGCCGCTCCCGTGACGGGACGGCTGTGATCTCCGCGGTCAGGCGCAGGGCCGCGGCAGGCCCGTTCGAGAGTCCCCACTTGCCGTAGCCGGTCGCGACGCGCATTCGGCCGAGGCCGCGCGGCATGGCACCCACGAAGGGGATCAGATTGTGGGACTGGTAATCCTGCGCCGACCACGACATCAGAGGCTCCGCCCCCGGGAAATGCCGGCGCGTCCAGGCGATGAGGTCGTCCACGAGGACGCGCTCGGAGTCCGCGCGCCCGACCGGGTGCCCGTTGCCGCCGACGACCAGCCGTGCCCGCTCGCCAGGGCCGTCCGCGGGCGTCACCGACCGGATGGAGCGCGTCGGGCCGTCGGTCGACAGGTACAGCCCATCGGGCACGTCGCCGGGGACGGCGAACGCGACGCAGTAGGAGCGCAGGCCACGCGTCTTGACGAAGTACAAGCCGCGATATGCGATGGGCGCAGCCGTGGCGAGCACGACCTGGTCGGCCGACATCGATCCGGCCGCGGTCTCGACGCCGGCGCGGGGGATCACGTGCACGCGCGTCACACGCGTGCCGGTGTGGAGGATGCCGCCCTCGGCGACGAACGCGCGCGCGAGGGCGAGGGCCACGGCCTGCGGATCGATCGCGATCTGATCCTCCAGCGCCACCGCATCGACGACGGGAAACGGGGTGTGCTCGTCCGGCGGCATCCGGCGCACGGGCAGACCTGCCTCCCGTGCGGCGCCGAACTCGGCCTCGACGTCCTCGACTCCGTCGCTCGACTGCGCGTACGTGTAGGCGGTGCGGCGGGTGTAGCTGACGCCCGCTTCCTCAGCGAAGGACGTCAGCCAGTCGGCTCCGTCGCGATTGGAATCGACGTAGGCGCGGACGAGACCGGCCGGATGGTGTCGCCGAAGCGTCGAGAGCACCGTTCCCTGCAGCAGCGAGAGCTTCCCGGTGTTCCCGCCCGTGGCCAGGTTGCCGATGCCACCGGCCTCGAGGACTGCGACGTCCAGGCCTCTCCGCGCGAGCATGAGCGCCGTCGACAGGCCGGTGATGCCCGCTCCGACGACGAGGACGTCATGACGTTGATCGGGTTCGAACGGTGTCCCGGCCACGGACGCGGCATCGGCCCTCCACAGTGAGGTCATGGGTCAAGTCAACGCCGCATCGCGCGCCGCGTCTACCGGCGTCGCCTCCCTGCCCTCAGGAGGCCGTTCACGACCGCTGGATGCCGCGTCCCGCGCCGCGCGAGGGGTCTAGGCTCTGTCGACATGAGCGATACTCCGTCCCCCTCCGCGGCACGAACGGGCGTCGTCGCCGCCGCGCTCGAGCTCTTCGAGCGGCAGGGGTTCGAGGCGACGTCGGTCGAGCAGATCGCGCAGGCGGCGGGGGTGTCGCGAAGTACGTTCTTCCGCCAGTTCGGCGGCAAGGAGGACGTGGTCTTCGCCGATCACGAAGTGCTGCTGGACGAGCTGCGGGTCTGGCTCGCGAAGGGCCACGCGGACCCCTGGGCTGCGGTGTGCGAGGCATCCGAGCGCGTGTTCCGCCACTTCGCGGCCGACCCCGACGTCGCGCGCCGCCGGTACCAGGTGGTGCGTCAGGTGCCCGCCCTCCGGGAGCGCGAGATCGTGACGGTGTTCCGCTACGAGCGCCTGTTCGACCAGTACCTCCGCGAAGCCATCCCCGGGCTCGATCCGCTCGATGCCGTCGGGTTCGCGGCGCTCGTGACTGCCGTGCACAACCACGTGCTGCGCCGGCTGCTGCGCGGTGCGCGCGTGCGGATCGGCATCCTGCGATCCGCGCTCGATGACGTGCGACGCCGTTACGGCGTGCACCCCGACGGCACCGTCAGCGGCCCGGACGACATCGTGGTGGCGGTGTTCCCGCGACGGATGCCGCCCGCCGAGGTCAGCCGACGGCTGCGCGAACGCATCGAATCCCCCCGCTGACATGCAGATCATCGGTGCAGTCCTCGAGCGCTCCGGCGCCGCGGCTCCGTTCGCGCGGTCGCGGCCGATCACGGTCGGTCCGCTCGATCTCGACGAGCCCGGGCCCGGCGAACTGCGCGTGCGCATCGAGGCGGCAGGCGTCTGCCACTCCGACCTCAGCGTCGTGGACGGCAACCGCCGACGGCCGACGCCGATGCTCCTCGGCCACGAAGCGGCCGGCATCGTCGAGCACGTCGGCGACGGTGTGACCGACGTCGTTCCCGGCACGCGGGTCGTGATGACGTTCCTGCCGCGCTGCGGGACGTGCGCGGGATGCCGCACGGAGGGCCGCCTGCCGTGCGAGGTCGGCACGGACGCCAACAACGCCGGGACGCTCGTCGGGGGCGGCATCCGCCTGCAGCGGGCAGGGCGGGGATTCGGTGGGCGCGAGGACGTGCACCACCACCTCGGTGTCAGCGCCTTCGCCTCGCACGCCGTCGTGAGCCGCACGTCGGTCGTGCCCGTCGACGCCGACGTGCCGGCGGAGATCGCGGCCCTTCTCGGATGCGCCGTGCTCACCGGCGGGGGCGCGGTCGTGAACGCCGGACGACCCGAGCCCGGCAGCCGCGTGATCGTCGTCGGCCTGGGCGGGGTGGGGATGGCAGCGCTGCTGGTCGCCGTCGCGCTCGGTCACGAGGTGATCGGTGTCGACGCGGTCGACTCCAAGCTCGCGCTCGCGCGCGAGCTCGGCGCTGACGCGGCGTATGCCCCCGCCGATGCGGTCGGCGCCGGAGAGCGCGCGCAGGTGGTGATCGAGGCGGCCGGATCGGCTCGGGCCTTCGAGACCGCCCTGGAGCTGACGGCGCCCGGCGGCACCACCGTCACGGTCGGCCTGCCCGCGCCCGATGCGCGCGCCAGCGTGTCGCCGCTGGTCCTCACCGCGCAGGCCCGGACGATCGTCGGCAGCTATCTCGGCTCCGCGGTGCCCAGTCGCGACATCCCGCGCTTCGTCGATCTGTGGCGCACGGGCCGGCTGCCCCTGGAGAGACTCGTGTCCTCCCGCATCCGTCTCGACGAGCTGAACGAGGCGATGGACCGTCTCGCGCTGGGATCCGAGCTGCGTCAGCTGATCACCTTCTCCGACTGAACCGCGCTCGACCGTCCGCAAGTCGCTGATACTGAGTTCCACACATTTCGAAACTCGGTTCCGGTACTATCGTCGTGCGGGCATCCGCGGTCGAACAGGAGTGCAGCATGGCCGACGTCACCGAATTCACGCCGATCCCCGGGCAGCGCGTCGAGGGCTACGACCTGAGCGACCGACTGGACACCGACTTCTACGCGGTCTTCCGCGACATCCCGGCCGCCGACCGCGCGGCGTGGGACCGCGCCAAGACCTTCGCCGACGAGGTGATCCCGGTGATCGACGACTACTGGGATCGCGCCGAGTACAACGTCGAGTTCGCACGCCGGATGGGCGAGCTCGACCTCTTCACCGACGGCATCGACCACGACGGCATCACGCACCTCTCCCCGCTCGCCGCGGGACTCGTCAACATGGAGGTCTCGCGCGGCGACGGCTCCATGGGCACGATCCTCGCCGTGCAGGGAGGCCTCGCGCTGCGGACGCTGGCGCTGTTCGGCAGCGATGAGCAGAAGGCCCGCTACCTGCAGTCGGTTGCCAGCGGCGACGTGCTCGCCGCGTTCGCCCTGACCGAGCCCGACCACGGATCGGACTCGGTGTCGCTGGAGACCGAGGCGCGGCGCGACGGCGACGAGTGGGTGCTCAACGGCGCGAAGAAGTGGATCGGCAATGGGGCATCCGGTGGCATCACGTTCGTGTGGGCGCGAGTGCCGACAGACGACGGACGCGGCACGGTGCGCTGCTTCCTCGTTCCGCAGGAGACGGCGGGCTACGAGGGGAAGCCGATCCTCGGCAAGGCGTCGTTGCGGGCGATACACCAGGCGCACATCACCCTGACCGACGTGCGGGTTCCGGCGGACGCCGTGCTGCCGGGCGCCAGGACCTTCAAGGATGCCTCGACCGTGCTGTACGCCACCCGCTCGGGTGTCGCGTGGTCGGCACTCGGGCACGCGACGGCCTGCTACGAGTCGGCCCTGAGCTACGCCAGGGAGCGGGTGCAGTTCGGCAAGCGGCTCGTCGGGTTCCAGATGGTCCAGGAGCGCCTCACCCAGATGCTCGACGAGCTCACCGGAATGCAGCTGTTCTGCCGGCGGCTGGCCGATCTCGAGCTGGCCGGTCAGCTGCAGCCCACGCAGGCCTCACTCGCGAAGTATCACAACACCCGCGCCGCTCGGCGGATCGCGAGCGTCGCTCGCGACATGCTCGGAGGCAACGGCATCCTTCTCGAGCACCGTGTCATGCGTCACATGGCCGACATCGAGTCGATCCACACCTACGAGGGCACCGAGAGCGTCCAGGCACTGCTGATCGGCCGCGACATCACGGGCGTCGGCGCATTCGCCTGAGTGCGCCCGGGTCGGTCCGCGCACATACCCGCGCGGCACCGACATCGCAACCCTGACCCGCACGGCCCGGCGAGGGCCTACGGTCGACGCATGGGCCTGTTCCGCCGCACACCTCCGCGTCCGCCCGCCGGCGCCATCGTCGATGCGATGGTCGAGAAGCCGCCCTTGGGCATGTGGGCCGACGGCTTCGGTCGCCTGGCGACCCGGTCGCTGCAGACGCTCATCGTGCTCGGCATAGCGACGCTGCTGTTCATCGGGCTGAGGTCGGTGACCGTGGTGACCATCCCGGTGCTTCTCGCCCTCATCTTCGCGTCCGCGTTCGCCCCCGCGATGCACTGGATGCGACGCCGCGGGGTGCCCTCGGCGCTGGCGTCTGTCATCACGCTCCTCGCGATCGTCCTCATCCTGGGCGGCGTGGGATGGCTCATCGTCTGGGCCGTGCGCGGCCAGTGGGACGAGCTGGACGCGCAGGGTGAAGAGGGCTTCCAGACTCTCATCGCCTGGATTCAGGACCTCCCGTTCGCCCCCACAGACGACCAGCTGGAGGGGGCCCGCACCGCGATCGTCGACTTCGTCACGAGCGCGCAGTTCGGCTCGGGAGCCCTGGCCGGGG
>DASQLG010000088.1:0-15774 GCA_035630115.1 Microbacterium sp. | reverse complement strand
GGTCGGGCGCGTTGTCGCCGTACTGGATGCCCGCGCGCGTCACGATGTGGCGGACGAGCGAGTAGCCGTTGGAGTGCAGACCGCTCGACGCGAGCGCCAGCACGACGTCGCCGTCGCCGACGCGGTCGGCCCCCAGCAGCGCATCGGCCTCGACTACCCCGGTCGCCGCGCCCGCGACGTCGTAGTCGTTGATGCCCAGGAGACCGGGGTGCTCGGCTGTCTCGCCGCCGACGAGAGCCGTGCCGGTCTCCGCGCAGCCGGCGGCGATGCCGCGCACGATGTCGGCGATGCGCTCGGGGAAGACCTTGCCGCACGCGATGTAATCCGTCATGAAGAGCGGCTTCGCCCCCACCACGACGATGTCGTCGACGACCATGCCCACCAGGTCGAGCCCGATCGTGTCGTGCTTGTCGATCGCCTGGGCGATCGCGACCTTCGTGCCCACGCCGTCGGTGCTCGTCGCCAGCAGGGGCCGGGCGTACGTGCGCAGCGCGGAGGCATCGAAGAGGCCGGCGAATCCGCCGACACCGCCAAGCACCTCGGGGCCGTGCGTGCGCCGCACCGCCGACTTCATCAGCTCCACCGCGAGGTCGCCCGCAGCCGTATCGACCCCGGCCGCGGCATAGGGATTCACTGGCGCACTTCCTGACGAGGAAGGGGCGTCGCGGGAGGGTGAGGCCACGCCTCCAGCCTACCGGCGGGCGAGTCGCCCGGATGCCGCGCGCTTCGTCGCCGGAGCCGTCTCCCGGTTCGGGGCGGGATCCTTCGATCGGGGCGGGCAGCCTGCGCCCGATCGGGCACGCGCGCCCCAAACCCCTCCGCGACTCCCGCACCGGTGTCCGGGCCCGCCGTAGACTGGACGGCATGGGCGGGACGGGCTCTCCAGAGTGGCTGATCCGCGAGGACGCGGGCCGGCAGGTTCTGCTTGCCCTGTATCTGCGCCAGGTCCTCGGCATCCGCTCCCCCGATGAGCTGCCGCACCTGCGCGGCATCCCTCCGCGTGTGAATGACCGCGCCGAGGAGGCGCAGGCGCTGCTGGAACGCCAATGGCGCGAGTACTGGGCGATGACCGTCGAGCCGACGGCGCACCCCTCGCCCGTGCCGCTCGAGCTCGTCGACGGGTTCGAGACCCTGGTCGCGCTGCCCGCGCAGGGCTCTGAAGTGCTGCGAGACGCCATCCTGCCGTATGCGGGCGAGGCGCTCGCGTTCTCGCAATCCGCACACGAGCGGTACCGCAAGGACTCCGCCGCCAAGCCCGGCGTCTCCTACCGCGCCTACGCGAGCGCGATCGCCGAGCACGAGCGCCAGGTCGGGCGCAGGGCGCACTCGTTCGAGCTGAACGTGCAGGTGCTGCCGCTCACCCAGCGGGGCGTGTGGTGGATCGGATCGCTCACGATCGCCGTCACCGACGGCCTGCGCGGAGACGTCGTCGCCTTCGACGCGGCAATCCACCCCATCATCGCCGAACTGGCCTGACCCCGGGCGTCACGGGATCAGTCCTCGATGCGGACGCTCTCTCGGTCGACCGTGACCTCGCGGGTGCGCCGTGCGAGCACCCGGTCGAGGATCAGCGCGGTCACACCGCCGGCCACCACGCCGACCGTGACGAAGATGAGCGAGAGGAAGCCGAACACCTGCGTCTGCGAGTAGACCAGCCCGGTGTTGGGGCTGATGCCGGCGGTGCCGTTGTAGACGAACGTCAGGATCATCGCGACCACGATGCCCAGACCCGCGCCGACCGCGAGGAAGACGGAGTACTTCGGCGCGCGGCGCACCCGCACGGTCTCGATGTGGTCCACGATGATGGCCGAGGGTTCGGCGTCGTTCGAGACGACGGATGCCGGGGCATCGGTTTCGTCGGGGGTCTCCGGCTGGTCGGCCATGGAACCATTCTCTCACCGCGGGCGGAACGGCGGCGCCGGGGATCAGGGCCGCAGCGGCAGGACGTCGGTGAGGTCGGCGCGGATGCCGGAAGCGCGGATGCGGCCGGCGGCCGCGGCATCCGCCCATTTCTCCTCGCCCGTCGCCAGCGCGATCCATGTCGCCGGGTCGGTCTCGACGACATTCGGCGGCGTGCCGCGGGTATGACGCGGACCCTCGATCACCTGCACGGCGCCGAACGGCGGCACCCGCACTTCCACCGCGCCGCCGGGCGCCTTCTCTGCGAGCAGCTGCAGCAGGTAGCGCACTGCGGTCGCGAGGTCGGCGCGCACCGGCGTCCGCGAGTCCGCGGCCGCCGCGCGCACCGCGGCGAGCGCGGCGCGGCCTTCATCGGTCGTGATTCTGCGCGGCATCCGTTCACGCTACGCCAGCGCGACGACACCGAAATCGGCTATCGCGGCCCCGTCAGGTCGTCGGCATCGCGCACCCAGAGCGGCACGTCGTCGTTCGCCGGCGCATCGAGGTTCATCACGAGCGTGGTGGCGTGCTCCGCGTGGGCGGCTCGGGCCCGCTTCAGCGAGTGCCGATCCAGCGTGATCGCGAGCAGGCCCATCACGAGCAGGCCCACCCCGACGCACACGGCTGCGTAGACCGCGAAGACGCGCAGGACTCCCCCGACTCCCGTCGACATGGGGCCGCCCGGGTCGTCGTCGAGCCCGGAGAGGAAGGTGAGGACGGCAGCCGCGAGCAGGCCCACGACGATTCCGATGGCGAGGAAATGACCGTAGCGCGGCGAGTGGTGGACGACGACGGGCAGGACTTCCTGATCGACGACGTGCTCATCGTCGACGCTCTCGCCGGCGGGATCCCCGCGCCTGGCTGCCATGAGCCAATTCTCCCACCGCTGGGGCCGAGTGGCACCGTCGGTAGTCTGACAGTGTGAGAATCCTCGTCCTCGGCTCGGGCGCGCGCGAGCACGCCATCATCCTCGCGCTGCGTTCGGAGGATGCTCCGCACGACGTCTTCGCCGCCCCAGGCAATGCCGGCATCGCCCGCGATGCCATGATCGTCGAGCTCGACCCGAACAGCCCCGCCGACGTCACTGAATTCTCGAACGAGCACGACATCGACCTGGTGGTCATCGGCCCGGAGGCGCCGCTGGTCGCCGGCGTCGCCGACGCGTTGCGGGGGCGCGGCATCCCGGTGTTCGGCCCCGGTCGGGCGGCCGCGCAGCTCGAGGGATCCAAGACGTTCGCCAAGCGGATCATGGATGCCGCGGGCGTGCCCACCGGCCGTGCGATCCGCGCGACGACGCTCGCCGAGACCGCCGCCGCGATCGACGAGTTCGGCTCGCCGTACGTCGTCAAGGCCGACGGCCTCGCCGCGGGCAAGGGCGTGATCGTCACCGACGACCGCACCGCCGCGCTCACGCATGCGGCATCCTTCCTGCCGTCCGGCGCGGTGCTGGTGGAGGAGTTCCTCTCCGGCCCGGAGGTGTCGCTGTTCTTCCTCAGCGACGGCGACCACGTGCTGCCGCTCAGCCCCGCGCAGGACTTCAAGCGCCTCGGTGACGGCGACTCTGGGCCGAACACGGGCGGCATGGGGGCGTACTCGCCGCTGCCGTGGCTGGCCGAGCCGTTCGGCGGCGAGCAGGCGTTCGTCGACCTCGTCACCCGCGACATCGCCGAGCCGGTCATCCGGCAGCTCGATGCCGAGGGCACCCCGTTCATCGGACTGCTGTACGCCGGCCTGATCCTCACCCCGCACGGCGTCAAGGTGATCGAGTTCAACGCGCGCTTCGGCGACCCCGAGACCCAGGTCGTGCTTCCGCGCCTGCTCGATCCGCTGTCGCAGCTGCTGCTGGCCGCGGCATCCGGCACTCTGGAGGACCGCCCGCGCCCGGCCTTCGCCGACGCGGTCGCCGTCACCGTCGTGCTCGCAAGCGAGGGGTATCCGGCCGCGCCGGTGACCGGCCGCACCCTGTCGGGACTGGATGCTGCCGCCGCGGTCGAGGGGGTTCACCTCGCTCACGCGGCGACCGCCGCCGAGGGCGGCGACACCCTCATCGCGACCGGCGGGCGCGTGCTCAACGTGGTCGGCCTCGGAACCACCTTCGCCGAGGCCCGCGAACGCACGTATCTCGCGCTGGCGCAGATCGGGCTGGAGGGCGGTCAGTACCGCACCGACATCGCCGCCCGCGTCGTCGAGGACTGAGCCCGCTCCGGGCTGCCCGATTCAGTCTGCCGCGTCCGCGCTGTCGCGCGCGGCCGCTTCCGCCGCGAGAGCGCGGTTCGCGGCGTGCCATTCGGCATCGCCTGAGGCTCGCGGCCGACGGAGGAACAGCACCGCCACGACACCGATCAGCAGAGTGGCGGCGGGCAGCAGGATCGCCTGCGCCATCGCGGTGGAGAAGCCGTCGACCACGAAATCGGGCAGCGTGCCCCCCTCGAAGCCCCCGGCCGCGTCGCCGGCACCCGGAAGATTCGCCTCGAGGCGGCTCTGCATGAAGGCCGCGATGGCGGCGGAGCCGATCACCGAGCCGACGGTGCGCGTCGTGTTGTAGATGCCGGCGCCCGCACCCGCCTGACTCATCGGCAGGTTCCGCGTCGCGGTGGTCGCGAGCGGCCCCCACATGCCCGCGTTGCCGATGCCCATCATCGCCGAGGGCAGCAGGAACATCCAGATCGGGGTGTCGGCGCTCATGAGCGACGCGTACCAGGCGAGAGATCCCGAGACCAGCAGGAGGCCCGGCACGAGGAGGAATCGGGGGTCGGTCCGGTCGAGCAGCTTGCCCGCGAACGGCGCGAGGACGCCGGTCAGCAGCGCCATCGGAATCAGCAGGAGGGCGGCCTGGGTGGGGGTGAGTCCGCGGGCCAGCTGGATGTAGAACATCAGCGGCAGCGACATGCTGGTCACCGTGAACCCGACCGTCGCGATCGCGAGGTTCGAGATCGCGAAATTGCGCTCCTTGAACAGCTCGAGCGGCACGAGCGGTTCGTTCTTGGTCCGCGCCTGCGTCCAGATGAAGATGCCCATCACGATGACACCCGCGAGAATCAGCATCCAGACGGTGATCGGCCCCCAGATCACTCCCCAGTCGTAGTGCTCCCCCTCCTGGAGGCCGAAGACGATCAGGAACAGGCCGACGGCACTCAGGACGACACCGAGCATGTCGAAGCGGTGCGGGTGGGTCGGGAGGTTCGGCACGAACACCCATGCCATGACGAAGGCCACGATCCCGACCGGCACGTTGATGAAGAAGATCCACTCCCACCCGAAGCCGTCGACGAGCAGTCCGCCCGCGAGCGGGCCGACCAGGGTCGCCACGCCGGCGGTCGCACCCCACAGGCCCATCGCCGCTCCACGTCGATCGGGCGGGAACGTCCGGGTGATGACCGCCATCGTCTGCGGTGTCATGAGCGCGGCGCCGAGCCCCTGCACGGCGCGGGCGAGGATGAGCATCTCGAGGGTGCCCGAGAACCCGCACCAGAGAGAGGCGAGCGTGAACACCACCAGCCCGACCAGGTAGACCCGTTTCGGGCCGAATCGGTCGCCGAGGCGTCCGGTGATCAGCAGCGGCACCGCGTAGGCCAGCAGGTACGCCGAGGTGACCCACACCACGTTGTCGAGGTTGTTGGTATCAGGGTCGAGCGCCGCCTTGATCGCCGGATTGGCGACCGAGACGATCGTCGTGTCGACCAGGATCATGAAGAACCCGATGACCAGTGCCCAGAGTGCCGGCCACGGACTGCGTTCCCGAGGGTTCGTGCGGCGAACGGATGCCGCTGCCCGAGTACCGACGGTTCCTGTGTCTCCAGACGCGGCTTCGCCGCTCCTCGACAACCGGGTCGAAGGATCGGTCATGTCGTGAGGGCCTCTCGGTGTGCGCGGAGCTTCTCCAGCGTGTCGGGCGGGATCTCCGACCATCCCCACGCGATCTCGCGGGCGGTCAGGCGGAGGAGCAGCCCGTCGAGCCACGTCACGTCGGCAGCGAGGATCGCCTCTGCGCGTTCGATGTCGATGACGAACTGCGCGGGAACCTCCTTCGAATGCGTGCGAGCGAGCGACGCTCGGTGGGCGGCCAGATCGGCCGCGACGAGCGCGCGGCGCGCGGTGAGGAGATCGACGACCTCGTCGCGCGGCAGGTTGTGCGCTTCGGTGAGCGCGACCCGGAACTGCGCGGGCCGGTCGATCCGGGGCAGCTCGCGGCGCACCCAGTCCGCCACGATGTCGTAGCCCTGGGCCGTGAGCGCATACGTGGTGCGCTCGGGACGATTGCCCCCGCGATCCACCCCGACCTCGGTGAGCAGACCGGCCGCTTCGAGCCGCGACACGGTGTGATAGAACGTGCCGTTGGAGATCGCGACCACCCGGTCCTTGCGGCGCTGCCGCAGCAGCCGCAGCATCTCGTAGGGATGCATGTCGCCCTCGCGCAGGAGAGCGAGGACGACGACTCCGAGCGGTGTCAGTTTCGCTGCAGCATCCGTCACCCGATCACCCCGTTTCGTATAGTCCAACTGGACTATACACCGGACGTCGGACACGGCGGCTACCGTGGCCGCAGGAGGATGACGCGTGACGAAGGATGCCGAGACGCTCGAGCGGGCCCATGCGATCTTCGATCCGATCGCGGAACGATATCTGGAGCGTCCGGACGTGGACATCGGCCCGATGTTCGGCAGTCAGGGGCTGCGCGTCCGCGGCAAGGTCTTCGCGTTCGTCGGCCATCTCGGCGGGCTGGTCGTGAAGGTTCCCGAGTCTCGCGCGACCGAGCTGGTCGAAGAGGGCGTCGCTGAGCGCATGGTCATCCGCGAGCGCACGATGCGCGAATGGCTCACGATCGGCATCGGCGCGGGGGCGCAACGCTGGGACGGTCTCCTGGGCGAGGCGTTCGCGTACCTCGACGAGAGCACGCCGTAGCCCCGGCATGCGCGCCACGGCCTCCTCGGCCCCCGCGCGATAATGGGCCGGTGACCTCCCCCCTCGCTCTGCCCGGCTGGCGCCACGTCTATTCCGGCAAGGTGCGCGATCTGTACGTGCCCGCCGATTCTCCGGGCGATGCCCGTGCCGATCTGATGCTGGTGGTCGCGAGCGACCGGGTGAGCGCGTTCGACCACGTCCTCGAACCGGGCATTCCCGACAAGGGGGTGCTGCTGACCACGCTCAGCCTGTGGTGGTTCGACCGGCTCGTTACGGGCGGCGACGGCGAGCGAGGCATCCCGAACCATCTCGCGGCCGATCGTGTGCTGGATGCCGACGGACTCCGTGCACTGATCCCCGCCGCGGTCGTCGGGCGGGCGATGCTCGTCAAAGGCCTCGAGATGCAGCCGATCGAATGCGTCGTTCGCGGGTATCTGACCGGATCGGGCTGGACCGAGTATCAGGACAGCGGCACGGTGTGCGGCATCCCACTGCCGTCCGGCCTGGAGAACGGCGACCGGCTGCCCGAGCCCATCTTCACGCCGGCGTTCAAGGCTCCGATGGGCGAGCACGACGAGAACATCTCATATGAGCGCACGATCGAGCTCGTCGGCGTGGAGCGCGCGGCGGAGCTGCGGGACCTGTCGCTCGAGGTCTACCGGCGCGCATCGCGCATCGCCGAGGCGCGCGGGCTCATCCTCGCCGACACGAAGTTCGAGTTCGGCATCGACGAGGCGGGCGTGATGACGCTGGCCGACGAGGTGCTCACGAGCGACTCGTCGCGGTACTGGGATGCCGCGGCCTGGCGGTCGGGCACGACCCCCGCCGAGCGGATGGCGAGCTTCGACAAGCAGATCGTGCGTGACTGGCTCGCCGCCCACTGGGACAAGACGGGCACCCCGCCACAGCTGCCCGCAGAGGTCGTCGCGCGCACGGCGGCGCGCTACCGCGAGCTGCTCGCCCGCCTCACGTCCTGAGCGCGCGTCACGCGCTGTCGCGGATGACCAGCTCGGTGTCGAGCATCGTCACGTGCTGCGGGTCGCGTCCTGCCAGCAGGGCGAGCAGCACCTCGGCCATCTGCTCGCCCTGGGCGAAGGACGGCTGGCGCACGGTGGTGAGCTGCGGCGAGACGGACGTCGCGACGGGGGAGTCATCGAAGCCGATGATCGCGATGTCGTCGGGCACGCGCAGGCCCGCCGCCGCGAGCACCGACAGCGCGCCGCGGGCCATGAGGTCGCTCGCGACGAAGATGGCCTCCGGATGCTCACCCCGGTCGAGGATGCGCTGCATCGCGCCCGCCGCGCCGTCGGCGGTGAAGTCGCCGTCTTCCACCGTGTCCTCGTCGAGTTCCGCGGCGGCGAGCGCGTCGCGGAAGCCCTGCAGGCGGTCGATGCCGGCGGGCATCGTGAGCGGACCGGTGATCGTGCCGATGCGGCGATACCCCCGCTCGATGAGGTAGGACGTGGCTTCGCGTCCGCCCTGGATGTTGTCGACGTCGACGTAATAGGCGTTCTCACGGTCGCGCACCGGGCGGCCGCCGTAGACGACCGGCACCGCGGCCGCGATGCGGTCTATGAAGGTGTCACTCGTGTGGTGCGACACGATGATCGCGCCGTCGATGCTGCCGCCGCGCACGTAGCTCGTGGTCTTGTCGCCGGCGTCATCGCTCGCGATGAACAGGTTGAGCACATAGTCCGAGCGGCTGAGGCGGGCGTTGATGCCCGACACGACCGACGCGAGGAAGGGGTCGCCGAAGAAGCGGGTCGTGTCTTCGGGCACCACGAGCGCGATCGCGAGGGTCTGCCTCCTGGCGAGCGAACGCGCGGCGCGGTTGGGCACGTAGTTGAGCTCGGCGATGGCCCGCTGCACCGACTCGAGCGCGCTCGGACTCACCGCCGTCGATCCGTTGACGACCCGCGACACCGTCGAGCGAGAGACGCCCGCGGCCGCGGCGACCTCCTCGATCGTGGCGGGCGCTCGCGCAGCGTCGGTCGTCGTGTCGGCGCTCATGCCGTGCCCTCTCGGATCGTTCGGATGCCTCCGAATGCTACGCCCCTGCTATCGCCGACGTCGGCTCGATGTCATCGAGCGCTCGCGCTCTGATGATGCGGCCGTACTCCCGGCCACTGTCCTTGATCGAGCGCTCCTGCGTGTCGTAGTCGACTCGCACGATACCGAATCGCTTCTCGTAGCCCCATGCCCACTCGAAGTTGTCCAGCAGCGACCAGTAGAAGTATCCGCGCACATCGACACCGGCATCCACCGCGTCGAGGATCGCCGCGAGGTGCAGCCGCACGAAGTCGACCCGCTCGTCGTCGTGCACCCGCACGACACCGTCCTCGAGGACCGGCTCGTCGTCGTACGCCGCGCCGTTCTCGGTCACGAACAGCGCGGTGCCGGCGGGCGCCGCGTATTCGTCCGACACCCGCACGAGCAGGCGGGTGAGGCCTTCCGGCTGCACTTCCCAGTTCATGGGAGTGCGGGGCAGCCCGCGCTCGTGCCAGAAGATGCCGTCCGACGACGGGAACGGCGACTCGCCGAGCCGATCGGTCGGGGCGTCGCCGGCTTTCGGCGGCACGAGCGGCGCGTTGCCGCCGACGAACTCGCCGTGGTAGTAGTTCACGCCCAAGGTGTCGATCGGGGTGGAGATCGCCTCGAAGTCTCCGGGGAGGATCGCCGCGCGCAGTTCGTCGTCGGCGATCTCGTCGAAGATGTCCTGCGGGTACGAGCCGCGGAAGATCGGGTCGAGGAACCAGCGGTTGAACTGCCCGTCGATCCGCCGTGCCGCGTCGAGGTCGGCCGGATCGGTCGGGTCGACCGGATCGGCCACCGTGAGATTGAGGGTGATGCCGAGGTTCAGGGAGGAATCTCGCGCACGCAGCTCCCGAACCGCCTGACCGTGGCCCAGCAGCAGGTGGTGGGCGGCCAGCATCCCCTCGGTCTTGCTGTAGTGCCCGGGAGCGTGCAGCCCGGCGGTGTAGCTGAGGAACGACGAGCACCACGGCTCATTCAGCGTGGTCCACACGTTCACCCGATCGCCGAGGGCGTCGTGCATGTCCAGCGCGTACTCGGTGAAGCGCTCGGCGGTGTCGCGCACGGCCCAGCCGCCGTTGTCCTGGAGCGCCTGCGGGAGGTCCCAGTGATACAGCGTCAGCCACGGCAGGATGCCGGCATCGAGCAGCTCGTCGACCAGGCGCTGATAGAAGTCGACGCCGGCGATGTTGAGCGCGCCGCCGTCGGGGCGCACGCGCGACCACGACGTCGAGAAGCGGTACGTCTGCAGACCCATGGACTTCATGAGCGCCACGTCGTCGCCGTACAGGTGGTAGTGATCGCACGCCACGTCGCCGTTGTCGGCGTTGATCACCGCACCGGGAACCCGGCTGAAGGCATCCCAGATGGAGTCGCGGCGCCCGTCCTGCAGAGCGGCACCTTCGATCTGGTACGCGGCCGTGGCGGCACCGAACAGGAAGTTCGTCGGGAACGCGCGCGGACCGCTTTCGGGCATGCGCGCAGAGGCCTCTCTGATCTCGGTGGTCATCTCAGCCCTTCACCGCACCGGCCATGATGCCGCTGACGAGCTGCTTGCCGGCGACGGCGAACAGGATCAGAAGCGGGACGGTGGCCAGCAGTACGCCCGCGAGGACGATCGAGTAGTCGACGAAATAGTTGGACTGCAGCAGCGACAGCGCGACCGGAAGCGTCGGGCTCTGCCGGTCGAGCACGATGAACGGCCAGAAGAAGTTGTTCCACGCGTTGACGAAGGTGAACAGGAACAGCATCGCCGCGGCGGGACGCGCGGCCACGACGCCCACGGTCCAGAAGGTGCGCAGCTGCGAGGCGCCGTCGACGCGCGCGGCCTCGATCAGCTCATCGGGAACCGACTGGCTCAGGTACTGCGTCATCCAGAACACCCCGAACGCGCTCGTGAGCGCGGGGATGATGATCGCCCCGATGTTGCCGGTCCAGCCGATGTCGGCGAACAGGATGTACAGGGGCACGACACCCAGCTGCATCGGCACGGCCATCGTGGCGACGATGAACGCGAGCAGCCACCTGCCCCCGCGGAACTTGAGCTTCGCGAAGGCCCACCCCGCGAGGGTGGAGAAGAGCACGACGGATGCCGCGATCACGGTCGAGCTGAAGATCGAGTTCCACAGCGCGAGCCAGAAGTTGACTGCCGGGTCGTTCACGACCGAGAGCGCGTTGGCGATGAAGTTGCCGCCGGGCAGCCACGACATGTCGGGGTCGTTGATCGTGGACGCGTCGCCCGAGCCGATCAGGAACGACCAGTAGTAGGGGAAGAGCGCCGAGACGGCCACGACACCGAGGCCGAGGTAGACCCATTTCCCGGCGCGGACGCCGCGGATCTTCGTGGTGCGCTGGTTGCGCCGGCTCGCCTTCGCGTTCGGGATCCCCTCTTCGACGATCGCGAGGGGCGGGGTGCTGATGGAGGTCATCGCTGGATTCCCTTCCGGCCGCGGCGCGGACGGACCACGCCTCGACCGCCTTCGTCGCGCACGAGGCGACGAGTGATGAGCAGGTTGATCAGGCCGATGACCAGGATGATGATGAACAGGATCCACGCGAGTGCCGCGGCGCGGCCGAAGTTGAACTCGCCCCAGCCGATGTTGTACAGATACAGCGTGATCGTCAGCCACTGCTGAGCCGGCCCGCCCTCGCCCGTGTTGTCGTACATGCGCGGCTCGTCGAAGATCTGCAGGCCGCCGATCGTCGAGGTGATGATGACGAAGATGAGAGTGGGCTTCAGCGACGGAAGCGTGATGCTGAAGAACTGACGGAACGCGTTCGCGCCGTCGACGGTGGCCGCCTCGTAGTACTCGCGCGGCACCGCCTGCATGGCGGCGAGCAGGATCAGGGCGTTGTAGCCGGTCCAGCGGAAGTTGACCATGGTCGCGATCGCGACGTGGCTCCAGAACGGGTCCTTGTGCCATGGGATCGGGTTCAGGCCGATGTCGGTGAGGATGTTGTTCACGAGACCGTGGTTGTCGCCGAACATGTTGCTGAAGATCAGCGCGACGGCGACGGGCGCCATGACGAAGGGGAGCAGCACGCTCATGCGCCAGAACGTCTTGGCGCGGATGTTGCGGTCGAGCATCGCCGCGATGAAGATCGCGATGATCAGCTGGGGCACCGACGACAGCAGGAAGATGCTGAAGGTGTTGCGAAGGGCCGTCCAGAACTGCGGCTGGCTGAGGATCCAGGTGTACTGGTCGAATCCGACGAAGGTTCCGGAATTGCGGACCAGGTCCCACTCCTGGAACGAGATGATCGCGGTGAACACGATCGGGAAGAGGCCCACGATCGCGAAGAGCACGAAGAACGGGGAGATGTAGAGGTACGGCGAGAGCTTGAGATCCCACTTGCTCAGTCGGTGGCTGAAGGACAGCACCCGCGGCTGCTTTGCGCCGGGTGGGGGTGACTCCGGTGACGTCCGGATTCTGCGGGTGTCGGTCGCGGTCACGTGAGGGCTCCGTATCGGCGGGATCGGCGGGATCGGCGGAAGGGACGAGTGCGGGCCGCGCCGCTGCGTTCGTGACGACGCGACGCGGCCCGCTCTCGATCAGATCATCAGAAGGCTTCGACCTCTGCGACCCAGGTGTCCCAGGAGGTCTGCTGGTCTTCGAGTCCGTCGAAGACGCGGTTGACCGCGTTCTGGAGCGCGTCGTGGTACTTGAAGTAGTCCGCGCTCTTGTACGGTGCGACCGTGACGGCCTCGGCGCGGCTGGCGCCGATCTCACCGGTGGGGGCGTCGTTGAAGTACGGGTTGATGAAGTCCGTCAGCTCCGGGTTCTCGTACGCCTCGAGCTGGCTCGGGAACGTGCCGGCCTCGGCGAACGCCTTGATCTGCTGTTCGGGAGCGGTCAGCCAGTCGGACAGCGCGAGCGCTGCGTCGACGTTGGCGCCGTTGGCCGGGACGGTCAGGTATGAGCCGCCCCAGTTGCCTCCGCCGTTCGGGAAGACGTCTGCGACATCCCACCCGGTGACGTCGGGAGCGTTGCCCGAGATGACACCCAGCATCCAGCCCGGGCACAGCATCGCGGCGAACTCGCCGTTCGTCATCGACGCGTTCCAGTCGTCGCTCCACTGACCGGAGTACGCCGAGTTCGGGATGGCGCGCTCGACGACGAGGTTGTACGCGTCCTCGATCTCCGGGTTGGTGGTCGCGATCACGGTGCCGTCGGGCTCGTCGTAGGTGAACTCCATCTGGTTGACGATGCCCTGGAGCACCGAATTGGCGGAGTCGATCATCGGCTTGCCGGTGGCGGCCTTGTACTGGTCGGCGATGTCGAGGAAGTGGTTCCAGTCGCCCTCGAAGAGTGCCGCGACGTCGGCGCGGTCGGTGGGCAGGCCCGCCGCCGCGAAAAGGTCGGAGCGGTAGCAGATCGACTGGGGGCCGATGTCGGTTCCGAAGCCCACGAGGCGTCCGTCTCCGTCGGTGGCGCCGGCTTCCTTCCAGTCCAGCCAGCGGCCCTTGGCGCTGTCGGGCACCTCGGCCAGCAGGTCGGAGTACTGCATGGCCTCGGCGAACCAGTCGATCTCGACGGCCTCGATGTCGGCGAGGCCTTCCTTGCCGAGCTTCTGGAAGTAGTTCGCACGGGCGTCGGCGGATTCGGCGGCCTTGTTGTGGACGATCTTCACGTTCGGGTTCTCATCCATGTACTCCTGAAGGAGTTCATCGGTGTAGCCGAAGTTGTTGAACGTGGCGATCGTGAGGGTGATCTCCTCGTTCGGGTCGGCAGACGGCGCGTCGCCGCTGCTGCCCGCACAGCCGGCGAGCACGAGGGCGGAAGCCGAGAACGCGGCGACGGCCACGGCGCTCCTGCGGAAGGCACGTGAGTTCACTGTCACTCCTTTGTGTTGTCAGGGTTTGATGTGTATTGCAGGTGGTACTGATGTTCGGGTTTCGAGCCGATCGCTCTACCCCACGGTGTCGTGGGAGCGATCCCACCGATCGGAAGTCACGCTATGGGATCGCTCCCACGAAGTCAAGGGAGCGCTCCCATGGGATCGTCACAGTTCGGTCACGACGCCCGCGATCCGTCCGCCAGAGCCTGGGATGCCGCAGCCGTAGACTGGGGGGACACGCCCGCCCGCGACATCCGGCGTTTCGGCTCCTCGCTGCGCTCGTCGCTCAACGACCGATCAGCTGCGGCCTTCGGCCGCCAGGAGAATTCATATGCCCATCATCGTCGTCGACGTCATGCCCAAAGCCGAACTCCTCGACCCGCAGGGCAAAGCCGTGACGGGCGCGCTCTCGCGGCTCGGGGTCTCCGACTTCAGCGCCGTCCGCATCGGCAAGCGCTTCGAGCTCACCGTCGAGGGCGAGGTCGGCGAGGACGTCCTGGCCAAGGCGCGAGAGATCGCGGACGAGATCCTGTCGAACTCCGTTATCGAAGATGTCGTGGGCATCGAGGTCGTGGAGTGAGCGGTCTTCCGGGCGTGCGCATCGGGGTCATCACGTTTCCCGGTTCGCTCGATGACCGCGACGCGCAGCGCGCGATCCGCGTCGCGGGAGGCGAGCCCGTCGCCCTCTGGCACGGCTCGCACGACCTCGACGGCGTCGACGCTCTCGTGCTGCCCGGCGGCTTCAGCTACGGCGACTACCTGCGGGCCGGCGCCATCGCCGCGCTCGCGCCCATCATGGCCGAGGTGAAGGATGCCGCTGCGGTGGGGATGCCGGTGCTCGGCATCTGCAACGGATTCCAGATGCTCGTGGAGGCCCAGCTGCTGCCGGGCGGACTCATCCGCAACGCGCACCAGCAGTTCGTCCGCCGCGATCAGAGGCTTCGCGTGGAGAACGCCGACACCGCCTGGACCTCGGACTTCACCGATGGCCAGGAGATCGTCATCCCGCTCAAGAACGCCGACGGCGGGTACATCGCCGCGGAGTCCGAGCTGGACCGGCTCGAGGGCGAGGGCCTGGTGGCGTTCCGCTACCTCGGGGTGAATCCGAACGGCTCGCTCCGCGACATCGCCGGACTCACGAATGAGCGCGGCAACGTGGTCGGCCTCATGCCGCACCCCGAGCACGCGGTCGAGGAGGGCTTCGGCCCGAACACCCCGTCCGCGATGCGCTCGGGTCTGGACGGCGTGCCCTTCTTCACGTCGGCGATCGCCGCCGTGGTGGCCGCGGCAGCCTAGACGGGCCGGGCGGGCGCCGCGGCCTCGATCAGCTGAAGGATGCGGGCGGCCACGCTCACCGCGATGGATGCCGGAGCCTTCCCCGCGACCTCGGGGATGCCGATCGGGGTCGTCACCCGAGCAAGATCGTCCTCGGTGTGCCCGAGTTCGGTGAGCTTCGCGCGGAAGCGCGCCCACTTCGATGCCGACCCGATCAGGCCGATCGAGCCGAGTGCCCCGCGACGGAGCGCCTGGTCGGTGATGGCGAGGTCTTCGACGTGATCGTGCGTCATGATCAGCACGTGCGTGCCGTCGGGCAGCTCGGCGAGGGCGGCCTCGGGAACCGGCTCGTGGTGCAGGCGCACCGTGGCCACCGCGTCGGCGAGGACACCGGTCGCGCCCGGCTCACCCACGCGATCGGCATGAAGCATCTCCGCGCGCGCGTCGACGAGATGCAACTCCACCTCCTGCCGGGCGAGGATGCGGGCGAGCTCCAGGCCGACATGGCCGAGGCCGAAGATCGCGACGGACGGTACCGCGCGGACCGGTTCGAGCAGCATGGTGACTTCGCCTCCACAGCATTGGACGCCGTACTCGGTGGTGGCCTTGTCGCTGAGGGTCAGCGTGAGCAGTCAAGGTTCGGCAGAACCGTCGGCGAGCATCTGCCGTGCGGCGTCGATCGCTGTGGCCTCGAGGTTTCCGCCGCCCACCGTGCCGAAGAGCTCCTCCGGCGACACGACGAGCTTCGCACCGCCGTTGCGCGGTGCGTGGCCGCGCACCATGGCCAGGGTGACGATCACGGCGGGCGTGCGCGTCCTGCGCAGCCGC
>DASQLG010000087.1:0-37528 GCA_035630115.1 Microbacterium sp. | reverse complement strand
ATGACGCTCTTGGCCTTGACGAGGCCGCCGTAGAAGAAAGCGAGTCCTGGCGTCATCAACAGGACGAGTGCTGCCGCTATCAGGATGAATGCTGTATTGCCTTGATCCATCTCGAAATGAACCTCTCTGCAGGGACGCAGGGTAAAAGCGTCGGGTCGTCCCAGTGTCGAGGGTTCGGGTTTCCTCCGGCGGCGAGGGTGTGTTTCGCGCGTGTTACGCGACCCCCGGCGAGGTAAACATCACGTTTCCGGATGCCGTGAGCGCGGGTCGAATCCGGGCTGAGGCGCAGTTTCCGCGCCTAATCGAGGGTAGACGCGACCAGCCGCGATATCGCGCGCAGGTACTTCTTGCGATAGCCGCCCGCGAGCATCTCCTCCGGGAAGACGAGGTCCAGGCTCGCGCCGCTGGCCCGGATCGACAGCTGCGCGTCGTACACCCTGTCGATGAAGGCGACGAAGCGCAGTGCAGCGGACTGATCTGTCAGCGGCGCGACGTCGCGCAGCCCCACCATGGCGAGCTCGTCGATCAGGCGGATGTAGCGCGACGGGTGGACGGTCGCCAGGTGCGCCACAAGCGGCGCGAACCCGTCGTCCGAGACGAGGCCGCGGGTGGCGGCATCCGTGATCGTCGCCTCATAGGCCGCTGCGTCGAGGACGGCGGCGTGGCCGTCCAGGGCGCGATGGCGGTAGTCGGTGCCGTCGATGCGGATGGTGTCGAAGCTCGCGGCCATCGCGTGGATCTCGCGCAGGAAATCCTGCGCGGCGAAACGCCCCTCACCGAGGGCGTTCGGCGGCGTGTTCGAGGTCGCCGCCAGGCGCGTGCCCGAGGAGACGAGTTCGGCGAGGAGCCTCGTCATGACCATCGTGTCGCCGGGGTCGTCGAGTTCGAATTCGTCGATGCACAGCAGATCCGAACCCCGGAAGAGGTCCACCGTGTTCTGGTAGCCGAGCGCGCCGACCAGCGCCGTGTACTCGATGAAGGAGCCGAAGTACTTCCGCCGCGCGGGCATCGCGTGATAGATCGCAGCCAGCAGGTGGGTCTTGCCGACGCCGAACCCGCCGTCGAGGTACACGCCCGGCTTGAGCTCGGGTCCCTTCTTGGCGCGGCGGAAGAATCCCCCGCGGGCCTCGGGGGCGGCCAGCCCGGAGAACGCCATGAGGGTCGTCTTGGCCTCCTGCTGGGAGGGGAAGGCAGGGTCCGCCCGATAGGACTCGAACGTGGCGTCCTCGAACTGCGGCGGAGGGACGAGCGACGCCACCATCTCGGCGCCGGAGATCTGGGGGGTTCGCTCCGTCAGGTGAACGATTCCGGTGCGGGTGGCGGTGGCTGTCATCCTGCTGATCCTGTGTCTCCGTCTTACAGCGTGGGTGCGCTCCCCCACCCGGGAATCTAGGGTCGAAGGGACGGTCCAACCCTACGCCGTCGCTTCCGCCATCCTGACCCGAGGAGCAGCCGGTGTCCGTCGAGTTCGACACGTCATCCCCCAAGTTCGCCGAGTATTCCGAGCCCGGCCGGCTCGTCACCGGCGATTGGCTCCAGGCGCGCCTGGGCCAGCCCGGACTGGTTGTGGTCGAATCCGATGAAGACGTCCTGCTCTACGAGACCGGTCACATCTCCGGTGCCGTCAAGATCGACTGGCACACCGAGCTCAACGACCCGGTCGTGCGCGACTACGTCGACGGTGCCGGCTTCGCTCGGCTGCTGAGCAGCAAGGGCATCTCGCGCGACGACACGGTCGTGATCTACGGCGACAAGAACAACTGGTGGGCGGCGTACGCGCTCTGGGTGTTCTCCCTGTTCGGTCACGAGGACGTGCGCCTGCTCGACGGCGGTCGTGACAAGTGGATCGCGGAGGACCGGCCCCTCACGACCGACCCCTCGACGCCTCCGGCCACCGACTATCCCGTCGTCGACCGCGACGACAGCACGCTGCGCGCATACAAGGACGACGTCCTCGCCCACCTGGGCAGCCCGCTGATCGACGTCCGATCGCCCGAGGAGTACGACGGCTCGCGCACTTCCGCTCCGGCCTACCCCGAAGAGGGTGCGCTGCGGGCGGGGCACATCCCGACCGCGAAGAGCGTGCCGTGGGCTCGAGCGGTCGCCGAGGACGGCGGCTTCAAGTCCCGGGCCGAGCTCGACGCGATCTACCGCGACGAGGTCGGGCTCGCGGACGGCGACGAGATCGTCGCCTATTGCCGCATCGGCGAGCGGTCCAGCCACACGTGGTTCGTCCTGCAGCACCTGCTCGGATTCGAGAAGGTCCGCAACTACGACGGCTCCTGGACCGAGTGGGGCAGCGCCGTGCGCGTGCCGATCGCCACCGGCGCCGAGCCCGGCGAGATCCCCGGCTGACGGTCTGCCCGCACCGGGGTCCCGGCTCGTGGGAGAATTGCAGGGATGACCGCGCACGTCCTACCCGACTCCCTCGCCGAGATCCGCGACGAGTTCCTCGAGTTGCCCGAGGCCGATCGGCTGCTGCTGCTGCTCGAGTTCGCGAACGAGCTGCCCCCGATGCCGCCCGAGTACGACGGGCATCCCGAATTGGCCGAGCGAGTCGTCGAGTGCCAGTCCCCGGTCTACATCATCGTGGACCTCGACGCCGACGGCCTGGTCGCGATGCACGCGACCGCTCCGAAGGAAGCGCCGACAACGCGCGGGTTCGCCGGCATCCTCGTTCAGGGCATCACGGGGCTCACGCCGGATGAGGTCCTTGCGATCCCCGACGACTTCCCGCAGAGCATCGGCCTGACGCGTGCTGTCTCGCCGCTGCGCATCAGCGGGATGAGCGGCATGCTCCGGCGCGCCAAGCGTCAGGTCGCCGCGAGGCTGGCCGCCTGAGCGCTCGCGTCAGATCGACGCGAGGCCCTGTCGCTCGAGCCAGGTGCGGATGCTGTCGCTCCATCGCTCCTGGTCGTAATTCCACAGCTTCGTGTGGCGAGCGATCTCGAAGACCTGCATCTCCACCAGGTCGGGTCTGGCGACCACCAGGTCGTGCGACGAGTCCGACGGCACGAACCCGTCGTCGTCGCTGTGGAGGATCAGAATCGGATGCCGCAGCTCCCCCGCCCGCGTGACCACGTCGAGTCGGTCGAACGGAATGGCCGCACCGGCGCCGGTCATCGGGGTCGCCCACTCGGTCTGCAGGGCACCGATCGCCAGGCCGGTGACCGCTGCGGGCAGGTGCAGGAGCTTCGCCTGGTAGTCGAGCACGACGCGCCAGTCGATGACGGGCGATTCGAGGATCGCTCCCGCGATCACATCCCGGTGCGCCGAGCTGAGCTCGATCTGCAGCGCGATCGCGCCGCCCATCGACCAGCCCATCAGGACGATCCGCTTCGCCCCGCGGCGGCGTGCGAACCCCACCGCGGCATCCACGTCCCGCCATTCCGTTGCGCCGAGCGCGTACGTGCCCGCACGGCTGCGCGGCGCTTCGCCGTCGTTGCGGTACGACACGACGAGCGAGGTGATGCCCGCCGCGTGGAGGACGGGCACGGCACGGAGGCATTCGGCGCGCGTGGTGCCCCGGCCGTGCACCTGGATCACCCAGACATCGCCGGTTCCGGCCGGGAAGAGCCAGGCCGGACACGGACCGACGGCGGAGCCGATCAACTCGGAGGTGAACGGAAGGTGCAGCTCCTCGGGGTGATCGAAATACCAGCCGCTGAAGGCCGCGTCGGCGGAGATGCGCGTCTGCGTGCCGATGTGCGTGAGGAGCTTGCGCTTGACGCTGGTCGCATCCTCGGAGAGCACCGAGCCGAGCTTCACGTAGCTCTCGGTCCCGCTTGTGAACAGGCCGTACCGCCCGGGCAGCTCGGTATCGGGTGTGCGCGCCAGGGTGATCGTCTGGGCGGACGTGTCGAGCGAGAGGATGCGGGTGTCGGGCACGCGCACGGCGGGGGTGACCACGCGGCGGGCCATGCGCAGCGATGTGAATGCGAGGCCGGACAGTGCCACCCCCAGGGCGGCGCTCAGGAGTGCGAGCGCAGCCTTGACTGCGACAACGAGTGCGGGAGTGGGGCCGCTCATCGCGGCGCGCCTGGAGACGACCATCGAGGCCCCACTCTAGTCTTTCGGCGTGGCTGCCCTTCGTCCTCCGACAGCGCCGCCGTCGTTCGAGCGTGCGGCGGCGGATGTGCGAGCCACCGTGTTTCGCGACGACCTCTCCGTACGTGAGATCCCGGCGCCGGCGGGGCTGGCTCCGGAGTGCCTCGCGCTCGCGGGCGATGTCCGACCCGAGCAGGACGGCGTCGACTCGCCGTACGGCACGGGCCGCTTCATCCTGCTGCACGATCCCGGAGAGCCCGCTGCGTGGAACGGCGCCTGGCGCATCGTGTGCTTCGCGCAGGCACCGCTCGAGCCCGACATCGGAATCGACGCGCTGCTGGCCGACGTCGCCTGGTCGTGGCTGATGGACGCGCTGGACTCCCGCCACGCGCAGTACCACTCGGCGTCCGGCACGGCGACGAAGACCCTTTCAAAGGGTTTCGGTTCGCTCGCAGCCGAAGGCGACGGCGCGCAGATCGAACTGCGCGCCTCGTGGTCGCCGCTGGGCAGCATGACCCCGCACGTGGAAGCGTGGTCCGAGTTGGTCTGCATGCTCGCCGGCCTCCCGCCGGGCTCGGAAGACATCGCGGTGCTCGGCTCGCGCAGGGTTGCGCGTGACTGAGTACACCGTGATCACGGATGCTGCGGGCCTCGCCGCAGCCGTGCAGCTGCTGTCGGCCGGCACCGGCCCCGTCGCGGTCGACGTCGAGCGCGCATCCGGTTACCGCTACTCGCAGCGCGCGTATCTGGTCCAGGTGTTCCGCCGCGGTTCCGGAGTGTTCCTCTTCGATCCTCCCGCGGTCGGCGGGTTCGCCACCCTCCAGGCTGCCATCGGCGATGAGGAGTGGGTGCTGCACGCGGCGAGCCAGGATCTGCCGTCTCTTCGCGAGCTCGGACTGGAGCCGGCGACCATGTTCGACACCGAGCTCGCCGCCCGGCTGCTCGGGCACGCGCGCGTCGGGCTCGGTGCGGTGGTCGAGGACACCCTGGGAGTCACACTCGCGAAGGCGCACTCCGCCTCGGACTGGTCCATCCGCCCGCTCCCCCAGTCGTGGCTGGAGTACGCCGCCCTCGATGTCGAGCATCTCGTCGACGTCCGCGACGTGCTCGTGGCGGAGCTGGTCGAGCAGGGGAAGACCGAGTACGCGGCCGAAGAGTTCCGCGCCGTGCTCGAGCGCACTCCGAAGGCGCCGCGCGAGGACCCCTGGCGGCGCTTGAGCGGTCTGCACACGGTGCGCGGCCGCAAGGCGCTCGCGGTCGCCAGAGAACTGTGGACGGCGCGGGAGGACTTCGCGCGCGAGCAGGATGTGGCGCCGGGCCGCCTGGTGCCCGATCGCGCGCTCGTGGCCGCGCTCATCGCCGACCCGGGGACCAAGCAGGAGCTCGCGCAGGTCAAGGAGTTCACCGGCCGGGCCAGCCGAAGCCAGCTCGATCGCTGGTGGGCGGCGTTCGAAGCAGGGCGCGCAGCGACCGATCTGCCCCCGGAGCGGGCACCCGGCGGCGAGTCCATCCCACCCGCCCGGGCGTGGGGCGACCGGAATCCCGAGGCCGACGCGCGGCTGAGGGCCGCCCGACCCGTCGTCGACGCGCTGGCCGAAGAGCTACATATGCCGACCGAGAACCTCCTCACGCCTGAGTTCCTCCGCCGCGTGGCGTGGAGCCCGCCGCAGCCTCTGAGTGCGGCATCCGTCGGCGCTGCGCTCGCGGAACTCGGCGCCCGGCCGTGGCAGATTGCGCAGACTGCACAGTCGATCGCCGATGCCTTTGTGCAATCCGTGCAAAGCCCCTTCCCCGCCCCGGAGACGGCTTCGTAGGTTCGACCCAACCGATTCCGGGCGCATCGGAGCGGCTCCTAGGCTGATCGCATCCCTACTTACGGAGGCAGAGTGGCCGAGATCTCGGACGTCTTTTTCGTCGATGGAATGCGCACGCCCTTCGGGCGCGCCGGCGAGAAGGGCATGTATTGGAACACCCGTGCTGATGACCTCGCGGTCAAGGCGACCATCGGGCTCATGGAGCGCAACCCCGGCGTTCCCGGCGACCGGATCGACGACGTCGCGATCGCCGCGACCTCTCAGACCGGCGATCAGGGCCTCACGCTCGGTCGCTCGGTCGCGCTGCTCGCCGGCATCCCGCAGACCGTACCCGGCTTCGCGATCGACCGCATGTGCGCCGGCGCGATGACCAGCGTCACGACGATGGCGGGGTCGATCGGCATCGGCATGTACGACCTGGCACTTGCAGGCGGCGTCGAGCACATGGGTCGCCACCCGCTGGACGGCAGCAACGTCGACCCCAACCCGCGCTTCGTCGCCGAGAAGCTCGTGAGCGCAGACGCTCTGAACATGGGCATCACCGCCGAGCGGATCCACGACCGGTTCCCCGGACTGACGAAGGAGCGCGCCGACCGGTACGGCATGCTGAGCCAGCAGAAGGTGCAGTCTGCCTACGAGGCAGGCAAGGTGCAGCCCGACCTCGTCCCGGTCGCGATCAAGGACGCCTCCGGAGCCTGGGGACTGGCGTCTGAGGACGAGGGCCGCCGCCCCGAGACGACGATGGAAGGTCTCGCATCGCTCAAGACGCCGTTCCGTCCGCACGGCCGGGTGACCGCGGGCACCTCCTCGCCCCTCACCGACGGCGCGACCATGAGCCTCCTCGCCGGCGGCGGCGCGGTGAAGGAGCTCGGTCTCGCACCCAAGATGAAGCTCGTCTCGTTCGCGTTCGCAGGTGTGGCGCCCGAGATCATGGGCATCGGCCCGATCCCGTCGACGGAGAAGGCGCTCAAGAAGGCCGGACTGACGATCGGCGACATCGGCCTGTTCGAGCTGAACGAGGCGTTCGCGATCCAGGTCATCTCGCTGCTGGACCACTTCGGGATCGCCGACGACGATCCGCGCGTCAACCAGTGGGGCGGCGCGATCGCCCTCGGTCACCCGCTCGCCGCATCCGGTGTGCGCCTGATGATCCAGCTCGCCGCGCAGTTCGCCGAGCGATCCGACGTCCGTTACGGCCTCACGGCGATGTGCGTCGGCCTGGGGCAGGGCGGCTCGGTCATCTGGGAGAACCCGCACTTCGACGGCAAGAAGCGCAAGAAATGAGCGGGCGGAAAGACGCATGACGAACTACTCCGAGATCGACTTCTCCCCCATCCTCGCGATGACGGACGGTGAGGTCGTCACGCACTCGCCTGTCCGTGACATCCGCCTTCCGTCGGGCCAGACGCTGGCCCTGATCACGCTCGACAACGGGCGCGACCACACGCGCCCGAACACGCTCGGCCCCGCCACGCTCCGCGAGCTGAACGCGACGCTCGACCGCCTCGCATCCCGGGCTGCGGCCGGCGAGATACACGCCGTGGGAATCACCGGCAAGCAGTACATCCTCGCCGCAGGCGCGGACCTGTCGGACATCTCGCGCATCGGCTCGAAGGAGGACGCGAAGCTGATCGCGCAGTACGGACACATGGTGCTCGGCAAGCTCTCCGAACTCGGCGTCCCGTCGTTCGCGTTCATCAACGGCCTGGCACTCGGCGGCGGACTCGAGATCGCGCTGAACTCGACGCATCGCACCGTGGACGCCTCGGCCGCCGGGATCGCCCTGCCGGAGGTCTTCCTCGGCATCATCCCCGGTTGGGGCGGCGCCTACCTGCTGCCGAACCTGATCGGCATCGAGAACGCGCTCGAGGTCGTGATCTCGAACCCGCTCAAGCAGAACCGGATGCTCAAGCCCGAGCAGGCCTACGCCTACGGGATCGCCGATGCGATCTTCCCCGCGTCGAACTACCTCGAGGACTCGCTGAAGTGGGCCGACCGCGTGCTCAGCGGCACGCTCAAGGTCGACCGCCGGCAGGAGCCGGGCAAGATCGAGCGTCTGACCAAGTGGCCGATCGCGATCAAAATGGCGCGCGGCATGCTCGAGACCCGCATCGGCACCGTGCCGAAGTCGCCGTTCGCCGCCCTGGATCTGCTCGACAAGGCGCGCAGCGGCACGAAGGCGGAAGGCTTCGCCCGCGAGGACCAGGCGCTGGCGGATCTCGTCACCGGCGACCAGTTCGCGGCATCCATGTACGCGTTCGACCTCGTGCAGAAGCGCGCGAAGCGACCGGTCGGCGCGCCCGACAAGGATCTCGCCAAAAAGGTGACGAAGGTCGGCATCATCGGCGCCGGTCTCATGGCGAGCCAGTTCGCGCTGCTGTTCCTGCGCAAGCTTCAGGTGCCGGTGCTGATCACCGATCTCGATCAGGCGCGCGTGGACAAGGGTCTCGCGTACATCGACGACGAGATAGGAAAGCTCGAGGCGAAGGGCCGTCTGGACGGCGACGCCGCGAACCGTCTGCGCGCACTCGTGCACGGCACCACCGACAAGTCGGAGTACGCCGACTGCGACTTCGTCATCGAGGCCGTGTTCGAAGAGGTCGGCGTCAAGCAGCAGGTGTTCGGCGAGATCGAGAAGATCGTCGCCGAGGATGCGATCCTCGCGACGAACACCTCGTCGCTGTCGGTCGAGGAGATCGGCGCCACACTTGCGCACCCCGAGCGTTTGGTGGGCTTCCACTTCTTCAACCCGGTCGCCGTCATGCCGCTCATCGAGATCGTCAAGACGCCGCAGACGACGGATGCCGCGCTGGCGACGGCCTTCGTGGTGGCACGCGGACTCGGCAAGAACGCCGTTCTCACGGCGGATGCGCCCGGGTTCGTGGTGAACCGGCTGCTCGCGAAGGTCATGGGCGAGGCCGCACGCGCCGTGTACGAGGGCGCCCCGCTGGTGAGCGTGGAGAAGGCGTTCGCGCCGATCGGCCTCCCGATGACCCCGTTCCAGCTCATCGACCTGGTGGGCTGGAAGGTGGCCGCGCACGTCCAGGACACGATGGCCCACGCCTTCCCCGAGCGCTTCTTCGCGTCGGAGAACTTTCACGAACTCGCCGAACTGCCCGAGGTCGTGGAGAAGGACAAGAACGGCAGGGTCACCGGGTGGACCAAGGCGGCCGAGAAGGTGCTCAAGGGCGCCGTGGGCTCCACGCCCGCCACCGAGGACGAGATACTCCGCCGGGTGCAGGATGGCCTGGCGCAGGAGATCAGGATCATGCTCGATGAGGGAGTCGTGCCCGAGGTGGAGGACATCGACCTGTGCCTCATCCTCGGTGCCGGCTGGCCATTCATCGACGGCGGTGCGTCGCCCTATCTCGATCGGGAGGGTGCATCCGAGCGGGTGTTCGGCGGCGCTTTCCACGACCCGATGATCAGGGGCATCGCCGGCTGAGCGGCCGTGGCACCGAAGCGCCCGTCCTCCGAAGAGGACGGGCGCTTCGCTGTGCGGCGCGGAACGCGGGCTACGCGTCGCGGACTTCGTTGTGCGGTGTGCCCACCCTGGTCAGCCAGTCGGGGTGCCGTTCGGTGGGACGCGCGACCGGGATGCGGGTGCCGAGGACCTGCGAGACGACGTCCTGTGCGATCTTCGCGGGTGTGAGTCCGGCCTCCTCGAGGATCTGCTCGCGGCTGGCGTGATCGATGAATTCGTCCGGCAGACCGAGTTCGTCCACTGCGGTGTCGACGTTCGCCTCACGCAGCACCTGCCGCACGCGTGTGCCGATGCCCCCGACGCGGATGCCGTCCTCGATCGTGATGACGAGGCGATGGGATGCCGCCAGCTCGACGATCGAGGGCTGCACGGGGACGACCCAGCGGGGGTCGACGACCGTGGCACCGATCCCCTGCGCGCGGAGTCGCTCCGCCACGTCGACGGCGATGTGGGCCATCGGGCCGATGCCGACGATGAGCACGTCCTGCGCGTCCGAGCGCACCAGCACGTCCACTCCGTCGCTCAGCCGCTCGAGCGCCGGCAGGGTCGGGCTCACCGCGCCCTTGGGGAAGCGGATGACCGTCGGCGCATCGTCGACGGCGACGGCCTCGCGCAGCTCCTCCTGGAGCCGCTCCGCGTCGCGCGGCACGGCGATGCGGATGTGCGGCACGATCTGCAGCATCGCGAGATCCCAGATTCCGTGGTGGCTGGGGCCGTCCGGCCCGGTCACTCCCGCCCGGTCGAGCACGAAGGTCACGCCGGCCCGGTGGAGGGCGACATCCATCATGATCTGGTCGAACGCGCGGTTCATGAACGTGGCGTAGATCGCGACCACGGGATGCAGGCCGCCGAAGGCGAGGCCGGCGGCCGCGGCGACGGCATGCTGCTCAGCGATCCCGACGTCGTAGACGCGGTCGGGGAACCGCTGGGCGAACGGCAGCAGCCCCGTCGGACGCAGCATCGCGGCGGTGATCCCGATGATGTCGGGGCGGTCTTCGCCGACGGCGACGAGCTCTTCGGCGAAGACGTCGGTCCATGCCGTCGTGCTCGAGCTGCCGACGGGCTCGCCGGAGAGCGGGTCGATGCGACCGACCGCGTGGAACTGATCGGCCTCGTCGTCGCGGGCGGGCTGGTAGCCGCGGCCTTTCTCGGTGATCGCATGCACGATCACGGGGGCGCCGAAGTCCTTCGCCAGTGCCAGCGTCTCGATGAGCATCGGGAGGTCGTGCCCGTCGACCGGTCCGAGGTACTTGATGTCGAGGTTCGAGTACAGCGCGGCGTTGTTGGTGAACCGTGAGAGGAAGCCGTGGGTTCCTCCGCGAACGCCGCGATAGAACGCGCGGGCGGCGGGACCGAGCTTTCCGAACAGCGAGTCGGAGCCGCGGTGGAGCGTCTGGTAGCTGTCCGCGGTCCGCACGCGATTCAGGTAGCGCGCCATACCGCCGATCGTCGGCGCGTACGACCGGCCGTTGTCGTTGACGATGATGACCAGGTTGCGGTCGTTGTCGTCGGAGATGTTGTTGAGGGCCTCCCAGGTCATGCCGCCGGTGAGTGATCCGTCGCCCACCACGGCGATGACGTGCCGGTCCTTCCGACCGGTGCGCGTCAGCGCACGCGACACGCCGTCCGCCCAGCTGAGCGAGCTCGACGCATGCGAGGACTCGACGACGTCATGCGGACTCTCCGATCGCTGCGGGTATCCCGCGAGACCGCCGCGCGAGCGCAGGCCGGTGAAGTCCTGGCGGCCGGTGAGGAGCTTGTGCACGTACGACTGGTGTCCGGTGTCGAAGATCATCGGGTCGTCCGGTGAATCGAACACCTTGTGCATCGCCAGCGTGAGCTCGACGACGCCGAGGTTCGGGCCGAGATGCCCGCCCGTGCGGGACACGTTCTCGATCAGGAAGGCGCGGATCTCCTGAGCCAGCTGCGAGAGCTGCTCCGGGGTGAGCGCATCGAGGTCGCGGGGTCCTGAGATGGACGACAGCAACGACATGCCCGCTCCTTTCGCACCCCGGGTGGGTCTACCGAGTCTACCTGCGGCCGATACGCGGGAGGGGTCGGGCGCGTGCGCCCGACCCCTCCGACGAACCTCAGACGAGCGAGCGCAGCACGTACTGCAGGATGCCGCCGTTGCGGTAGTAGTCCGCCTCACCGGGCGTGTCGATGCGCACGATCGCGTCGAATTCGACCGTGGGCTTGCCGGGCGCGGAGAACTCGCTCGGGCTCGCCGTCACGTGGACGGTCCTGGGAGTGACGCCCTCGTTGAGCTGGTCCAGGCCGGCGATCGACACGACTTCGGTGCCGTCCAGGCCCAGCGAGCTCCAGGACTCGCCGGAGGGGAACTGCAGCGGGACGACGCCCATGCCGATCAGGTTCGACCGGTGAATGCGCTCGAAGCTCTCGGTGATGACCGCCTTGACGCCCAGCAGGCTCGTGCCCTTCGCCGCCCAGTCGCGCGACGAACCGGAGCCGTACTCCTTGCCGCCGAAGATGACCAGCGGCGTGCCTTCGGACTGGTAGTTCTGGCTGGCGTCGTAGATGAACGCCTGCGGGCCGCCGTCCTGCGTGAAGTCGCGCGTGTAACCGCCCTCGACGCCGTCGAGCAGCTGGTTCCGCAGTCGGATGTTCGCGAAGGTGCCGCGGATCATCACCTCGTGGTTGCCCCGGCGCGAACCGTAGGAGTTGTAGTCCTTGCGGGTCACTCCGTGCGCGTCGAGGTATTGACCGGCCGGGCTGTCGGCCTTGATGTTGCCGGCCGGGCTGATGTGATCGGTCGTGACCGAGTCGCCCAGCGTCGCGAGCACACGGGCGCCGACGATGTCGGCGACGGGCGTCAGCTCCATCGTCATGCCGTCGAAGTACGGAGGCTTGCGCACGTAGGTCGACTCGGCATCCCACTCGAAGACGTCGCCGGTCGGGGTTGGCAGCGTCTTCCAGCGCTCGTCACCCTCGAAAACGCTCGCGTACTGGTGCGTGAACATGTCCTTGTTGATCGACGAATCGATCGTCGACTGCACCTCGGCGGCATCCGGCCAGATGTCCTTGAGGAAGACATCGTTCCCGTCCTGGTCCTTGCCCAGCGGATCCGTCTCGAAATCGAAGTTCATCGATCCGGCGAGCGAGTAGGCGATCACCAGGGGCGGGCTGGCGAGATAGTTCATCTTCACGTCGGGGTTGATGCGGCCCTCGAAGTTGCGGTTGCCCGACAGCACCGCGGTGACGGCGAGGTCGTTCTCCTGGACGGCGGCCGAGACCTCCTCGATGAGGGGTCCGGAGTTGCCGATGCAGGTCGTGCAGCCGTAGCCGACCGTGTAGAAGCCGAGGTCCTCGAGGTCCTGCGTCAAGCCGGCCTTCTCGTAGTAGTCGGTGACGACCTTCGAGCCGGGCGCGAGGGTGGTCTTGACCCAGGGCTTGGCCTTGAGGCCCTTCTTGACCGCATTGCGCGCCAGCAGACCGGCAGCGAGCATGACCGACGGGTTGGAGGTGTTCGTGCACGACGTGATCGCCGCGATCGTGACGGCACCGTGGTCGAGCGTGAACTTCTCGCCGTCGGGCAGCACCACCGGGGTCGGCTTCGAGCCCATGGCGGGTGCGTGGCTGTGGTGGTGGTGGGTGTGCGCACTGTATTCGTCATCCGGCGAGTTGCCCGGAGGGTCGGATGCCGGGAAGGACTCCGAGCCTTCGAGGTCGACCAGGTCGTGCTCGACGTCGGCGTAGTCGGTCAGGTCGCTGGCGAACTGCGTCTTCGCGTTCGCGAGGATGATGCGGTCCTGCGGGCGTTTGGGTCCCGCGATGGAGGGGACGACGGTGCCGAGATCGAGCTCGAGGTACTCGCTGTACACCGGCTCCTTGTCCGCGTCGTGCCAGAGGGTCTGGAGCTTCGAGTACTCCTCCACCAGGGCGACCTGCTCGTCGCTGCGGCCGGTGAGACGCAGATAGTCGAGCGTGACCTCGTCGATGGGGAACATCGCCGCGGTGGAGCCGAACTCCGGGCTCATGTTGCCGATGGTGGCGCGGTTGGCCAGCGGCACGGATGCCACGCCGGACCCGTAGAACTCCACTAACTTGCCGACCACGCCATGCTTGCGGAGCATCTCGGTGATCGTGAGCACGACGTCCGTCGCGGTCACGCCCGTGGGGATCTCGCCGGACAGCTTGAAGCCGACGACCTTGGGGATCAGCATCGACACGGGCTGTCCGAGCATCGCGGCCTCGGCCTCGATGCCGCCGACGCCCCAGCCGAGCACGCCGAGACCGTTGACCATCGTGGTGTGCGAATCGGTGCCGACGCAGGTGTCGGGGTAGGCGCGCAGGACCGTTTCGCCGGTTGCCGAGCTCGTCGAAGCACGGTCGTAGATGACCTTCGCGAGGTGCTCGATGTTGACCTGGTGCACGATGCCGGTGCCCGGTGGTACGACCTTGAAATCGTCGAATGCGGTCTGACCCCAGCGCAGGAACTGGTAGCGCTCGCCATTGCGCTCGTACTCGATCTCGACGTTGCGCTCCAGCGCATTCTCGGTGCCGAAGAGGTCGGCGATGACCGAGTGGTCGATCACCATCTCGGCGGGCGAAAGCGGGTTGATGCGCTTGGGGTCTCCCCCGAGGGCCTCGACGGCCTCGCGCATCGTGGCGAGGTCGACGATGCACGGAACGCCGGTGAAGTCCTGCATCACGACGCGTGCGGGCGTGAACTGGATCTCGGTGTCGGGTTCGGCCGCGGCATCCCACGATCCGAGAGCCTCGATCTGCGCCCGCGTGACGTTCGCGCCGTCTTCCGTGCGCAGCAGGTTCTCCAGGAGCACCTTCAGGCTGAACGGAAGTCTCTCGTAACCGGCGACGGCGTCGATGCGGAAGATCTCGTAGTCGGTGCTGCCGACCGTCAGGGTGCTCTTGGCACCGAAGCTGTCAACCGTGGACACGTGTGTCTCCTTCGTCGGCGGCGGAGCGGGCGCGAAGCCCGGCACTCCCCATCTTCCCTGTCCCTGGCCACAGTGGCTAGTGAGGCTGGCCTTACTGCCGGGCGGGACGAATTTATCTTGATATCAAGATAAATGTATCACTTGGAAGTGGGTGGATAGAGTGCGCGCACGGCAAGCCACGTGACCGCGACGAGGGGGGCGAACAGGGGAAGTCCCATGATGAGCTTGAGTGTGCCGAGCGCGGTCACATCGCCGGCGAAGTAGAGCGGCAGCTGCACGGCGAGCCGGAATGCGAACAGGCCCGCCCAGGCGATCGACAGCCAGAAGAACACCCGGCGCTTGCGTTTGTCCGCGCGCCACCGCGTGCCCTCGTTCATCAGGAAGCCGACCGCGAGGCCGATCAACGGCCAGCCGATCAGGGCGGAGACGAGGAATGCCGTGCCGTACGCGCCGTTCGTGATGAACCCGAAGACGAAGTTGTCCTGGCCCCGGCCGGTGAGCAGCGCCAGAGCAGCGGCGCCCGCCGTCGCGACGAGTCCGCCGATCGCCGCAGCGGGCGGGGACTTGGTGGCCAGGCGGATGATCGTGAACACCGCTGCCAGGCCCACGGAGAGCCCGAGCGACAGCCACAGGTTTCCGGTCTGCGTCGCACGGTCGTACGTGAGGGTGAACAGCACCACGAACACCAGGCTCGGCAGGACGGACTCCAAGATGCCGCGCCAGCCGCCCATCGAACGCCACACGACGTGGCCGGTTGCCGCACCTTCGGCGGGGTCGAGCCCCGCGCGCTTGGCCGCCTCGCCCAGCGCCGCGCCGACGAGGTCCGACGTCGAGGGCGGCGGCGTCAGGGACGGGACGACCCGCTCGTGATCGGGCTCGGGCGACGGAGGCGCGCCGTGGGTCACGCGACGCCCGGGGTAGCCGGCATCCGCAGCGGGATCAGATCGCGCGGCGGCATCGGGGTGCCTCCGCGGACGACGACGATCGAGCGGAACAGGTCCTCCACCTGGGTGGCGGCCTCGACGTCCGCGGTCGCGGCGCCGCCGATGACACCGCGCAGGAACCAGCGTGGCCCGTCCACCCCGACGAAGCGGGCCAGGCGCTTGCCGGCGGCGCCGTCGGGACCGGCTGCCACGGGGACTTCGGCGAGGAGTTCCGGCCCGAGCGGGCCCTCCCGTTCCTCGACCCGTCCGCCCTGCTGGCGGATCTGCCCGCGGATCTGCTCGCGGGTCTCCTCCCACAGCCCGGTCGTGCGGGGCGCCGCGAACGGCTGCACCTGCAGGGTCGAGCCGGCGTAGTCGAGACCCACGGCGACGATCCGTTTGGTCTGCTCCTCCACCTCGAGCCGCAGGTTCAGTCCCTCGCGCGGGAGGATCTTGATGCCGCCCAGGTCGATGTACGGGCGGACGGGATTCGCCTCGGACTCATCGAACGGGCCGGAGGTGGCCCGGTCCTCGAGCGGGCGCGGGGCGTCCGTGGGTGTCGCGTCGGTCATGCCTGCGCTCCGTTCTTCTGGTAGCCGGTCGAGCCGAATCCGCCGTCGCCGCGAACGCTGTCCGGCAGGTCGTCGACGGGGATGAAGGTGGCCCGCGACACCGGCATGACGATGAGCTGCGCGATGCGGTCGCCGACTCCGATGTCGTAGGCGTTCTCGGGGTCGGTGTTCAGCATGGTGGCCTTGATCTCACCGCGATAGCCGGCGTCCACCGTGCCGGGGCTGTTCACGATCGTGATCCCGTGCCTGGTGGCAAGTCCGCTGCGGGGCACGACGAAGGCGACGTATCCCTCGGGGAGCGCGATGCGCACCCCCGTGCCGACCAGAGCCCGCTGGCCAGGCTCCAATCGGAGCGCCTCGGCGGACACGAGATCCGCGCCCGCGTCACCGGGATGCGCGTACACCGGAACGTCGGGGGCGATAATGAGGACGTCCACAGTTTCAGCCACGCAACGAGGGTAATGCAGAAGACAGTGAGCAGTCTCCGCGGCCGGACCGCGCGGCAGTACCGCGAGCGGCTGAGTCCCTCGCTCTGGGTGATCGTCAGCGCCGCCGTCGCCGCGCCGATGGCAGCCCTCGTGCTCGCGCCCATCGACACGACTCTCGCGCTGGTCGCGGGGATCATGCTCGGCATCGCCATCGTGGCACTGCTGGTGGCGGCATCCCCCGTCGTCGAGGTCAACGACGGCGTGCTCATCGCCGGGCGCGCGCACATCGACCTGGGCTTCACCGGCGACGTGTCGGTGCTGACGGGCGCCGATGCGCAGCACGCGCGCGGACCGGGGCTTCACCCGCGCTCGTGGCACCTCATCCGCGGGGGCATCGACGGGCTGGTGGTCGTGACGATCACCGACCCTGACGACCCGGCGCCGTCCTGGGTGATCTCCAGCAGGACGCCCGATCGCCTGGCGGCGGTCGTGCTGCGCGCTCAGGCTACGCGGCGCACTCCGAGCACATAGGACCGCCGGCGTCCTCGTGGTCCAGCTGCGAGCGGTGCTTCACGAGGAAGCAGTTCACGCAGGTGAACTCGTCTTCCTGCGGGGGCAGCACGACCACGTCGAGTTCGAGGTCGGAGAGGTCTGCGCCGGGCAGCTCGAATCCCGAGGGGTTGTCGGCATCCTCCACATCGACTGATCCCGACAGCTTGTCGGGGACGCGCTCCTTGAGAGCCTCGATCGACTCGCTGTCGTCTTCGGTCTTGCGGGGGGCGTCGTAATCCGTGGCCATGCGTGAACGTCTCAACTTCCGGGGAATAACAGTGGTGCACTGACCCTGTCGGGCGGCGATAGTTTGCACGACCTGAACCCATTACGCAAATGCATGACGGGATCGGGTCCTGCGTTGCCGTGAAACTCGCGGCGCGCGTCGGATATTCCCGGCGCGGGGCGACCGCTGTGTCAGCATGGGCGGAACCGCTGGATCGGAGGGGCGTTTCGCATGGAACAGCTCAAAGTGATCGGCACCGAGGACGACGTGCTCGTCCTGGTGACCGAGTCGGGTGAACGGTTCGCGCTCGCCCTGGACGACGTGCTGCGCGGAGAGCTCCGCAAGGCGCGAAGAGACCGCGAGGGCGAGTCGCAGGTCGTGCGCCCGAGCCCCCGTGAGATCCAATCGCAGATCCGCGCGGGGCTGTCGGCCGAGGAGGTGGCTGCTCTGCTCGGTGCGCGCGTGGAGGACGTCTCGCGGTTCGAGGGACCCGTGCTGGCCGAGCGCGAGCACGTCGTGGGTCAGGCCCTCGCCGTGCCCGTCCTGCTCGGCGCCGAACTCGACCCCGACGTGCACCCGACCTTCGGCGGTGCCGTGCGCGCGAAGCTCGCCGAGGCCGGGGCATCGGGCGAGCGCTGGACGAGCTGGAAAGAGCCGACCGGCTGGATCGTGAAGCTCGAGTTCACTGCGGGCGAAGTCGATCACGACGCGCGGTGGGGGTTCGACCCGCGCCGCAGCACGCTGTCTCCGCTGAACGCCGATGCGATTCAGCTCTCGCGCCAGGGTTCGCTTCCCGAAGGCCTCATCCCCAGGCTGCGGGCGCTGGACGTCTCGAACGCGAAGGACGACACCCGGTTCGACAGCGGCGCCTTCGGCCCGCGGCGCATGCCGGAGGCCGACCTGGAGCCGCCGGAACTGCGCGAGCCGGTCGCCCCCGCGGTGCAGGAGGCGGCGATGAAGCGCGCCAACGCGTCGGCGGTGACCTCGTCAGAGACGGCCGACCTGCTCGAGGCGCTGCGACGGCGCCGCGGTCAGCGAGAGCCGCTCCCCGGTCCCGAAGATTCAGCCTCCGCGCGCACTCACGCCCCGGTGGCGCTCTTCGACGCCCTGGAGCCGGGATACGACGAGGCGCCGCGCGACGACTACGACGACACCCCCGGCGAGAACCGCCAGGCTGCCGTCGCCGACGGCGCCGGGCGCCGCAAGGGCCGCACGTCGATGCCGTCGTGGGACGAGATCGTGTTCGGAGCCCGTACCGAAGACTGAGCAGTCAGCCGAAGGCGCCGAGCCTGATCAAGGGCACGGCGCGCTCCTCGTTCGTCAGGGAGCCGTGCTGCCCGACCATTCGCTGCGCGCCCTTGTCGTCGAGGCGATCGTCGTAATAGGCGATGCCCGAGCGGGCGGCGATGATGACGTCGCCGATTCGCGGGACGACGTCGGCATCCACGGCGCCGAACAGTCCGGTGCCGATCGCCTCCTCCCGGGAGAGCACCCAGGAGCGTCCCGCCTCGGCCGTTCGCCAGCGATTCAGCACCGCCGCCGCCGTGCCGGGTTCGGCGTAGAGGTGCAGCATCCGGGGCTCGCCCCCGATGTGGCGGACATCCGCAACCAGGTCGTCCGCGTCGGTGAGCAGCACGTGCCGGTGCCGCGGGATGTCGACCATTCCGTGGTCGGCAGTGATCACGACGCCGGTGCCCGGCGCGAGGGCATCCGAGAGTGTGCGCGCTGCGGCATCCACCCGCTCGAGGGCCGCCACCCACTCATCGGATTGCCATCCCCGCTTGTGGCCGATCGCGTCGAGGTCGGGCACGTACACGTAGACGAAGGAGCCGGGATGCCGTCCCGCCAAGTCCGCCGCGATGCGCACGCGCTGGGCCACATCGGCTGACGCGACGAATTCCGCGCCGCCCATCGTCGCATGGGTGAACCCGGTGCCGGCGTACTCGGCCTTGGACACGACGAAGGATGGGCGGCCCTCGGCGGCGAAGCGCTGCGTGAACGGCTCAGCGCGCTGCCACGACGGAGGCAGTCCGTCGGTGTCCCAGCCCCTGAGCTGATTGATGACCTCGTCGGCATCCGGCATGAGTACGCGATACCCGACGATGCCGTGCTCTCCGGGCGATACGCCGGTCAGCAGGCTGGTGAGGGCCGAGGCGGTCGTCGACGGGAAGACCGTGCGCGCGACGTCCTTCCTCGAGCCTGCCGCCGAGAGGAATCGGGCGTGTCCCGCCCGTGCGCTCAGGTTGTGCGCACCGAGGCCGTCGATCACGAACACGATCGCGCTCCGGGCGGGCGCGAACCACTCGGACCCGCCGTCCATGGCGGCCACCATCTGCGAGACGACACCGGTGAGGCTCCGGGCGCGCGGCGGGTCCGCGGGTAGGCTGAGGGACATCGGGGCCAGTCTCGCACACCGCGGAAAGCCCCTCTCCGACCGCCGTCACCCGAGACCAGATCCCCATGCCCGCAGCGCCCACAGACTCCTCCGCCGCCGCAGAGGAGCGCATCGAAGACGTCGACGTCTCGACGGAGATGCAGGGGTCGTTCCTCGAGTACGCGTACTCGGTGATCTACTCACGCGCCCTGCCCGACGCGCGCGACGGACTCAAGCCGGTCCAGCGCCGCATCCTCTATCAGATGGCCGACATGGGTCTGCGTCCCGACCGCGGTCACGTCAAGAGCGCTCGCGTGGTCGGCGAGGTGATGGGCAAGCTGCATCCCCACGGCGACGCACCGATCTACGATGCGCTCGTCCGCCTCGCGCAGGCATTCTCGCTGCGCGTGCCGCTCGTCGACGGTCACGGCAACTTCGGGTCCCTCGACGACGGACCCGCAGCCCCGCGTTACACGGAGGCGCGCCTCGCGCCGGCCGCGCTCGCCCTCACCGAGAACCTCGACGAGGACGTCGTCGACTTCATTCCGAACTACGACGGTCAGTTCCAGCAGCCGGCCGTGCTGCCGGCGGCGTATCCCAACCTGCTCGTCAACGGCGCCACGGGCATCGCGGTCGGCATGGCGACCAACATGGCTCCGCACAACCTGATCGAGGTCGTCTCGGCCGCCATCCACCTGCTCGACCATCCGGAGGCGACGGTCGAAGAGCTCATGGACTTCGTGCCCGGGCCCGACTTCCCCTCCGGGGGGATCGTGATGGGTCTGGAGGGCGTCAAAGACGCCTACACGAAGGGCCGCGGAGCCTTCAAGGTGCGGGGGAAGGTATCGGTCGAATCGCTCGGTCCCCGCCGCACCGGGCTCGTCGTGACGGAGCTGCCGTACCAGGTCGGTCCCGAACGTGTGATCGAGAAGATCAAGGATGCCGTGCAGGCCAAGCGCCTGACCGGAATCGCGGACGTCACCGATCTGACCGACCGCAATCACGGCCTGCGACTCGTGATCGGTATCAAGACGGGCTTCGACCCTCAGGCGGTGCTCGACCAGCTGTACCGACTCACGCCCCTCGAGGACTCGTTCAGCATCAACAACGTCGCCCTCGTCGACGGTCAGCCGCAGACACTCGGGCTGAAGGAGCTGCTGCGCGTCTATCTCGAGCACCGCATCCAGGTCGTCACGCGACGCAGCCGCTTCCGGCTCGCGCGCCGGGAGGAGCGGCTCCACCTCGTGGAGGGACTCCTGGTCGCCATCCTCGACATCGACGAGGTGATCCAGGTCATCCGCACGTCGGATGACAGCGAGCAGGCGCGCGCACGACTGCGCGACGTCTTCGATCTGAGCGAAGCCCAGGCGGAGTACATCCTCGAGCTGAGGCTGCGGCGGCTGACGAAGTTCTCCCGCATCGAGCTCGAGTCGGAGCGCGATGCACTCAAGGCCGAGATCGCCCATCTGCGCGAACTCCTCGGCAGCGAGGTGCTGATCCGCGCTCAGGTGGCGCGCGAACTCGAGGCCGCTTCGGATGCATACGGTACCCCCCGCCGCACGCTCCTGATGAATGCGAAGCCCGCGGCGCCCCGACCGACGCGCGGTGCGCCGGCGCCCGACCTGCAGATCGCCGACGCTCCCACCGTCGTGGTCCTGTCGACCACCGGCCGCGCGGTCCGCGTCGACCTGGTGGGAGACCAGGAGCTGTCCGCTTCCGCCCGCCGCAGCAAGCACGATGCGATCCAGGCCACCGCCATCTCCACCACCCGCGGCGAGCTCGGTGCGGTCACCACCGCCGGCCGCGTCATCCGCTTCTCCCCGGTCGACCTCCCGTCCGTGCCGCCGGCATCGGTCCAGCTCGCCGCCGGGGTGATCCTCCGCGACTACCTCGGGATCACCGACAAGAGCGAGCGGGTGCTCGCACTCATCCGCTTCGACGACGACACGCCGCTCGCACTGGGCACGCGGCAGGGCACCGTCAAGCGCGTCGTGCCCTCCACGCTCCCCCCGCGCCCCGAGCTCGAGATCGTGGGCCTCAAGCCCGGCGACGCCGTGGTCGGCGCAGCGCTCGCGCCGGACACCGCGGAGGTCGTCTTCGTCACCGGCGATGCGCAGCTGCTGCATTTCGCGGCCTCGTCCGTGCGTCCGCAGGGGGCGCCCGCAGCCGGGATGGCCGGGGTCAATCTGTCTGCCGGGGCGAGTGTCGTCTTCTTCGGCGTGGTCGAGGGCGACGACACCGTGGCCGTCACGATCTCGGGCGCCGAGGGCGTGTTGCCCGGCACCGACCCCGGACGCATCAAGGTGTCACGGTTCGAGGAGTTCCCCGGCAAGGGGCGCGCCACCGGCGGCGTCCGCGCCCACGCGTTCCTGAAGGGCGAGGACCGCCTCACGCTCGCGTGGGTCGGCTCGGCGAACGCGCGCGCGGTCGGCCCCGATGGCGCGGCCCGGCCGCTGCCGGAGGCGACGGCGAAACGGGATGCCTCGGGGCAGCCGCTCGATGCCGTGATCGGCTCGATCGGCGGCACACTCGTCTGACCAGGGCCGGCGGGTCGCGCTCTACGCGTCGATCGCCTCGCGAGACAGCCGGTCGGACGACTCGACGATGAACTCCCGGCGCGGCGCGACCTCATTGCCCATGAGCAGTTCGAACACGCCGCCCGCGGCCTCGGCGTCCTGCAGGCGCACCCGCCGCAGCAGCCTGCCCGACCTGTCCATCGTCGTCGTGGCGAGCTGATCGGCGTCCATCTCTCCGAGTCCCTTGTACCGCTGCACGGGCTCGTGCCAGCGGCGTCCCGACTTCGTGACCTTCGTGAGCAGCGTGTGAAGCTCGTTCTCGCTGTAGGTGTAGATCGTCTCGTTCGGCTTCGTGCCGGGGTTCATCACGATCACACGATGCAGGGGCGGCACCGCCGCGAACACGCGTCCGTCTTCGATCAGCGGTCGCATGTAGCGGAAGAACAGCGTGAGCAGGAGCGTGCGGATGTGCGCGCCGTCGACGTCGGCGTCGCTCATCAGGATCACCTTGCCGTACCGGGCCGCGCTCAGGTCGAACGTGCGGCCCGAGCCTGCGCCGACCACCTGGATGATCGAGGCGCACTCGGCATTGCTCAGCATGTCGCTGACCGACGCCTTCTGCACGTTCAGGATCTTGCCGCGAATGGGCAGCAGAGCCTGGTACTCGCTGTTGCGCGCGAGTTTCGCCGTCCCCAGTGCCGAATCACCCTCCACGATGAACAGCTCGGACTGAGCGACATCGGAGGATCGGCAGTCGACGAGCTTGGCCGGCAGCGAAGAGGACTCGAGGGCGTTCTTTCGGCGCTGGGTCTCCTTGTGCGCGCGCGCGGAGATGCGCGCCTTCATCTCGGCGACCACCTTGTCCATCAGCAGCGAAGTCTGGGCCTTGTCGTCGCGCTTGGGTGAGGCGAACCGCGCCGCGAGCTCCTTCCGGACCACCTGCGTCACGATCTGCCGCACCGCGGGAGTGCCGAGGATCTCCTTCGTCTGACCCTCGAACTGGGGCTCGGGCAGGCGCACGGTCAGGACCGTCGTGAGCCCTGCCATCACGTCGTCCTTCTCGAGCTTGTCGTTTCCGACCTTCAAACGGCGCGCGTTCTGCTCCACCTGCGTGCGCAGGACGCGAAGCAGCTCCTGGTCGAAGCCCTGCTGATGTGTCCCGCCCTTCGGCGTGGCGATGATATTGACGAACGAGCGCGTCACGGTGTCGTAGCCGGTCCCCCAGCGTACCGCGATGTCGACATGGCACTCACGCTCGAGGGCGGTCGGCACCATCGCGCCGGTAGGCTGCAGCACGGGCACCGTCTCGGTGAAGGTGCCGCTGCCGGTCAGCCGCCAGGTGTCGGTGATCGCGGCATCCGTCGCAAGGTACTCGGCGAACTCGGAGATGCCGCCGTCGAAGCGGAACGAAGTCTCGTTGTGCTGTTCGTGCCGCTGATCGCGCACGACGATCTCGAGGCCGGGAACCAGGAATGCGGTCTGGCGCGCACGCGTCGCGAGCTCCTCGAGCTGGAACGCGGCATCCTTCGTGAAGATCTGCCGGTCAGCCCAGTAGCGGACGCGCGTGCCGGTGACCCCGCGCGGAGCCTTGCCTTTCACGCGCAGCTCGCTGCGCTCCTCGAACGGAGTGAACGGCGAGTCCGGGGACGGCTGGCCACCCTTGTCGGCGAAGACGCCGGGTTCGCCGCGGTGGAACGACATCGCCCAGACCTTGCCTCCGCGGTCGACCTCCACGTCGAGGCGCTCCGAGAGGGCGTTCACCACGGATGCGCCGACACCGTGGAGCCCTCCGGAGGCCGCGTACGACCCCCCGCCGAATTTGCCGCCGGCGTGGAGCTTGGTGAAGACGACCTCGACGCCCGACAGCCCGGTGCGCGGTTCGATGTCGACCGGGATGCCGCGGCCCGTGTCGTGCACCTCGACGCTGCTGTCGGGGTGCAGCACGATATCGATGCGCTTGCCGTTGCCGGCCAGGGCCTCGTCGACCGCGTTGTCGATGATCTCCCACACGCAGTGCATGAGACCGCGCGAGTCCGTCGAGCCGATGTACATGCCGGGACGCTTGCGGACTGCCTCGAGGCCTTCGAGCACCTGAAGGTGGTGGGCCGAATACTCTGAGGTCACAATCCTCAAGATTATCCGCGCACAGCAACACCCCCCTGCACAGACACGGGGGAACGGGGTCCACGTACGCGCTGAGCGAAATGTCATGCCTTCGCGGCATACCCGTAACAAACGCGTGGTTGTATGTGATGCACGCGCAAAAGGGCGAACGAGACACGAGCGACGCTAACGAGGAGGACCCGAGATGAACACGCTAGCCACCCCCACCGAGCCCGCCGTTCTCGAATACCGCCTCACGGCGCTGGACCGCTGTGACTCCTGCGGCGCTCAGGCCTACATCGCCGCCGAGGTCAACGGCAGCGAACTGCTCTTCTGCGCCCACCACGGTCGCAAGTACGAAGAGAAGCTTCGCTCGCTCGCCACCAGCTGGCACGACGAGACGGCTCGGCTGCTCGAGTCGGTCTGACGCCGTCCGGTCAGTTGCCGCGGTAAGCCCGCGGAACGAGCGGGGAAACCCGAACGAGGATCTCCTCGCCCACGGAGTCGATCGTTTCGGCCAGGTCGGTCGCCGATGCGCCGTCCGGGCCGAAGACGATGACCTCATCGCCCTCCGCAGCATCCCGCCATCGGTCGATCACGACGTGAGCACGACCCACCTCCTGCACCCCGATTCGGCGGCCGTCGACGACGAGTGAGGCCCGCGTGGCGAGCGTGGAGGGAAGACCGTGCAGCGCGCCGATGCCCAGAGTGACCGCGCGGTCGCCCACGTGCGTCACCGGCGCGATGAGCGACGCAGCCGGACGCACGCCGAGATCGGTCTCCGCCGCTCCTCCCGCTGACCGGATGCCGTAGCAGAACGCCCCGACGCGGACGAGGTCGTAGCGGAACTCGGGGCGTGCGAAGGATGCCGCGCTGGCCGACAGATGGCGTACCTCGAGCGCGCAGCCCGCCGTTTCGGCGACCGCCACGGCCTGGTCGAAGGTGGCACGGGCCGCGTCGTCCTCCGTGTCGCTCGCCTCGGCGATGTGGCTCCACACGCCCACCACGCGCACGAGGCCTGCCTCTTCGAGTGCGCGCGCGCGATCGACGACCGCACCCCACTCCTCGGGGCGGATGCCGTTGCGGTGAAGCCCGGTGTCGACCTTGAGGTGGACGCGCGCCGGCTCTGCGCCCTCGCGCACGACGGAGACGACGTCTTCCAGGAACTCGGCGTCGCCCACCCCGAGATCGATGTCAGCCGCAAGCGCCGGCGCGATCTGGTCGATCCCGACGGTCAGCCACGAGAACACGCGCGCCCCCGCGCCGGCCGCCTCCCGCGTCAGCAGGGCCTCGCGCACGTCGAACGCTCCGAACCAGCGCACGCCTTCGGCCGTGGCACGACGGACGATGCGGGCGATGCCGTGACCATACGCGTCGTCCTTGACGACGAGCATGAGCTCGGCGGGCGCGACCCGTGCGCGGACGACGGCGATGTTGGCGGCGAAGTCATCAAGGTCGACCCGCAGCTGTGGAGGCCTCATCGCACGTACTCCCGCGCGTTGCGCAGACCGACCGCAGTCACCAGTTCCGCAGCCGTCATTCCGGTCGCCGCGCTCCACTCCGCAAGCGACGGCGAGGTCGGGCCTTCGCCGCCGAAGAAGACGACTTCGGCGCCGCGCTGGACGTGGTCGCCCGGTCCGACATCGACGACGCACACGTCCATCGCGACCCGGCCGACGATCGGATGCCGTTCCCCGGCGATCTGCACGGACGCGGCGTTGCCGAGCGCACGCACGACGCCCTGCGCGTAGCCGCCCGTGACCAGTGCGACGCGGGTGTCGTGTGCGGCGCGATGCGTGTACCCGTAGGACACGCCCTCACCCTCCTTCAGACTCTTGAGGCTCAGCACGCGACCGCGCAGGCTGAGGACCGGCTCGAAGCCGGCGGTGAGCCCGTACACGGCTTCGGGCGACGTGCTCGACCCCGCGAGCCCCAGACGCGCAGGATCGACGATGCCGGCGAGGGCGGCGGCATCCGCTTCGTCGATCAAGAGCCGGTCGGCTCCCGCGGAGACGGCGCTGCGCGCGACGACCTCGACCCCGTGCCCCCACGCGTCCGCTCGGAGATCGATCAGGCCGGTGCGGGTGGTGGCGAGCACGGCGCGCAGATTCACCTTCAGTGCGGAGAGCGAGATCCGCGCCGTGAGAGCGGTGCGCCCCGGCGCTGCCGAACCGGGCGCCGCGCGCCCAGGGATGCCGAGGGTCACGGCACCTAGACTATCCGGGGCACTCTTCCCGAACTCCTCGCCCAGCCCTGTCCGTCCTCTCCCACCCGGAGCACGCATGCCTCAGAAAGGCCTCGGCCTCGCGCCCCGCCTTCACTATCTCGTCGACCGCGCGCGCAACATCGACGTCGGATCGGTCGTGGAACGCGCGAAGGAGTCTGCCGCGCAGCACGACAAGTGGATGCCCGCGATCGTCATCGACATGCTGTGGCAGGCGGGCTTGCGCAACGTCGGGTTCCAGGACTACATCGACTACGACTTCGCCATCCTGAACCGCGCGGAGCGTGCCACATACATGACCCACCCGGTCTCGAACCAGCTGTCGCAGAAGTTCGACCACCCGGACTTCCGCTACATCTTCCAGGACAAGGTCGAGTTCGACCGGGTCTTCAGCGAGCACCTTCACCGCGGATGGATGGTCGTCGAAGAGGGCAACGCCGATGAGGTCCGCCTGTTCACCGAGCGGGTCGGGACGATCGTGACGAAGGAGCCGGTCGGACAGGCCGGCACCGGCGTCCACCGCTACCACGCGGCCGACGTCGATGACTGGGCCGAGTTCCACCGCGGTCTCCTGCGGCGCGGCGAACTCCTGATCGAAGAGGTCATCGTCCAGCACGCCGACCTGGCGGCGGTGTGCCCGGGCACCGTCAACACCACCCGCGTCACCGCGTTCTTCGACGGTGAGACCACGCATATCCTCGCGATGGCGCAGAAGTTCGGTCGCGGTGCGGTGAGCGACCAGATGACGTTCGGCGGCTTCTACACGATGCTCGACGATCAGGGCCGGGCGGTCGGCCCCGGCTACGACTCGCACGGGCACGTGCACGAGCGGCACCCGGACTCGGGGTTCGAGATCGGCGATTTCCGGCTGCCGATGGTCGACGAGGTCCGCGACTTCGTCGACCGTGTCGCCCGGGTCGTGCCGCAGGTGCAGTACGTCGGGTGGGACATCGTGGTCACCCCCGACGGACCCGTGCTCGTGGAGGGCAACTGGGGTGCCGGTGTCTACGAGAACAAGCCGAGTGCGACCGGCATCCGCACCGGTCACAAGGCACGGTACCGCGAGGCGATCGGGTTCTAGGCTGCCCGGACGACGCCCAGCGGCGTCGACTCATGGCCCTGCCCGAGGGGATTGTCCTTGAGGATCGCGACCAGTCGCCTGTCGCCGGCCCGGTCGAGGGTCGAGCCGAGGATGTTGCCACCGAGGTCGTTGATGTCCACGACCGCGACTTCGGCTGATCCGCCGAGCATCTCCTTGATGTGGCGGGCGACCTCGCGCGGGCGCTCCGGCCCAAGGACGACCGCCTTGTCGTACGGCGGAATCGTTCCGTCCGTCGGCCCGTCGATCGCGCGTGCCTTGTCGCCGGCGATCCGGTAGAAGTCGCCCTTGCGGCCGAAGGCCTTCGTGACGGCCGAGACGGCCGCCGCGAAGAGGATGCGGATCGTCCCGCACTCGCGTAGTGCCATCTCCATGGTCTCCGGCATCCCCAGGCCGATGCCGTGCGGGGTGCGCGTCACGTACTTGGAGAGGAACAGCGCCAGCTTGCGGGGCGTGATCGCGTCCAGGGCGTACGAGCGCCCCTGCGTGATCGCGACGATCTTCTCCGTCACGAAGAAGATGTCGCCCGGCTGCACGACATCCGTCGCGTACTCGCGGATGAACGCGTCGAGGTCGTCGCCCGGCATCACGACCCGCGTGCGGATCGGGATGCGAGAGTACTGCGAGCCGTCGATCTCGACCGTGAGCGCCTTGCCGGCGTTCGCTTCGGACATCACTCGAGGTAGTCCCGCAGCGACTGCGAACGGGACGGATGCCGCAGCTTCGCCATCGTCTTGGACTCGATCTGGCGGATCCGCTCGCGCGTGACGCCGAACGTGTCGCCGATCTGGTCGAGCGTCTTGGGCTGACCGTCGCCCAGGCCGAAGCGCATGCGGATGACGCCCGCCTCGCGCTCGGAGAGGGAGTCCAGCAGTGACTCGAGCTGACGCTGCAGCATGGTGAAGCCCACCGCGTCTGCGGGCACGACGGCCTCGGTGTCTTCGATCAGGTCGCCGAATTCGCTGTCGCCGTCCTCGCCGAGCGGGGTGTGCAGCGAGATCGGCTCGCGGCCGTACTTCTGCACCTCGATGACCTTCTCGGGAGTCATGTCCAGCTCGCGGCTGAGCTCCTCGGGCGTGGGCTCCCGGCCCAGGTCCTGCAGCATCTGGCGCTGCACACGGGCAAGCTTGTTGATGACCTCGACCATGTGAACCGGGATGCGGATCGTGCGGGCCTGGTCGGCCATCGCGCGCGTGATCGCCTGACGGATCCACCAGGTGGCGTAGGTCGAGAACTTGAAGCCCTTGGTGTAGTCGAACTTCTCGACCGCACGGATCAGGCCCAGGTTGCCCTCCTGGATGAGGTCGAGGAACTGCATGCCGCGGCCGGTGTAGCGCTTCGCGAGCGAGACGACCAGACGCAGGTTCGCACCCAGCAGGTGCGACTTCGCGCGCTGGCCGTCGCGGGCGACCCACTGCAGGTCCAAGCCCATCTGGTTGGACTTCTCCGCTGGCGTCATGTGCGACAGCTTCTCTTCGGCGAACAGGCCCGCCTCGATGCGCATCGCGAGCTCGACCTCTTCGGCCGCGTTCAGCAGCGGAACCTTGCCGATCTGCTTCAGGTAGTCCTTGACCGGGTCGGCCGTCGCGCCGGTGATCATGGTGGAGTACACCGGGACGTCGTCCTCGTCGGTCGATGAGATGACGATCGCGCCGGTGGGCAGCGGCTCGGAGAACGCGGGCTTCGTGTCCTCCTCGTCCTCCTCTTCCTCCTCCGCCTCGGTCGCTTCGGCTTCGGGCTCGGCGGCCACGGCCGCCTTCGCCTTGCCGCGGGTGGCCTTGGGCTTGACTTCTTCGTCGGTGTCGTCGAGCTCCACCACGACGTCGTCGAGTGGCACCACGTCGTCGAGCTCGACGTCGTCGGTCAGATCCACGGCGTCGGCATCGTCTTCGGTCGTCTTGGTCGCACGCGCCTTGGTCGGCTTCGCAGCCGTCTTCGCCGCGGGGGCTGCCTTTGCGGCGGGCGACTTGGTCGCGGTGGTCTTCGCCATGGCGCTCTTCGTCGGGGCGCTCTTCGCTGTGGCGGGCTTCGCCGGTGTTGACTTCGACGCAGCCGCCTTGGCGGCGGGCTTCGTCGCGTTCTTCTTCGCGACCGTCGTCGCTGAATCCTCCGCGGGAGAGATCGCCGCGGTGTCCTCCGCGCCGGCCGCGCGGGTCGTCGTCTTCGTGCCTGAGGTCACGGTTCGCCTTTCACCAGCGGACGGGTGTCGTACGCCCCCCGGTAGATTTCGGACACTAGTAAGACCCTTGTCAAGTCCTTGCGCCGCGAGAGTGCCTCGCAGAACCGGTTGACAACGGGTCAGGTCATCTATTGTCGCACATTCACCGCGCACATCCGACGTGCGCCGCCGACACCTTCATGACAACGCTCCGACGTGCCCGTGCATTCCGCGGCGGTCAGGCTCCGCGCTTCTCGTCGTCGCCGGACGGGCGGTTGGCGAGGAAGCGCTCGAGCTCGGCGGCGAGCTCGTCGGCGCTGGGGAGATCACCCGTGTGGATCATCGGGCTGGCCAGCGTGGAGCCGGCCATATAGGCGTCGTAACGCTCCTCGAGACCCTGGACCATTCGCGACAGCTCGTCGCTGCCCGACACCTGCTCCTCGACCTTGGCGAGATACTCGCGGTTCTCCTCGCGCAGCTCGTCGCCGGCGAACACCAGGCCCGTCGCCACCGTGAGCGAGTCGAGCCCGGCGAGTGCCGCCGCCGGGTACTCCGTGTCTCCGAGGTAGTGCGGGATGAGGAGGACGAAGCCGGCCACGGACGCACCGACCTCCGCGAAGCGGTACTCCAGCAGATGCCCCGCCGTCGCAGGCACCTGGGTGTGCGGCTGCCAGACCGAGTGCGCTTCGGTCAGGTCACTGCGCGTCCCGCTGACGGTGGTGCCGATCGGCCGGGTGTGCGGGACGGGCATGGGGATCGCGTGCACCCACGTCACGGAGGTCACGTCGTACGCGGCGGCGAAGTCCAGCACCGCCTCGGTGAAGGCGTCCCACGCGAAATCCGGCTCGTAACCGGCCAGGAGCAGGAACGGCTGGCCGAGCGAGTCGTGTGTGAACGAGAGTTCCAGTCGCGGTGCGCGATAGTCGGTGAGGTGGTCCTGATCGAAGGAGATCAGCGGGCGGCGTGCCCGGTAGTCCAGCAGCACGTCATTGGAGAAGACCGCGATCGGCGTGGGCTCCAGGTCGGCGCGGAAATAGTCGACGATTCGGCTCACCGCACTGCCGGCGTCGGTGAAACCCGTCAGCGCGATCACGAGCGGGAGGTCCCGCGGGATCGGCGGCGCGGACGCCACACGCTCGTAGAGCGAAGCGGAATGAGCCATTCACCCATGGTACGAGGCGCGCCCAGTTCGGCGGGTCGCGCACATCCCGCTCAGAGCGAACAGAGCCGAGGCGGCATACCTAGGATGGAGACCATGTCGTTTCCCGGCCTCGTGTTCAGCTCCGCCCCCGTTCGAGATTCCGACGCCGACGCCATCCTGCTGGCTCTGCCTCCGCTCGATCGCGACGACTCTCCGGCGCTGGAGGACTGGCCCGGGCTGCGAGACGCTTTGACGGCGACCGGATTCACCGGCGCGGCCTCTTCTTACCAGCGCGTGTACGCGCCGGAGAGCACGACAGTCGCCCTCGCCGTGGTCGGGACCGGATCGGATCCGGATGCCGCTGCGGTGCGGGATGCCGTCGGCACCGGCATCCGCATACTCACCGGTTTCCCCGTCGTCAGCGTGGCGGTCGTCGCCGACGATGCGTCCCTGTGGCGAGCCGCGGCGGAGGGCGCGACCCTCGGCGGGTACCGCTTCGAGGGCTACAAGTCCGAGTCGCCGAAGCCGCGCGCGGAGAGGGTGATCGTGCACGGCGACGCCGAACCCGCGGACGACGAGATCGCCGGCGTGGTTGCGGCGGCGGATGCCGTCGCCCTCGTGAAGGACCTCGTCGCGACCCCCGCGGAGTGGCTCGGTCCCGCCGACTTCGCCGAGCGCGCACGGCAGTCCGTCGCCGGTCTCCCGGTCGAGGTGGAGGTGCTCGACGAGGTCGCTCTGCGCGACGCGGGCTACGGCGGCATCCTCGGCGTCGGTCAGGGATCGGACCGCCCACCGCGGCTGGTGCGGCTGAGCTACGCGCCGGAGGGTGCTTCCCGCCATGTCGCCCTCGTCGGCAAGGGCATCACGTTCGATACCGGCGGTCTGTCGCTGAAACCGGCGACGGGCATGGTCGGCATGAAGTACGACATGTGCGGCGCGGCCACGGCCTTGAGCGTCCTCCGCGCCGTCGCGACACGCGGCCTGCCGGTGCGGGTGACCGCCTGGCTGTGCATCGCCGACAACATGCCCTCCGGGCGGGCCACGCGACCCGGCGACGTGCTGCGGATGCTCGACGGCACGACGGTCGAAGTGCTCAACACCGACGCCGAGGGCAGGATCGTGCTCGCGGACGGCCTGGTGGCCGCGAGCAGGGAGAAGCCCGATGTCATCGTCGACGTGGCGACGTTGACGGGTGCGATCACGGTCGCACTCGGGACGCGCCACACCGGCGTGATGGGCGATGACGCCGCCGTTGCCGAGTACCTCGAGGCTTCGACCGCCACCGGCGAGCTCGCCTGGCAGCTGCCGCTGCCCGCACACATGGTCGACGAGCTCGACTCCCCCATCGCCGACCTCCAGAACGCGAAGATCGGCGATCCCGCCGGCGGGTCACTTTTCGCCGCCCTCTTCCTCCGTCACTTCGTCGGCCGGGTGTCGGATGAACCCGACGCCGCCCGCATTCCGTGGGTGCACCTGGACATCGCCGGCGTCGGCATGAATAAGGGCGGCGCGCACGGGTTCACCGAGAAGGGCCCTACCGGTGCGACCGTCCGGTCGCTCATCCGCTTCGTCGCAGGTCAGGAGTCCCGATGACAGAGCACCGCTTCGATCTGGTCGTGTTGGGCGGCGGCAGCGGCGGGTACGCCGCCGCGCTGCGCGCAGCCGAGCTCGGCAAATCCGTCGCCCTGGTGGAGAAGGACAAGGTCGGCGGAACCTGCCTGCACCGCGGCTGCATCCCGACCAAGGCGCTGCTGCATGCGGCGGAGGTGGCGGATGTGGCACGGGATGCCGCGAGCTTCGGCATCCGAGCGACGCTCGAGGGCATCGACCCCGACGGCGTCCGCACGTACCGCGAGGGCATCGTCGCGAAGAAGTACAAGGGGCTCGAGGGACTCATCAAGGCGCGCGGCATCACGGTCGTCGCCGGCGAGGGCCGCCTCGAGGCCGGCCCGTCGGTGCGAGTCGGCGACGACTCGTACGTGGGGACCGACGTCATCCTCGCGACCGGCTCTTTCAGCCGCAGCCTCCCGGGACTCGATATCGGCGGGCGGATCCTCACCAGTGAGCACGCACTCGAGCTCGCCGAGATCCCCCAGCGGGTCGTCATCCTCGGCGGCGGTGTCATCGGCGTCGAGTTCGCGAGCGTGTGGCGCTCGTTCGGCGTCGACGTCACGGTCGTCGAGGCGCTGGACCACCTCGTCCCGAACGAGGACGTCGCGATGAGCAAGGCGCTGGAACGTGCGTTCCGCCGCCGCGGCATCGCCTCCTCGCTCGGCGTGCGCTTCGCAAGTGCCACCCAGACCTCCGACGCCGTCACCGTCACGCTCGAGAACGGCACGTCCTTCGAAGCCGACTACCTCCTGGTCGCCGTCGGCCGCGGCCCCGCCACCACGGGTCTCGGGTACGAGGAGAACGGGGTGTCGCTCGATCGCGGCTTCGTCACGACCGATGAGCGGCTGCGCACCAGCGCGGACCACGTGTGGGCAGTCGGCGACATCGTCCCCGGTCTCCAACTGGCCCATCGGGGTTTCCAGCAGGGCATCTTCGTGGCCGAGGAGATCGCAGGTCTGCGCCCCGTTCTCGTTCCCGACACGCAGATCCCGAAGGTGACGTACAGCCACCCGGAGGTGGCGTCCGTCGGGCTCACCGAGCAGCAGGCCGTCGCAGCGCACAGCGCGGACACGGTCGTCTCGTACGAGTACAACCTCGCCGGCAACGGGAAGAGCGAGATCCTCGGCACTTCGGGCCTGGTGAAGGTCGTCCGCCTGAAGGACGGCCCCGTCCTCGGCGTGCACCTCGTGGGCGATCGGGTGGGCGAACTCATCACGGAGGGGCAGCTCGCCGTCGGGTGGGAAGCCCATCCGGAAGACATCGCGCCGTTCGTGCATGCGCATCCGACCCAGAGCGAGGCGCTCGGCGAAGCCTTCCTCGCCTTGGCCGGAAAGCCTCTTCATACCCTCTGACCCCGCGCCGCGGCGCGGGATCACACCGGCATCACTAAGCTAGAAAACGACATCGGCATTCTGAAGGAGTCATGCACATGAGCACTTCTGTGGTCCTCCCCGCGCTCGGCGAGAGCGTCACCGAGGGAACGGTCACCCGCTGGCTCAAGAAGGTCGGCGACACCGTCGAGGCGGACGAAGGACTGCTCGAGATCTCGACCGACAAGGTCGACACCGAGATCCCGTCGCCGGTGAGCGGCGTGATCGAGGAGATCCTCGTCCAGGAGGACGAAACGGTCGAGGTCGGCGCGATCCTGGCCAAGATCGGCGAAGGCGGGTCCGCCCCCGCATCGGATGACACCCCCGCGGAGCAGCCGGTGCCCGAACCCGAGGCGCCCGCGCCGGACGCTGCCGCGCCTGAGGCTGCCGCGCCTGAGGCTGCCGCGCCTGAGGCTGCCGAGGCGCCTGAGGCTGCCGCGCCTGAGGCTGCCGAGGCGCCTGCGCAGGCGCCCGCCGCAACGTCCGCCGAGGCCGAAGCACCCGCACCCGCCCCCGCGGCGTCCGGCGAGGGCAAGGAGGTCGTACTCCCCGAACTCGGTGAGAGCGTGACCGAGGGAACGATCACCCGCTGGCTCAAGAAGGTCGGCGACACCGTCGAGGTCGACGAGGCGCTGGTGGAGATCTCGACCGACAAGGTCGACACCGAGATCCCCTCCCCGTTCAGCGGAGTGGTCCAGGAGATCCTCGTCGGCGAAGACGAGACGGTCGCTGTCGGCTCCGCGCTCGCGCGCATCGGCGACGCGGCCGCCGCACCTGCGGCTTCTCAGCCCGCGCAGCCGGAGGCACCCGCCGCCGCGCCCGCTGCGGCTGCTCCCGAGCCCGAGGTGGCACCTGCTCCTGCGGAGCCCGAGGCTGCCCCTGCCGCTCCGGCACCTGCTGCGGCGCCCGCTCCTGCCGCTGCATCTGCACCTGCACCGGCCCCTGCGGCGGCTGCCGCGCCCGCCGAGGCCCCGGCACCGTCGACGTCCGACGACTCCGACGTGTCCGCCTACGTCACCCCGCTCGTGCGCCGACTGGCGCAGCAGCAGGGCGTCGACCTCTCGACCGTGACCGGCACCGGAGTGGGTGGCCGCATCCGCAAGGAGGACGTCCTCAAGGCTGCCGAGAGCGCCGCCGCCCCTGCTCCTGCCGCCGCTCCCGCGGCATCCGCGCCGGCCGACGTCGAGATCTCGCCCCTGCGCGGCACCACGCAGCCGATGTCGCGACTTCGCAAGGTGCTCGCCGAGCGCGCCGTCGCCTCGATGCAGGCGACCGCGCAGCTCACGACGGTCGTCGAGGTCGACGTGACGAAGCTCGCCAACTACCGCGACGAAGTGAAGGCCGACTTCCAGGCCAAAACCGGCGACAAGCTGTCTTTCCTGCCGTTCTTCGCGCTGGCCGCTGCGGAGGCTCTGCAGTCCAGCCCCGTGATCAACGCCACGGTCGACGGCGACCAGATCGTCTACCCGGCGACGGAGAACCTGTCGATCGCGGTCGATACGGAACGCGGTCTGCTCACGCCGGTGCTTCGTGACGCGGCATCCAAGAACCTCGCTCAGATCGCGCACGAGATCGCAGACCTCGCCGCACGCACCCGCAGCAACAAGCTCAAGCCCGATGAGCTCGCCGGCGGAACGTTCACCCTCACCAACACGGGGTCGCGCGGTGCGCTGTTCGACACGCCGGTGGTCTTCCTTCCGCAGTCCGCCATCCTCGGCACGGGCGTGGTCGTCAAGCGGCCGGGACTGGTGTCCGTCGACGGCAAGGACGCGATCGCGATCCGCTCGTACGTGTACCTCGCCCTGTCGTACGACCACCGCATCGTCGACGGCGCCGACGCTGCGCGCTTCCTCACCACCGTGAAGAAGCGGCTCGAAGACGCGTCGTTCCAGGGCCAGCTCGGCATCTGATCACGCTCACTGCTCTGCGATGTCGTAGACGTCGCGGAGCAGCCAGCGACCGTCGACCTGGACGATGACCACCAGCTGAGGTGCACCCTCTCCGGAGACGGGCTCGACCCGCAGCACCGCCGCGCCGCCGAAGTCGTCGAGCAGCGTCAGCGATCGCTCCTCCTCGGCGAGATCGACGACACCCGGCGGATGTCGTGCGTCTCCTGCCTCGAGCACGCCCTCGAGGCAGGTCGACTCTCCGGCGCACGCGGTGCGCGCCCTGAGCAGCGCGGCGGTCAGGGATGTCAGATCGGCGGGCTGGTCGCTCCCGTCGGGCGCCTCGACCTGCTCGCTCCCACTCGCGTCCGTGCCGGCCGTGTCGCCCGGTGACGCAGGCACCGCGCTCGAGCTCGGTGCGACGGAGGGGGTGGCCGACGGCTGCGACGCGCCCGCCGTCGGCGGACCACCGTCGCCGGTGGGCCACAGTAGACCGCCCGCGACGATCGCGCAGGCCAGTCCGCCCGCGACCAGCCACGGTCGCCGGCGGCCGGAGCGCGGCGTACGCAGGGTGCGCCACACCCCGGTCGTCGTGCGCGAGACCAGATCCGCCCACTCCGCATCGAGATGGCGCGACAGGGCGATCGGCCAGGACCGTCGCGGTGGTTCGGAGTCTCCGATCACGGCATCGTCCTGCAGGGGTGAACGGCCCCGGACGCGCTTCGGACCGAATGTCGTGGTCGCCAGTGCGGTCGGCTCCGCAGCGGCGAAGAGCGCCGCCTCCGCGCGCTCGAGCACCCGCGATCGCCGGGAATCGGCCATGGCCTCGATCACCTCGGTCACCGCGTCGGAGAGAGCGGGAACATCGAGTGCGATGCGCCCCAACAGGTCGATGGTGTCCTCGAGGATGCTGCTGCCGGACGTGTCCGTGGCGAACACCGGGCGGCCGGCTTCGGTCAGCCACCAGACCCCGCACGCGTCGTCCGCGTCGGTCTGAAGCTCGCCCAGGCCTCGCAGCAGACTCACGGCGACCGTCACGGCCTCCCCCGCGGTGAGGTCGGAGCCGCCGCGACGGTCGAGGAATTCCGCCAGGCGCTCGGTGCACACCGGGAGAAGCACGTCATGCCCACCCGGCCGCCTCAGGATGTCGACGGGTGCAAGCACATGTCCTTCCGGGCCGGCGGCCCATCCCCGCCAGCTGTCGCCGAGCACGTCGCAGTCGACGGCCACCGCGGTCTCACCGGTCGGTGCGCACACCAGCGCACCCGGCCACGGCGAGTCCCCTCCGCCGGCCAGCTGCCGGATCACGCGGTAGCCCCGCCGAAGTCGCACCTCCGCCGCGTCCGTCACACCCTGAGCCTGATCGCATCGTGGGGGCGAGGACGAGCGGCAGCCCGACCTGGGGATCCGTGCTCGCCGACGGTCATTGGGGAGGAGTCGATCCGACGGGCGGAAGGTAGGCTGGTGCCATGGCAGCACGCAGTACCGCGCCCGAGAAGCGGCCCGGGTTCTTCTCTCAGATCCGCACTCTCTACACGTTCACGCAGAAGGCGTACCGGTGGCTCCCGTGGCTGCTCGCGGCGATCTTCCTCGTCTGCGTCGGCCTGGGTGTCGCCATCGGCTTCCTCCTGCCTCCGATCGCGCTGTGGAGCATCATCCTCTGGGCCGTCACGGGCCTGATGCTGGGCGTCCTCGCGTCGCTCATGACGATGACGCGTCTGTCGACGAGCGCGATGTACAAACAGATCGACGGGATGCCGGGAGCCGCCGGACACGTGCTCTCGACGTCGCTCGGTCGCAACTGGCAGTCCAGCGACATGCCCGTAGGCGTGAATCCGAAGACGCAGGAAGCGGTCTACCGCGCGGTCGGTCGTGGCGGGATCGTCATCGTCGGCGAGGGCGCGCGCGGTCGTCTCACCCGGCTGATCAACGATGAGCGCTCGAAGGCGCAGCGCGTCGCGACCGGCGTGCCCGTCCACGTGCTCTACGTCGGTCACGCTGCCGATGAGGTGCCGATCGCCAAGCTGGCCCCGACGATCAAGGCGCTGCCGAAGAAGATCGACCGCGCCACGATGGCCGCC
>DASQLG010000086.1:0-4316 GCA_035630115.1 Microbacterium sp. | reverse complement strand
GGGATGTTCTGCAGATTCGGGTCGGTGCTGGACAGCCGCCCGGTCTGGCTTCCGGTCTGGACGTACGTGGTGCGGATGCGTCCATCGACGGCGATCGCGGTGTCGAGCGACTCGATGATCTGGCGCAGCTTGGTCGCCTCGCGGTGCTGCAGCAGGAGGTCGAGGAACGGATGCGGGTTGGTCTCCTGCAGGTCGGCGAGCACGGCGGCATCGGTGGAGTAGCCCGTCTTCGTCTTGCGTGTCTTCGGCAGCAGCAGTTCTTCGAACAACACCTCCTGGAGCTGCTTCGGCGAGCCGAGGTTCACCTCGCGCCCGATGGCGGCGAACGCATGCTGCGCGATCGCATCGGCTCGCCGGCCGAGGTCGCCGGAGAACGCGGAGAGCTTCTCGCGCGAGACCGTGACGCCGGCGAGCTCCATGTCGGCCAGTGTCCGCAGGGTCGGCAGTTCGATGTCGGCGAGGACGGACGCGACACTGGCGACCAGCTCGCCGCGCTGCGCCTGGGCGACGCGGAGCGCGTACCAGGAGAGCTGACCGGGCGTCGCGCCCTCGGTCTCGGGCACGAGCTGCGTGGGGTCGGACTCGGGCAGCTTCTCGTCGAGATACCGGTCGACGAGGTCGGCGAGCGTCTTGTCGGGGAAGCTCGGCCGCAGCAGCCAGCCGGTGACGATGGTGTCGAACGCGAGACCATCGACGCGGATGCCGGCACGACTGAGCGTCTTGACCTGCGGCTTCGCGTCGCTGAACACCTTCGGGGCGTCGGAGGCGAGCCACGGGCTGACGGATGCCGCGACCTCGGCGCTCCACGTCGCCTCGACCGCGGCATCCGTCGTCGCGAATCCCACGCGGCGCGGTGCACCGCCCTCGATCGTGATCGTGACGCCGACCTCGCCCTCTGCTTTCGATAGCCACGCGGCGAGCTCGTCGGGGGTCGGCTCGCTCGGCACCGGCGCCGCCACCGCGGCGGCGGCCGAGATCGACGCCATCTGCTGTTCGATGCCCGCCAGTTCGGCCACCCGCGGGATCAGCGTCTTGAACTCCAGGCGCGCGAAGATGTCTCGCACCGCCTGGGCATCCATCGGCTGCACTTCGAGATCGGCGATCGTGATCGGCAGCTCGACGTCGCGCAGCAGACGGTTCAGCGCGCGGTTGCGGCGCACGTCGTCGAGGTGCTCGCGGAGGTTGCCGCCCACCACTCCGCTGATCTTGTCGGCGTTCTCGAGGAGTGCGTCCAGAGTGCCGAACTGGCCCAGCCACTTGACCGCGGTCTTCTCGCCGACCTTGGGGACGCCGGGCAGATTGTCGCTGGTCTCCCCCACGAGCGCCGCGATGTCGGGGTACTGCTCGGGGCGCACCCCGTACCGCTCGATGACGGCGGCGGTGTCGTAGCGCTTGAGCTGCGAAACCCCCTGCACGTTCGGATACAGGAGGGTGATGTCGTCGTCGACGAGCTGGATCGTGTCGCGGTCGCCCGAGCAGACGAGCACGTCGAACCCCTGCTCGGCGCCCTGGGTCGCCAGGGTGGCCAGGATGTCGTCGGCCTCCACGTCCTCCTTGTGAAGCACGGTGATGCTCATGGCCGCGAGGCAGTCCTGCAGGAGCGGGATCTGCCCCTTGAACTCGCTGGGAGACTCGGATCGGTTCGCCTTGTACCCGGCGTATTCACGGGTGCGGAACGACTGCCGGGAGGTGTCGAATGCGACCGCCATGTGGGTGGGCTTCTCGGCCTTGATCAGATTGATCAGCATCGCCAGGAACCCGTAGATCCCGTTCGTGTGCTGCCCGTCCTTGGTCGTGAAATTGTCGACCGGGAGGGCGAAGAACGCGCGATACGCGAGCGAATGGCCGTCCACGACGAGGAGGGTAGGCTTTGCGGAGTCCGTCACCCTGCAAGCTTAGTGAGGGGTGCGGACGCTGCTTCCGACGACTGAAGGCGCGAGATGACCGACACTTCCCCCGCAGACATCGACGGCCTCGCGTGGGTCGCGAATCGCGGTATGGGAGCTCTCGCGGAGACGATGGGGATGCGATTCGTGGAGTTCTCCGTCGACCGCTGCGTCGCGACCATGCCGGTCGAGGGCAACACCCAGCCGGTCGGCCTCATGCACGGCGGGGCGTACGTCGTGCTCGGCGAATCCCTCGGGTCGATGGCCGCCAACCTGCACGCAGGACCGGGTCGGCTCGCGGTCGGGATCGACATCAACGCCACCCACACCCGCTCGGCGACGTCGGGGTTGGTCACCGGAGTCTGCACGCCGATCCACTTGGGGCGCAGCGTCACGGTTCATGAGATCGCCGTGAGCGACGATCAGGGTCGCCGGCTCTCCACGATCCGGATCACCAACATGATCAGGGACCTGCCGCAGAGCTGATCAGCGGTCCCTGAGCCCGTCGAAGGGTCAGCCCTTCTTCGGCGCCAATTGCTCGATGATCGCCTTGGCGACGTCTTGCATGGTGAGGCGCCGGTCCATCGACGCCTTCTGGATCCAGCGGAAAGCCTCGGGCTCGCTGAGGCCCATCTTCTCGTTCAGCAGGCCCTTGGCACGGTCGACGAGCTTGCGGGTCTCGAAGCGCTCGACCATGTCGGCGACCTCGGCCTCGAGCGTGATGATCTGCTCGTAGCGTGCGAGGGCGATCTCGATCGCCGGCAGCAGGTCGTTCGGAGTGAACGGCTTGACGACGTACGCCAGGGCGCCGGCCTCGCTGGCCCGCTCGACGAGCTCTTTCTGGCTGAACGCGGTCAGCAGCACGACGGGTGCGATGTGGTTCTTGCTGAGCTTCTCGGCCGCGGAGATGCCGTCCAGCTGCGGCATCTTCACGTCCATGATGACCAGGTCGGGGCGCAGCTCGGTGGCCAGCTGCACCGCCGTCTCGCCGTCACCCGCCTCGCCGACGACGTCGAAGCCGTTGTCTCGGAGGATCTCGACGATGTCGAGACGGATCAACGACTCATCCTCCGCAACGACGACTCGTCGGGGCGTGGATGCCGGAGACCCAGTGGCCTGCTCTTGCTCAGTCACAGGTGCAATCCTACGGTATGGTCGTTCGCGGACGTGCCGGGCCGGTGTGGCGGAATGGCAGACGCGGAGCACTCAAAATGCTCTGTCCGAAAGGGCGTGTGGGTTCGAGTCCCACCACCGGTACAAATGAGGAGGCCGATCCCGTCAGGGGTCGGCCTCCTCATTTGTGTTGATGTGGTCTCCTCGAAGCGGAACGGTGGCCAGCCACACGGCCAGGTTCCGAGGCGCGATCAGGCTCCGAAGTACTGGTTGCCCAGCGCCTTGCTCTTGAGCGCCTCGTACTCCCCCGGAGTGATGGTGCCGGCATCCAGCAGTTCCTTCGCCTGCGCGATGTCCTGCGCGGGCGTGGCCGACGCGGACGGCCGGTAGTCGTCGGATTCCGCCACGACTCCTCCGCCACGCGCCGCCGCAGTGCGCTGAGCCATGCCCTTGCCGCGGGCGATCACGTACACGAGAGCGGTGAGGAATGGCGCGAAGATCAGGACGATGATCCACACCGCCTTCCACCAGCCGTTGAGCTTGTCGTCGCGGAAGAGGTCGCTGATGATCAGGAAGACCATGAAGATGTACGCCGTGAAGTAGAAGATCCACAACAGGTACCAGAAGAAGTCGCCGAACCCGATCATGGGGCACCTCCGTTATGGGAATGGTCGCGCTCAGCATAGCGAGCGCGACCATCTCCGGAACGACGGCGCGCTAGTCGCGCGACTGGTAGATCGGGGCCTTGCCGTGCACGGCGTCGCCGATCTTGTGGATGCGGATGTCGTTGGTCGAGCCGATGATCCCGGGAGGGGATCCCGAAATGACGACGACCTTGTCACCGACCTTCGCGAGGTCGTTGGAGAGGAAGTAGTCGTCGACCTGGATGAACATGCGATCGGTGTGCGCGACGTGCTCCACGAGTGCCGACTGCACGCCCCACGTCAGGGCCATGCGGCGACGGATGGCCGGCTCGGTCGCGAACCCGATCATCGGGATCTTGGGACGCAGACGCGACATGCGCCGCGCGGTGTCACCGGACTCGGTGAAGACGCAGAGGTACTTCGCCTCGACGAAGTCGGCGACCTCCATCGCGGCGAGCGTGATCGCGCCGCCCTGCGTGCGCGGCTTCGTCGTCAGCGGCGCGATCCGCTCGAGACCGTGATCCTCGGTCGAGGCGATGATGCGCGCCATCGTCTCCACGACCACGACCGGGTACTTGCCGACGCTGGTCTCGCCGGAGAGCATGACGGCGTCTGCGCCGTCGAGCACGGCGTTCGCGACGTCGCTCGTCTCGGCGCGTGTGGGCACCGGGTT
>DASQLG010000085.1:0-21420 GCA_035630115.1 Microbacterium sp. | reverse complement strand
TATCACCGTCCGCCGGGGGGCGAATCGTGGGCGGACGTCTCGCTCAGGCTGAGGTCCTTCCTCCGCGACGCGGCGGAGAACCGGGGAGAGACCGCGCTGGTGGTCGCGCACGACGCGGTCGTGATGCTGATCCTGTCCCTGCTCCTGCCGCTCAAGGAGTCCGAACTGCTCGAGTTCGCGGCATCCCACACCGTCCTCAACGCCTCGGTCACCCATCTCGTCCGCCGCGACGGCCGATGGGAACTGGTCGAGTTCTCCACTGTGGATCACCTGCAGACCGAGGGCGCACCCGTGACCGTCCACCCCGGAAGCCCCGATGTCGAACCCGAGTGAGCGCGATATGAGGGCGAGTTCGCAGGTCACTCCGCAGCTGCTGCACAAGTGGGGGCTGCCCGACCCGGGAGACTCGAAGAAGTCGCGCGGCCGTGTGATCGTCGTCGGCGGCTCGCGGCGCTCGCCGGGGGCCGTCATGCTCGCGGGCGAGGCCGCGCTGCGCGTCGGCGCGGGCAGACTGGGTCTGGTCGTTCCTGCCTCGATCGACGCCCAGCTGGGAGTCGTGATCCCCGAAGCGGGGGTCTTCGCGCTGCCGCAGCGCGCCGGAGATCCCCTCGACGGCGCCGTCCGCGATGAGCTGGAGTCCGCCGATGCCGTTCTGGTCGGTCCCGGCTTCGACGACGCCGACGAGACGCGCGCAACTCTTCTCCAGATCACCGACGTCGAGCTCCGCTGCCTGGTGCTCGACGCGTTCGCCCTCGGAATCCTCGCCGACGTCCCGCGCTCCGCGCTGCCGCGTGATCTGATCCTCAACCCGAACGAGGAGGAGGCGGCACTGCTGCTCGACCGTGACCTCGGGACCGACCGGAACGCCGATGTCGCGGAGATCGCCGATCGCTTCGGCGCCGTCGTCAACTGCTACGGCACGGTCGCGACGCCCGACGGTGACATCTGGCAGATCGACGGAGGCGGACCGGGTCTGGGCACGTCCGGCAGCGGAGATGTGCTGGCAGGCGCGATCACCGGCTTCAGCGCCCGCGGGCTCGTGCCCTCGAGAGCGGCAGTCTGGGGGAGTTGGACGCACGCACGCGCCGGCCAGCGGCTCACCGCGCGCACCGGCATCGGCTTCCTCGCCCGGGAACTCGCGACCGAGCTCACGCCGGCGCGGGCGGAAGTGAGCGGTTGAGTCGCTCGTGCGGCTCGGGCTCAATGAGCCTGCGGCGGATAGTGCGGGATGGGGATCGGCTTGGTGGCACCGCGCGGGCGATGCGCCCATTCTTCGAGGCTCTCGAGCACGTCATCGAGCGTCGCGTACAGCACGGGAAGCGGCACATGCGCATCCCATGACACTTCGACCTGATCGTCCTCGGTCAGCGTGACGCGCCCCAAGGGCTGGGCCGCGCGCAGCGGATGCTGGACGTCCTCGACCAGCCACATGCGCCGCCCGATCCTCTGCAGCGCGTATTGCCGGGTGGAAATGGTGTCGGTCATCGCCACTCCTGGATCACGTCGATGGCGCCGCGGAGCCGCATCTCGGCGAACAGCGCGTCCTCGAAATCATCCGCATCGTCACGCAATTCGCTCAGCGCATCGAGGTCGGCCCACGGGACGACGCTGTCGCCGTCGGCTTCTCGCTTCCTCATCTCGTTCTCCTCTGTGTGGTCAGCGGCGAGGGACGTGATGAGGACGATTTTCCCCCCGGCCGTCGCCGCGCGCTGGGGCATTGACAAGACGACGCGGACGTGCCCGTGTCAACCCCCTCGAAGCATCGGAGCCCCGCTCCTAACGTGAGCAGATCACTCACGAGACGCGAGAGGTTCGGAAATGAAAGCTCTGACCTGGCAAGGCACGCGAAAGGTCACCGTCGAGGAGGTGCCCGACCCCCGGTTGGAGCTGCCGACCGACGTGATCGTGCAGATCACGTCGACCGCCATCTGCGGCTCCGACCTGCACCTGTACGAGCTCTTCGGGCCGTTCCTCGATCGGGGAGACATCCTCGGGCACGAGCCGATGGGCGTCGTCGTCGAGGTCGGCGCCGAGGTGAGATCCCTTTCGGTCGGCGACCGTGTCGTCATCCCGTTCAACATCGCGTGCGGTTCATGCTTCATGTGCCTGCGCGGACTGCAGTCGCAGTGCGAGACCACGCAGGTGAGGGAGTACGGCAGCGGGGCCGCCCTGTTCGGCTACACGAAGCTGTACGGCCAGGTGCCCGGCGGGCAGGCGGAGTACCTGCGCGTACCGCTGGCCGATCACAACCACATCCGGGTCGGAGACGATCTGCCCGACGATCGGTATCTCTTCCTCAGCGACATCCTGCCGACCGCATGGCAGGGCATGGAGTACGCACAGGTGCCCGATGGCGGAACGGTCGCCGTCATGGGCTTGGGTCCGGTCGGCCAATTCGTGTCGCGGGTAGCGGTGCACCGCGGCTTCCGCGTGCTCGCGGTGGATCCGGAGCCGGAACGCCGGGCGATGGCCGAGCGGCACGGCGTCGAGACATTCGACCTGGCCGATTCGATCGTCGATGAGCTCCGTGATCTGACGGAGGGGCGGGGAACGGATGCCGTGATCGACGCGGTGGGCCTCGAGGCGCACGGCAACGCGGGTGTGAAGTTCGTCCAGAAGGCGGTCGGGCTCCTGCCGGATGCGGTGTCGAGGCCACTGATGGACAACGCCGGCATGGATCGGCTGGCGGCGGTCTACGCGTCGATCGACGTCGTGCGACGCGGCGGAACCGTGTCGCTGAGCGGCGTGTACGCAGGCGAGGCCGACATCCTCCCGATGAAGACGATGTTCGACAAGCAGATCACCCTGCGAATGGGGCAGTGCAACGTCAAGCGGTGGATCGACGACCTGCTGCCGCTGGTCGAGGATCCGAGCGACCCGCTCGGCGTCATGGACCTGGTCACGCACCATGCGCCGCTGTCCGACGCACCGGAGCTCTACGAGACGTTCCAGAAGAAGACGGACGGATGCATCAAGGTGGTGCTCCAGCCCGGCCTCGGGTGAGGCCGCGTCCCGCAGCGGGCGCCGGAGGCAGGTCGTCGGCCGGGCAGCCGCGTAGGCTCGGACGCTATGGCCTCCGGAGCAGTGATCCACACCTTCGCGGTGCAGCTGGCTGATATCGACCGGGGCGTTTATGAAGACGTCGCCATTCGTGTCGCCCGCCACCCGTCCGAGACCGAGGCGTTCATGATGACGCGCGTGCTGGCGTACTGCCTCGAGTTCGAGGAGGGGATCGCCTTCAGCGAAGGCATCTCCTCGACCGACGAGCCCGCCGTGCTCGTGCGCGACCTCACCGGGCGACTCATCGCGTGGATCGAAGTGGGAGCACCGGATGCCGCTCGCCTGCATCACGGAAGCAAGCTGGCCGACCGCACGGCGGTCTACACGCATCGCGATCCCGCCAAGGTGCTGGCGGGGTGGTCGGGCAAGCGCATCCACCACGCCGAGGCGATCACCCTGCACAGCTTCGACCCGGGATTCGTCGATGCCGCCGTCGCCGCCCTCGAACGCCGCAACACGATGACGCTGTCGATCACCGAGCGGCGGCTCTACCTGGAGCTCAATGGCGCCACGCTCAGCTCGGCGGTGCACGACCACCCGCTCGGGTGAGCCTCGTGGACGAGCTCGAAACCGAGCGGTGGGCCGCGAGAGCGAGCGCAGAGGGCTCAGATCGCCCACGGTCGCGGATGATCGAAGCGCTCCGCGATCAGCCCCTGCAGTCGCGCGGTCTCCGCGGCGGCCATGCCGTATCCGTGCTCGGGCTGCGGATACCGGTGGGCTCTCACGTCCTCCGCGTACGCGGTCACCGCGGCGATCATGGGTGCGCGCAGTTCGGCGTAGCGCTTCACGAAGCGCGCCGCATGCCCGTCGTAGATGCCGAGCAGGTCGTGGAACACGAGCACCTGGCCGTCGGTGCCGGGGCCCGCCCCGATCCCGATGACGGGGACGCTCAGGCGCGGCATCATGGAGTCGGTGGCCGCGGTCGGGATCGCCTCGAAGACGATCGCGAAGCATCCGGCGTTCTGCAGTGCCAGCGCGTCGTCGTACACGGCGAGGGCCTCTTCGGCGGTGCGACCCTGGGAGCGGTATCCGCCGATCGACGCGGCGGTCTGCGGAGTGAGGCCGACGTGACCCATCACCGGGATGCCGGCCGCGATGATCGCGCGGGCGCGGGTGACCGACGAGCCGCCGCGCTCGATCTTGACGGCGTCGGCGCCGGCGGTCTTCACGAACCGCTGTGCGGTGGCGACGGCCTGCTCGTCGGAGACCTCGTACGAACCGAACGGAAGGTCGGCGACCAGCATCGGAGTGGACAGCCCGCGGCGGACGGCGGAGGCGAGCATGAGCATCTCGTCGACGGTGACCGGAACGGTGGTGTCGTGGCCGAGCACGGTCATGGCCGCGGAATCGCCGACGAGCACGATGTCGACTCCGGCCGCCTCGGCGATCTGCGCACTCGGGTAGTCGTACGCGGTGACCATGGCGATCGGTTCGCCCTTCGCCTTCTGCGCCGCCAGGCTCGCGAACGTCGTGCGCGGGCGCGAGGGGGGCGTCCCGGCGGGGAGCGGCCGGCTGCTCACGGCGTGCGCTCGTTCTTCGCGGGTCGCATCAGTGCGCCTCCAGAATCCGGTTGTCGATCAATCGTGCCTGTCCGACCTGAGCGGCCACCGCGAGCAGCGCCGCATCCCCGACGCGGTCGAGTTCCCGCAGATCGTCCGGAGAGCGCAGCTCGAGGTATTCGGGCTCGATCCCCGCGGCGGCCAATTCGGCCCGAGCGGCGGCGAGCACCGCATCGGCGCTCGTCGCACCGCCCGCGACAGCCGCTTCGGCGGCATCCAGCGCGCGGCTCAACCCCGTCGCCCGTTCGCGCGAGGCCGGATCGAGGTACGCGTTGCGTGAACTCATCGCCAGACCGTCCGGTTCGCGCACGATCGGGCATGCGACGACGCGCACCGGAATGTCCAGATCTCGCACCAGTCGCCGAATGACGAGCACCTGCTGCGCATCCTTCTGTCCGAAGTACGCGGCATCGGGCGCGACGATCTGGAACAGCTTCGTCACCACGGTGGCGACCCCGTCGAAGTGGGCAGGACCGCGGTGCGCCCCGCACAGCACTTCCGTGATGCCGGCCACGTGGATGCTGGTGGAGAAGCCGTCGGGATAAATCTGGTCGACCGACGGAGCGAACAGGATGTCGGCCCCCGCCTCCGCGGCGAACTGTGCATCACGCTCCTCCGTGCGCGGGTAGGCGCCCAGGTCCTCGTTCGCGCCGAACTGCGTCGGATTGACGAACAGCGAGACGACGACGAGGTCTTCGCCCGTCCGTGCGGCCCGCACGAGTGAGAGATGTCCGTCGTGGAGTGCGCCCATCGTCGGAACGAGCCCGACCGTCAGGCCGCCCCTGCGCGCCTCGCGGACTGCGGCGCGAACCTCGGCGATACTGCGGACGATCCTCATCCCGAGCCCCCGCCTCTTCGTGCGAGATCCCGGGTGCTCGCCGACAGGGCGTCGAAGAGGGCGATCAGCTCGGGCGCATGCGACGCGACCGCCTCCCGCTGGCGGGCGACCGTCTCCGCGTCCCCTCGCGCGACCGGCCCGGTGAGCGCGGACTCCGGACCGTGGGCCGCCCAGTTCTCCACGGTGCTGCGCACGAGCGGCGTCAGCACGCTGCGCGCTTCGGACGGTTCAATTCCCGCACTCGCGGCGACCTGCTCGGCCGCGGCGAGCAGGGTGACGGTGAAGTTCGATGCGATGGACGCCGCCGCGTGGTATGCGGCCCGCTGGTCGTCATCGAGCGGGAACGGATGCGCCCCGAGCCGGGTCGCGAGTGCCCGCGCGACCTCGAGCGCGGCGGGTGATCGCCCCGCGACCGCGCATCCGATGCCGTGAAAGGCCTCCGGGCCCTCGGTGCCCAGGAAAGTCTGCAGCGGATGCAGCCCGAAGTCGACGCCAGCGTCGGCCAGGCGCGTGGCACCGGACATGTGGCCCACCCACCCGTCCGTGCCCCGCAGCGTCGCGGCCACGCCGGCGATCTCGGCATCCGGCACGCACAGCAGCACGACATCCGCGCGCTCGATCGACGATCCTCTGGCTCCGTCGCCGATGACGCGCACTCCCGCGGCCCCGAGCGCGCGCGTCGTCACGCGTCCGAGTCGGCCGCGGCCGACGACGGCGGCGGTCGCAACGGCGCGACGCGGGGACTCCAGTGTGTGGCTCATAGGTTCGCGCCCCGGCATCGGGAGATGCGGGGGTGCGAGTTGAGTATCGCGTATGGGTGTACGGGGGACAAAAAGGGGTCGTCACACGGTGGACGACCTTCGGCGTCGGAGTCTGTCGCGCAGGCCCTCGTCCGAGCGAAATCCTCGCGCTATCCTGACCGCGGAGGTGTTCGACGATGCAAGCCAAGGTAGGCGATCGCGTCCGCATCCACGGACGAACCGTCGGCGCGACCGAGCGCCAGGGTCAGGTGATCGACGTGCGCGGCAGCGAGGAGAGTCCGCTCCTCGTGGTCCGCTACGACGACGGTCACGAAACCATCCTCGCTCCGGGCGGAGACTGCGAGATCATTCATCCGGGGTGAGAGCCCGGTTTCGGAACGCGGCCGTCAGGCGGCGAGGATCACCGCGGCGTCAGCGCGCGCGGATTCGTCGAGCATGTCGAATTCGACGAAGAGGCCGTTGGAGGAGTTGGAAGCCGCAGCCAGACGCGTCAGCAGGTCGCGATCGAGTGCTTCGTCCGCCGCCGACTGGAACACGAAGCGCAGGGGGATCGACGGCTGCATCCAGATGGTCGAGCGGCCGCCGGGGATGTCTTCGGGGTGGCGCCACGACAGAGTGAAGCTCTCGCTGCGTCGGAGCTTCGTCGCGACGACGACTTTGAGGTGTGCGAGCAGACGATCGGGAATCTCGATCGGCTCGACGGTATTGCCGTAGTACAGGTGGCCCATCGGCAGTTCTCTCTCTCGTACTGTCTCGGACATCGACCCCAATCGACGTGCCGACTCTAGCATTTAGTTCGCAAAACTAGATAACTAATCTAACATTAAGAATGTCTAATGGAAATCTGGTACCGTGTCCTTCGGTGCACGGGACAGGAGGATGGGCTCGATGACTCTTTCCTCGCCGCTCACCGCGGCACTTCACCGTTACGTGGAGGCACGCAACGCGGCTCTTGTCCTGGCGCGGCTCGAACTGGGCGTGAACGAGCTGGACGCGCGAGCGCTGCTGCACATCGCCGCTCATGCCGGCACCCGCCCGGGTGACCTGCGCGACTACTTGGGAATCACCGCCGCCGGCGTGACCACGCTGATCGACCGCCTCGTCGAGCGCGAAGCGGTGCGTCGTGATGTCGACCCCGATGATCGGCGGGTCAGCCGTCTCTCCGTGATCGCCGATCTTCGGGCGCTGCCGTGGTCGGTGCTGACCCGGTTCGACGACGCCTTCACGTCGGCAGTGGAAGACGCCGACCTGGAGGATGCGGAGAGGTTCGCGAACGCGCTGGACGCCTTCACGTCGTCGGCCACCCGCGTGACGCCGTAGCGCTCACTCGATATGTTCGGGCTCGAGGTCAGGGCGCGCTCTGCTGCATGAAGTCTCGCGACTTCGTCTGGAGGAAGGCGCCCAGGGCCGACAGCACCGACAGCTCGAAGGCGAGGTTCATCACGGTCGCCGGATTCATCGTCGACGGCCTCTCCCGCGCCTCCATGGTCACGAGCCATTCCAACGCCGACATGTCGGGCTGGAGGTACGCGAGCGTAGGTGCATTGACCAGTTGGAAGACGATCAGACCGGTGTCGGCACCGCCATCACCGTCCTGAGGGATGACCTTCGCCGACTCCGCGATCGGATAGCCGAGTTCCTGGAACTCTTCGAGCCAGGACTGCAGCGTGCTCAAGCTCCGGAACGGCATTGTGACCCCCGCGATCGCAACGAACACCTTTGGACATAGTAATTATGCGGTGATCGCGCACGGACGGCACGAGTTCATCCTCTCTTCGTCGTGGGGCGGATCTGTCAACCCCCCTCCGCTCCGACGGCCGGTGGGGCTGAATGAGGGGAGTACATCCCCGAATCAACAGCGAGGAGCATCCCATGGTGCAGATCATCGAGACAATCGACGTCGACGTCCCCGTCGGAACCGCCTACAACCAGTGGACGCAATTCGAGAGCTTTCCGAAGTTCCTGGATGAGGTCGAGTCCATCACCCAGATCGACGACACCCACACTCATTGGAAGGTGAAGGTCGGCCCCTTCGAGCGCGAGTTCGACGCGGAGATCACCGAGCAGCACCCCGACGAGCGTGTCGCCTGGAACAGCATCGGCGGCGAGACCGAGCACGCCGGGGTGGTGACCTTCCACAAGCTCACCGATACGTCGAGCCGTGTGACGGTCCAACTCGATTGGGAGCCCGAAGGCCTCGCGGAGAAGGTCGGCTCCCTCGTCGGCGCCGGCTCGCACGCCGTGAAGAAGGACCTCAAGAACTTCAAGGAATTCATCGAAGCCCAGGGCGCCGAGACCGGCGCCTGGCGCGGCGACGTCTCAGCTTGACCGCAGACGCGACGGCGTCGTTCGGTCAGGAGCTGTCGTGATCGAACGACGCCGAGGCGTCCTCGCGTGCGCCTTGGGTGACAGCGGCGGGGGCATCGAGCAGGCGTGTCCGCCGCGTGATGTCGTCGATCACCGACTGATCGCGACCGCTTTCTTCGACGCCGGCGACGGGAACGGCGAGCAACTGGCTGGCGGGTCCGACGAGGAACTCGGCGGTGGCGAGCTTGCCGGATTCGTCGACCACCGGCACGACCAGCACATCCGAGGCCTGCGATGCTGCGAGGACCCGCGCGTACTGGATCAACGCTTCGCACACGTCGTCGGCCATCAGCACAGTTCCGCCGGTGTAGTGCACAGTCATCATGACTCCAGCGTGGGGGTGCAGGACCGCCGGAGGGAGGGGGTTGTGCGATCCGCCACTCCGTGCGATACGCGCCCGAGGGAACGGCACCTGTCAAGCCCGCGGCATCCCACCGCTTCGGGCATATGGTCACTAACAGCCCCTTACGAAATGAGCCGTGCATGAGCCCGAACATCGCTGTGGTCTGGAACCCGTCCAAAACCGACAGGGAGACCCTGGAAGCGGGACTCTCCGGCGCGATCGCGGAGGGTTCGCAGCCCGACGTGACCTGGTGGGAGACGACGGTGGAGGATCCCGGTCGGGGGGCCGCCCGGTCGGCGCTGGCCGCCGGGGCGGACCTGCTGATCGTCGCGGGTGGGGACGGAACGGTTCGTGCCGCGGCGGAGCACCTCGCCGACGTCTCCGCTGAGGCGGAGATGGGGATCATCCCGCTCGGCACGGGCAACCTGCTCGCGCGCAACCTCGACGTGCCGCTCAACGACGTGCCCGCCGCATTCGTCCGGGCGCTCGACGGCGACAGCCGCTCCATCGACGTCGGGTGGGTCGAGGTCGCACTCGAACACGAGACCGAACGTCACGCCTTTCTGGTCATGGTGGGATTCGGCATCGATGCCCACATGATCGCCGAGACCGACGACGACCTGAAAGACAAGGCCGGATGGCTCGCCTACGTCGAGTCGCTCGGGCGCGCGCTCGCGGCCAGCGAAGTCGTGCCCTTCCACATCACGAAGGACGGCCAGCCGGCCCGCGACGAGGAGGGTCACACCCTGCTGATCGCGAACTGCGGAAGCCTGCAGGGCGGTATCACCCTGCTTCCCGACGCCGTTCCCGACGACGGCGAGCTGGATTACCTCGTGCTCAGCGCGGAAGGCGTGGGCGAGTGGCTCGGCACGCTGAAGACGATGATGTGGGACAACGGCCTGAAGCGGCTGGTCACCAAGTCCGACGATGTCACGAGCACGGATGCCGTGAACCACGGCCGTGCGAGGTCGCTCGACGTGTCGCTGCCGGAGGCGCGGGCATTCGAGATCGACGGCGAGGAGATGGGCGAGACGAAGGCGTTCTCGGTCACGATCCAGCCATCGGCGATCCGCGTGCGCTGACCGCGGTCGGTTGGCGAATCCTGTCGCTTCAGCGGTGACACGCGACCATCGGCGACAACTGAGCCTCGTGGGGGAGGCCACGCGTACCCTGCTCTGCATGGCGGAGCGTGTGGAGGCGTGGTGGGCGCGGCGCCAGTTCTCCCGCGGACTCGCCGTGCCCTACCCGGTAGGCACGTACCGCGAAGCGTGGGCGCCCTTTCCCATGCTGATCCGGCAGTACCATCCCGAGCTCAACGCGGGCATCACCCTCACCCAGATCCCGCCTGCCGCCGACGTCCTGCTGGTGTGGCAGTGCGAGACGGGTCACCTGTTCGTCGCGACCCCCTCCGCGCAGCGAGCTCGCCCCGGCCGCGAGCGCCGGAGATCGGCGTGGTGCCCCGAGTGCGCACAGCTCGCGAAGCCCCCGATCATGCGGCGTCCCGAGCAGGCGCGCACGGGGCGGCGGCGGGCCGGACTGCCGCTGTGCGAGAAGACGCCCGACCTGCCCATCGGCGAGCCGTTCCTCAGTGCGTGCGCACCGAAACCGGCGTCCGCGGTGGAAGCCCGGCTGCGCGCCGAGCTGTTCGCACGGCTGGGCGTCAGCCCGGGGCTGAACGCGGTGCGCGTGGGGCGGCCGTTCTTCTCGCACCTCGAAGTGTGGCCCGACATCCTGCTGCCCGAACTGCGTATCGCGGTCGAGTACGACAGTCCCGGCAGATTCGGCCTCGAGCACGTCGGCACTCGGGAGGATGCCGACCGTCGCAAAGACCGTGCGCTCCGCGCCGCCCGGTGGGAGGTCGTCCGCATCCGCACCGGCAGACTCGAGAAGCTCGGCCCTCATGACGTGCAGCTGTCGTCGGTGGGCCGACGCGGCATGGACCGCCTCCTCGATGCATTCCGCGACATCCGCGGCCCGCTGTTCGTCGACGCCTATCTTCGCTGAGACGCTCTCGTGGCACGTCCGGCCGGCGCCGGTCACACGGTCGATCGGCGTTTGTCAAGGCACGCCGGCCCGGTGAGGAGCCGCCGTACTCTCCTGGCAGGAGGTCCACCTCATGCCAACGACATCGATGACGATCACCCGGCCGCCCCTGGTGGGTGCGCCCCGTCCCCCGTTGCCCCGGAACGAGACGTCGCGCACCGCGTTCGATCCGCTCGCGTCGACCAGCGCTCTGATCGAGTGGGCGATCGGCACCGCCCGCGCGACTCCCGGATTCGGCACCGACGTCGCTGCGACCCTCGCCTGGTGCGTGAGCGTGGGCACACGCGCGCCCCGCGTGGGCGAGGGGCGCACCCGGGAACTCTGGGAGCTGCTGGCCGCGGTCGCCGCGCTCGATGTGGCGGCTGCGCGCATGCTCGAACCCCACCTGGACGCGCTCAGCATCCTGCACCAGTCCGGCCTCGCCTTCCGAGGGGGGCAGGACTCGTCCGCGCTCGCGGTGCGCGCCCGCGCAGGGTCGACGTGGGGCGTGTTCGCCGCCGAAGGAGCCGGCAGACTGCTCGACGCGATTCCCGTTCGCGACGGCTGGCGACTTCGGGGCACCAAGCCGTGGTGCTCGCTCGCCGCTCACCTCTCGCACGCACTGGTGACGGCATCCGTCGAAGGAGGCGAACGCCGGCTGTTCGCGGTCGATCTGCGCGACTCCCGCGTGCGCGCGCACGACGGCCCGTGGTTCGCGCGAGGCCTGGAGAACGTGGTGAGCACCGACGTCGACTTCGACGACGTTCCCGCGATCGCGGTCGGCGACGCCGGCTGGTACTTGACGCGCCCCGGATTCGCGTGGGGAGGCATGAGCGTCGCGGCCTGCTGGTGGGGTGCCGCCGTCGGCATCGCGGAGCCGCTCCTGCGCGCCGCGCGTTCGGAGCGCGCCGACCAGCTGGCGCTCGTGCACCTCGGACGAGCGGATGCCGCGCTCTGGGCGACACGCTCGGTGCTCGGCGAGGCGGCAGACCTCGTCGACGCGGGCGAGTCGTCGTCGATCGGGGATCGACTCCTCGCCGAGCGGGTGCGCGGGGTGGTCGCCGAGGCGGCGACCCTCATCATCGCCGAAGCGGATGCCGCGCTGGGGCCGGCGCCGCTCGTCGCCGATGAGGCGCATGCGCGCCGCGTGGCCGACCTGCACCTCTACCTGCGCCAGCATCACGGTGCGCGGGACTCGGCGCGGATCGGACGCGAGCTGGCCGCCGCGGCGGGCGAACGATGACGGCGTTCAGCCACCTCGACCAGGGAACGCCCGAAGACCTCTGGCGGGCGGACACCCGCATCGGCACCACGCCGCCGCTGGACGTCGACCTCGATGAGCTCGTGGTCGTCGCCGCGCATCCCGACGACGAGACGCTCGGCGCTGCCGGCCTCATCCGCCGTGTGCACTGCGCAGGCGGGGGCGTCACGGTGGTCGTCGCCACCGACGGCGAGGCATCGCATCCCCGCTCGATGTCGCACACCCGCAGCGACCTCAGCTCGATCCGGCGCGTCGAGGTGCTGCGAGCCGTGCACGCCCTCGCGCCGGGCGCCCGCGTGCAGTTCCTCGGACTGCCCGACGGCGCGCTGCGCGAGAACATCCGTTTGCTCGACGCGGCACTCTCTGCCGTGTTCGATGCGATGCCGGCTTCCGCGTCACGGATGCTGGTCGTGGCGCCGTGGTCGGGCGACGGGCACCGCGATCACCGCGTGACGGCCGAGTCCGTCGCGCGCCTGACCGCGGAGCGCGGCATCCGGCACCTGGGCTACCCGATCTGGCTGTGGCACTGGGGCCGCCCCGAGGACGTTCCCTGGGACGCCGCGGTCGCACTCGCCCTCACGCCCGGCGAGCGCTCCATCAAGGCACGGGCGCTGCGCACCCACACGTCGCAGATGCGGCCCCTGTCGGACGCCCCGGGCGATGAGGCCATCGTGCCGGAGTCGATGCAGGCTCACTTCGAGCGCGATACGGAGCTCTACTTCAGCGAGACCCGGCCCGACGCGACCCCGGCGGCCGAGAAGCCCGCGAGCGCCGAAACGCTGCCGACGGCGTTCTTCGACGACTTCTACGCGCGCCACGATGACCCGTGGGGATTCGAGTCCCGGTGGTACGAAAAGCGCAAGCGGGCGATCCTCCTGGCCAGCCTCCCCTCGCGGGCGCTCGGCAGCGTCCTCGAGATCGGCTGCGCGACCGGACTGATCACGGGCGAGCTCGCCGGACGGTCCGAGTCCGTGCTCGCGCTGGACGCCTCGACTGCGGCGCTGGATGCCGCGCGCACGCGCGTCGGGCGCGAAGCCACCGTGAGCCTGCGGCGGGGCGCCGTGCCCGAGGATTGGCCGGCGGGCGCCTTCGACACGATCCTGCTCGCCGAGGTCGGGTACTACCTGTCCTCGAGCGACCTCGAGCGGACGATCGCGCTGATGGATGCCGCCCTCACGGCGGACGGATGCGTCGTCGCCTGCCACTGGCGCCACCCGGTCGCCGAGTACCCGCTGTCGGGCGACGACGTCCACCGAGCACTGAGAGCGGTCGCATCGTGGGACACGCTCGTCCTCCACGAGGAGGAGGACTTCGTGCTCGAGGTGTTCTGCCGCCGCCCCGCGGTCTCCGTCGCCCACCGGGAGGGACTGCGGTGACGACCAACCCGATCGAGGCGGTCGTCATCGTCGTGCCGGTGCACGACGAAGCCGCCCTCCTGGACCGCTGTCTCCGCGCGCTCGCGATGGCGGTCTCCGCCGTCGACATCCCGTGCGAGGTGCGGATCGTGCTGGATGCGTGCACCGACGGGTCGGCCTCGGTCGCCGCGCGGCATCCGTTCCCCGTCGTGCACCTCGCGGGGGGCGCCGTCGGCGCCGCCCGGGCGAGCGGCATCCATCGGGCGATGGCGAATCTGGCGCACCTGCCCCCCGACCGGGTGTGGATCGCGAACTCGGATGCCGACTCCGTGGTCCCGGCGAATTGGCTGCGCGACCAGCTCGACTCCGCCGAAGCCGGGGCGGACGTGGTCGTGGGGACGGTGCGGCCCGACTTCGACGATCTGAGCCCCAGGCATCGGCAGCTCTGGCTCGAAACCCACATACCGGGCCTGCCGAACGGCCACACGCACGGCGCGAACCTCGGCCTGCGCGCGTCGACGTATCTGGCGGCGGGCGGCTTCACTCCGGTGGGTGAACACGAGGACGTGCACCTCGTCGACGCGTGTCGGCGGATCGGGGCGTCGATCGTCGCGAGCGATGCGGCCGAGGTGCTGACATCGGGGCGATTCGTCGGGCGGACGCCGGGCGGTTACGCCGGCTATCTCCGCGACCAGGCTCGGATGCTGCGGCTGGGCGACGCGCTGCTGCTCTCGCAGCAGGAGGCTTCATGACCGCGCCGGAACGCGCTGGGGTGCAGGCCGAGATCGTGGTCTCCCCGATCTCGGCCGACGACGCCGGCGAGGTGCTGACCATCCAGCGCGCCGCGTTCGTCTCCGAGGCGCTCATCTACGGCTCGGTCGACATGCCGCCGCTCACGCAGACCCTCGACGAGCTGAAGGCCGAGCTTCGCGAGAGCGACGGCTGGGTCGCACGCGTCGACGGACGGCTGGTGGGCGCGATCCGCAGTCGGGAATCGGAGGGTCTGCTGCTCATCGGCCGCATCGCGATCGCACCCGACATGCAGGGGTCCGGCATCGGCCGAGCGCTGCTCCACGCCGCCGAGAGCCACTCCGGTGCCGAGGAGGCCGAGCTGTTCACGGGCAGCCTGAGCGAGGCGAACATCCGCCTGTACGAGCGCTGCGGGTACGTCGAGACCGTGCGGGTGGATCAGGGCGAGGGCGTGCAGGAGGTCTATCTGCGCAAGCGCCTGCGCGGCGGCGCGGAGATGTCGACGCCGCCGCAGACGCCGGCCTAGAGCCCCTTGCCGCCGGTGACGGGAATGACCGCACCCGACACGTACGAGGCGTCCTCCGACGCCAGGTAGACGTAGGCACCCGCGAGTTCCGCGGGCTGCCCGGCGCGGCCGAGGGGAGTGTCTTCGCCGAACGTCGACAGGCGCTCGCTGTCCCACCCGGTCGCCGGGATGAGCGGGGTCCATATCGGCCCCGGGGCCACGGCATTGACCCGGATCCCCTTCTCACCCAGCTCCTCCGCGAGCGCTTTGACGAAGGCCACCTGGGCCGCCTTCGTCATCGCGTAGTCGATCAGCCCGGGCGAGGGGTTGAACGCCTGGATCGACGAGGTCACGATGATCGACGAGCCCGGGCCCAGGTGCGGCACCGCGGCTCGCGCCGTGAAGATCAACCCGTAGAGGTTGGTCTTGAACACACGGTCGAGCTCATCCGTGGTGAGCGACTCGAGCCCCTCGCGATCCTTCTGGTACGCCGCATTGAGCACCAGGATGTCGATGCCGCCGAACGCCGCGATCGTGTCGTCGACGATGGATGCGGCGAAGTCCTCCTCGCGCAGGTCGCCCTCCAGGGCGATCCCCTTCCGACCTGCGTCGTCGATCTGGGCGAGCGTGTCCACGGCATCCGCCGCTTCCTCCGGCAGGTGCGCGATCGCGACGTCCGCACCCTCGCGCGCGAATGCGATGGCCACGGCGCGGCCGATCCCGGAATCGCCGCCGGTGATCAGGGCGCGTCGGTCGCGCAGCCGGTCGTGACCGACGTAGGAGTCCTCGCCGTGGTCGGGGGTCGGCTCGGTCGCTTCGGTCAATCCGGGCTGCTCCTGCTCCTGAGAGGGGAAGCCGTCGGACGGGTGCTTCGAACGGGGGTCGGTCATCTGCTCGGTCATGGCGACCAAGCTAGGCTCGCCCGGAACGCAGGGCACCGGGGTTGACCTGCGAGGATCGCCGCGCTACGGCGTGCGCGGTTCGCAGATCACGACGGGGATCTCCCGCGTCGTCTTGCGCTGGTAGCCCGCATAACCGTGATACTCGCTCGTGATCCGCGGCCAGAGCTCGGCTCGCTCCTGCGCCGTCGCCGTGCGGGCGCGCATCGGAATCGTCCTGCCCGCCACGGTCAGTTCCACGTCGGGGTGCGCGACCAGGTTGGCGTACCACGCCGGATGCCGCGGGTTGCCGCCCTTGGAGGCGACGAGCACGTATCGCCCGTCCTCATAAAGGGGAGCCGTCAGCATCGTCCGGCGACGGGCGCCGGACGAGCGGCCGATCGTGTGCAGCTCGACGACCGGCATCGAACCGATGGTCCCGCCGATGCGTCCGCCCGAGACGGCCAGCAGCCCGCGGTGGAATCGGTTCATCATCCGGAATCCGAAGTCGTTCATCCCTGCTCCGCCGCCATCCTGGAAGCCTACGTCTCGACGCCCCATCGGGTGTCGTAGGGTGGGCGCTGACGAGCTGATGCGATCCCCGGCGCTCAGCGACCCCACGACAAGGAGGTGCGGGGTGACCTCCGAGCCGACGTCCGCAGAGCCCCTCCCCCCGGTCGAGACTGTCGAGCCCGATCCTCGCCGGACGATCGCCCTCGTGGTCGGCATCGCCGCGACCGTGGCCTTCGCCATCCTCCGCTTCGTGGTCGCGATGGACGACCACAAGCCCCTGGCGATCGACCTGTGGTGGAACGACCTCATGCTGGCGGGTCGCAACGACTTCTGGCTCGTCCTGGCCTGGATCCCCGGGTGGGGAGGCGGCATCCTCGGCATGATCATCACCGTGATCGTGATCGTCGGACTCTTCCTCCTGCGTCGACGATGGTGGGATGCCGCGAACTTCGCGATCGCCGTCGCGGTCGTCGTGGCGATCGGGGCGCCGATGGCCGCCCTCATCGCGCGCGTGCGCCCGGAGACCTCGCTCGCCGAGCAGGTCGCGACGTCGTTTCCCTCGGGCCACACCGCCGTCGCGGTCACTGTGGTCATCACCCTCGGACTGCTGCTGCGGCGCTGGTACGTCTGGGTGCTCGGGGCGGTGTGGGTGGTGTGGATGATGTGGAGCAGAACGTACCTCAGCGCGCACTGGCTGAGCGACGTGCTCGCCGGGATGCTGGAAGGGATCGCCGTCGCCACACTGGTCTGGTACGCGGTCGAAGCCTTCCGCGACCGGCGAGCCCGGAAGCATCCGAGCGCGGGGATCTCGGCTGGCGCCTAGTCCAGCGCCGCGTCGATCGCGGCAGTCACGTGGATCCGCGTCGTCGGGAACACCGGCACCGGGCTGTCGGCATCCGTGATCAGCAGCTCGATCTCCGTGCAGCCCAGAATGATGCCCTCGGCGCCGCCGGCGACGAGGCGGTCGATGATCGCACGGCAGCGGGCGCGCGACTCCTCCGTGACGATGCCGTGCACCAGTTCGCGGTAGATGATGCCGTGCACCGACTCGATGTCGCTCTCGTCGGGAACCCGGACATCGAGACCGTGGGCTGCGAGCCGGTCGCTGAGGAACGGCATCCGCATCGTGAATCCGGTTCCGAGGAGCGCGACGCGTGTGACCTCCGCTCCCGTCACCGCTGCCGCCGTCGCATCCGCGATGTGCAGGAACGGCACCGACAGCGCGGCCTCGATCCGATCGGCCACGACGTGCATCGTGTTCGTGCACAGCACGATGACTTCAGCGCCGGCGGCCTGGAGGGCTCCGGCGTGGTCGGCGAGGAGCGTTCCCGCCGCGTCCCACCGGTCGGTGCGCTGCAACTCCTCGATCTCGGCGAAGTCCACCGAGTCGAGCAGGATCTTCGCGGAGTGGAAGCCGCCGAGGCGGTGGCGGATGAGCTCATTGGCGATGCGGTAGTACTCCGCGGTCGACTCCCAGCTCATCCCGCCGAGCAGGCCGATGGTCTTCATCCCCGCCTCTTTCCGTCCCCGCCATTGTGCCAAGGAGGATCTACCCGCGGCATCCGTTCGGGTCTACCCTGTGATCGCCGGAAATCGAGCACCCGAGCGAGGCGGACATGGCAACCACGAACGAAGCGGTGATCGAGCGTCTCATCGCCTGCATCAACGATCGCAATATCGCGGTGATGGACGAGCTCTTCCACGACGACGCGATCATGGACTGGCCGCAGTCGAGGGAGCGCGTCCGAGGAGCAGACAATCGGCGGGCGATCTACCGCTCCTTCCCGCAGCTGCCGACGATCACGCCGCGGCGGATGCTGAGCGCGGGCGACATCGTCGTCGCCGAGGCCACCCTCGACTACGCGGGGCCGAAGTACGAGACCGTGTTCATCTTCGAGCTGCGCGACGGCAGGATCTCCACGGAGACGGCGTACTGGAGCGAGGCCTTCGAGGCGCCGGAGTGGCGCTCCGAGTGGGTCGAGAAGTACTGATCCCGACGGCTACGCGCGGCCGCCCGTGAAGCGCGGTGCGCGCTTCTGCTGGAACGCCTCGAAGCCTTCGCGATAGTCGTCGGTGTCGCATAGCGCCGCTTGAGCGGCGTTCTCGACCGCGACCGAGTCCCAGAGACCCATCCGCTCGTCCCGCAGCCGGCCGATCAACGCCTTGCTCGCGACGAACGCCTCGGTGGCTCCGGATGCGGCGCGCTCGGCGGCCTCCACGGTGCGGCCGTACAGTTCGTCGGCCGAGAACTCGCGGGAGAACAGCCCCGACTGCACGGCCTCCGTGCCGCTCATGAGCCGCGCGGTGTAGATGAGGTCGAGCGTCTTGTGCGCCCCGAGGCGCTCGAAGAACAGCGCGTGCCCGCCGGAGTCGAGAGTCGCGCCGAGCGCAGCGAAGGGTGAGCCGATCCGAGCGGAGTCGGCGACGTAGACGACGTCGGTCGCGATCAGCAGCCCGAGGCCGACCCCGAGGCACGCACCATGCGCCGCGGCGAACGTGGGCGCGGGAAACTGCGACATGCGGCGCAGCAAGGGGGTTACCAGGCCGTCGAGGTAACCCATCACGTCGTCGTCGCGCGGGTCGACCGCCGAGATGTCGCGGCCGGCGCAGAACACGGGACCCTCCCCGCTCAGCACGAGTGCGCGGACGCCCGCTGCTTCGGCTTCGTCGTAGGCGGCGGCCAGTTCGCCCAGCGCCGCTTCGTCGAGCGCGTTGCGCTTGGCGGGAGCGTTCAGCACCACTCGTGCGACTGCCCCGTCTATCGTCAGCTCGATCATGCGGCCTCCTGGGCGGTCAGACGTCGTAGTCCACGACGACGCGGTCGCTGGTCGGGTGCGATTGGCAGGTCAGGACGTAGCCGCGCTCGAGTTCGTCGGGTTCGAGGGCGTAGTTCTCGGTCATGTGCACGCTGCCCTCGATCAGACGCGCGCGGCACGTGCCGCAGACGCCGCCGGCGCATGCGAACGGGACGTCGGGGCGCACCCGCAGGGCCGCGTCGAGGATCGCCTCGTTCGCGGCGACCGGCGACTCGACCCGCGACGACAGTCCGTCCAGAGTGAACTCGATCGCGACGGTCTTGTCGCCCGCGCGGGCGACGACCGGCCTGCCGCGGTCGACGCGCGGGGTGTCGGCATCCGTCGTGAAGAGCTCGAAGCGGATGCGGGATGCCGGCACGCCGCGCCGCTCCAGGGTGTCGCGGCACAGCGCCACGAGCTCGAACGGACCGCACAGGAACCACTCGGTCACGGTCGCCGGCGGCACCAGCCGGTCGAGGATGGCGTCGAGCTTCTCGGCGTCGATGCGGCCCGACAGCAGGGGCGCGGCGCGCTGCTCGCGCGAGAGCACGTGGTGCAGGGCGAGTCGGGCCGGATACCGGTCCTTCAGGTCGGCGAGCTCTTCGAGGAACATCACGTCCTGCGTCGCGCGGTTCGTGTAGACGAGCGTGAACCTGGCAGTGTCGGACGCCGCGAGCACGTGCGACGCGAGCGCCATCAGCGGTGTGATGCCTGAGCCCGCCGCGATGCCCGCGAGGTGGGCGGGCTTCTGATCGGCACCGTCGAGATCGGAAAGGCCGGTGGTGAAGGTGCCCTCCGGGCTCATGACGTCGAGCCGGTCGCCCGCCTTCAGGTGGGTGTTCGCCCACTCCGAGAACTGGCCGCCCAGGTCTCGCTTGATGGCTACCGCGATTTCGGTCCCTGAGCTTGTCGAAGGGCCCGGCAAGGGCGCCCGGCAGATCGAGTAGCTGCGCCGCACTTCGTGCCCGTCGAGCTCTGCGCGCAGGGCGACGTACTGGCCGGGAAGGTAGTCGTACTCGCCCTGCAGTCCGGCGGGAACGGTGAAGGTCACCTCGACGCTGTCGGCGGTGAGCGGGCGCACTTCGGCGACCTCGAGCTCATGGAAGCGGGCGCGGCGCCTGCTCCTGATCGGCGCAATGTCGATGTTCATCAGATCACCTTGAAGTGATCGAACGGCTCGAGACAGTCGAGGCACTCGAACAGTGCCTTGCACGAGGTCGAGCCGAAGCGCGACACCTCACGGGTGCGCAGCGACCCGCACCGCGGACACTTGACCGCGAGCTGCAGGCGGATGATCCCCAGCTGCAGCGCGGCGCGCCCGGAGGGCGGCGCGATGCCGTACTTCGTGAGCTTGCGCTTGCCGGCATCCGTCATCCAGTCCGTCGTCCACGCGGGCGAGAGCACCATGCGCACCTCGACGGGGGAGTATCCCGCCGCGTTGAGGGCGAGGATGACGTCGTCGCGCATCGCGTCCATCGCCGGGCACCCGCTGTAGGTGGGCGTGAGCGTGACCGTCGCCCGGTCGCCGTCGACCTCGGCGGAGCGCAGCACGCCGAGGTCTTCGATCGTGAGCACCGGGACTTCGGGGTCGGTCACGGTGGCCGCGACCGCCCAGGCGTGTTCGCGGGAACGACCCGACCCCCGAGCGGCATCCGCTCCCTGGGCCGCATCCGGTCCCTGAGCCTGTCGAAGGGTCACCATGTCGCCCCCCGGTGCTGCCGGGCGAGCACCTGCATCTCGCCGAGCACGAACCCCAGGTTCGAGAAGTGGATGCCGCGCCGCCCCCCGCCCGATGACGTGAAGCCGTCGGGGATCTCCAGCTCCGCCTCCGCGAACACGACCGCGATCACGCGGTCGAATGCGCCGCGGAGCGTGGACGGACGCACGGCGACTCCCTCGAGGCGGTCGATCAGGGGTTCGTCGCGGAACAGCTCGTCGACGTACGGCCACACGTCGTCGATCGCCCGGATCATGCGCGAGCGCGACTCGTCGGTGCCGCCGGCGAGCCGGAGCGTCCACTGGATGGCATGGTCGCGGTGATAGTCGACCTCCTTGAGCGACTTCTCGGCGATCGCCGACAGCGTCGCATCGCTCGAGTCGCGCAGCGCGCTGTAGAGCTCGAACATGTAGGTCGCCGCGATGAGCTGGCGGGCGATTGTCTGGGCGAAGTCGCCGTTGGGCTGCTCGACGATCCATGCGGAGCGGAACTCCGGCTCGTCGCGGAAGTAGGCGAGGTCGTCCTCCGAGCGCCTGTCGGCCGTGCCGGCGTAGTGCAGGAGGGAGCGCGCGTGCCCGAGCAGGTCGAGTGCGATGTTGCCGAGCGCGACGTCCTCCTCGAGTTCGGGAGCGCGGGCGATCCACCCACCGAGCTGCTGCGCGAGGATGAGGGCGTCATCCCCCAGCCAGAGCGCAT
>DASQLG010000084.1:0-4347 GCA_035630115.1 Microbacterium sp. | reverse complement strand
TCCGCACGAGCGGCGGGAGAAGGATGTTGCCCACTCCGACGGCCGCGAAGATCAGCGACGTGCCGAGAAGCAGGGTTACGGAATCGCTCGCGAAGCCGCGCAGCACCGTGCCCGCGGTCACCACCGCGATCGCGATGACCGTGAGTCGTTCGAGTCCGAGCCGGCGTTCGAAGAGCGGGGTCAGGATGCCGAACACGGCGTAGCAGACCGGCGGTGCCGTGCCGATCAGCCCGATGATCGCGGAGGGCATCGCGAAGTCGACAGTGATGTGGTCGATCAGGGGCGAGAGCGATGCCACCGCCGAGCGCAGCGAGAACGCGAAGAGGACGATGCCGATGACGGCGAGGGACCTGCCCTGCCAGAGTGGTCGAGGAGCAGGGGTCACTGATCAAGCCTAGGGGCCGGTCCGGTCGGGCATACGCCCTTGCCGTGGGCGCGCGCGAGCGCTGAGATAGGGCAACGGAAGGGGGCCGCGATGGAGCGACCGGAGTTCACCATGGGCATCGAAGAGGAGTACCTCCTCGTCGACCGCGACTCCCGGGCGCTGGGGGTCGCACCCGAGGGATTCCTCGAGGCCTGCCGCGCCGACCTGCAGGACCAGGTCAGTCCCGAGTACAAACAGTGCCAGGTCGAGATCGGAACGAAGGTGTGCCCGTCGGTGGGCGCCGCGCGCGACGATCTGCGCCGGCTGCGCTCCACGATATCCATGCATGCCGCGCGTGCCGGGCTCGCTCCGATCGCGGCATCGTGCCACCCGTTCTCCGACTGGAAGACGCAGCACCGCACCGACAAGGAGCGCTATCGCGGGCTGGAGCGCGACCTGGCCGGGGTCGCGCGGCGGTTGCTGATCTGCGGTTGTCACGTGCACATCGGGATCGGCGACAACGCGCTGCGCACCGACCTGCTGCGGCAGATGCCCTACTTCCTTCCGCACCTGCTCGCCCTGTCGACCTCGTCGCCGTTCTGGCAGGGGGAGGACACCGGTCTCGCGTCGTACCGCATCTCGGTGTTCGACAATCTGCCGCGCACGGGACTGCCACCGGATTACCAGAGCTGGGCGGAGCTGCAGCGATCGGTCGGCGTGCTGGTCGACCTGGGCATCATCGAGGACTCCTCGAAGATCTGGTGGGACATCCGGCCCTCGCACCACTACCCGACGCTCGAGACCCGCATCATGGACGTCTCGCCGCGTGCCGAGGACGCCCTGACCCTCGCGGCGGTCACGCAATGCCTGATGCGCATGCTCTGGCGCCTGCGCATACGCAATCAGCGCTGGCGCATCTACGACCGCTTCCTGATCGGCGAGAACCGCTGGCGCGCCCAGCGGTATGGCGTCACCGAAGGGCTCATCGACTTCGGGGCGAACACGATCGTGCCGTTCCCGCAGCTCATGGCCGAGCTGGTCGAGATGCTGGCGGAGGATGCCGAGGCCCTCGGCTGTCGTGCCGAAGTCGAGCGTGTGCTGACCATCTCCGAATCGGGCACGTCCGCGCAGCGCCAGCGGGCGGTCGCGGAGCAGGCGACCGCAGCGGGTGCCGGCCAGGATGCCGCGATGACCGCGGTCGTGGACCACCTCATCGAGGAGTATCACCAGGACCTGTGAGGTCCGGGGTCCGGCTCAACTCTCCTGCGAGCCCTCGACCCAGGCGAGGTACTCCTCGGAGACCGTGCCGGTGACGTAGCGGCCGTCGAAACAGCTCATGTCGAGGTCCTCCACGTCGGAGCCCTCGAGGATCGCCGCCTTGAGGTCGTCGACCTCCTGGTAGACCATGTAGTCCGCACCGAGCTCCTCGGCGATCTCCGGGATCGTGCGGCCGTGTGCGACGAGCTCGTGCCGCGAGGGCATGTTGATGCCGTACACGTGCGGGTAGCGGACCGGCGGGGCGGCGCTGGCGAAGGTGACAGACAGGGCTCCGGCATCCCGGGCCATCTGGATGATCTCCTTGCTCGTCGTGCCGCGCACGATCGAGTCGTCGATCAGCAGCACGTTCTTGCCCTTGAACTCGCTCGACATCGCGTTGAGCTTCTGGCGCACGCTCTTCTTGCGCACCGCCTGCCCCGGCATGATGAAGGTCCGGCCGATGTACCGGTTCTTGTAGAAGCCCTCGCGGTACTCGAGTCCGAGCTTGCGGGCGACCTGCATGGCCGCCGGCCGCGACGAGTCGGGGATGGGCATGACGACGTCGATCGTGCCCTTCGGCGTGTACTTCGCGATCGTGTCTGCCAGACGCTCGCCCAGGCGCAGGCGCGCCTCATAGACGGAGATGCCGTTCATGATCGAGTCGGGGCGGGCGAGGTAGACGTATTCGAACGAGCACGGAACGAGCTTCGGATCGGACGCGCACTGCTTCGTGTGCAGATGCCCCTCGAGGTCGACGAACACGGCCTCGCCGGGCAGCACGTCGCGCACGACGTCGAAGCCGCCGTTCTCGAGCACCAGCGACTCGGAGGTGACGATCCACTCGTAGGCCGTTCTGCCGGTCCCTGAGCCCGTCGAAGGGCGCGTGCCGATGATGAGGGGACGGATGCCGAACGGATCGCGGAAGGCGAGCAGACCGTATCCGGCGATGAGCGCGATCGCGGCGTACGAGCCTTCCACACGCTCGTGCACCCGCGAGACGGCCTGGAAGACCTGCTCGGGATTCAGCTCGGCGCCGGAGATCGACGCCTGCAGCTCGTTCGCCAGGACGTTGACGAGCAGTTCGGTGTCGCTGCTCGTGTTGAGGTGGCGGCGGTCGGTGTGGAAGAGCTCGTCGGTGAGCTCCCGCGTGTTGGTGAGGTTGCCGTTGTGCACCAGCACGATGCCGTACGGGGCGTTCACGTAGAAGGGCTGCGCCTCCTCTTCGCTGGATGCCGTGCCCTTCGTCGCGTAGCGGACGTGGCCGAGCCCGATGTCGCCGAGGAGGCCGCGCATGTCGCGCGTGCGGAACGCCTCGCGCACCTGCCCCTTCGCCTTGAACAGGTGGAAGACGCCGTTGCGCTCGGCCGTCGCGATGCCGGTCGAATCCTGCCCCCGATGCTGCAGCAGCAGGAGGGCATCGTAGATCTCCTGGTTGACCGAGCCCTGCCCGACCATTCCGACGATGCCGCACATGGGATCTAGCTCGCTCCGCCGTTGTCGAACGCTCCGACCAGTCGCACCGCTCCGCCGTCGACGCCCTTCGCGCCCTGCTCGAAGGAGCCGTGCGCGTCGTCGGGACGAGAGCCGTCGCGGATGACGCCGACCTGCCACGCCGCGATGCCGTCCTGCGCCAGGGAGGACGCCGCGGCCTCCGCCTGGTCGGCCGCCACGACGGCGACGAAGCCGATGCCGAGGTTCCAGGTGCCTTCGGTCGACTCGAGGCCGAGGCCGCCGAGATCGGCGAGCACGCGGAACATCGGCGGAGGCGACCAGGTCGATCGGTCCACCTCGACCCACATGCCGCGCGGGAGGACTCTCGCGAGATTCGCCGCGATGCCGCCGCCGGTGACGTGGCTGAGCGCGTGCACGCCGCCGCCTGAATCAGCACCGCCGAGGTCGGCGATGAGGCGCAGGAGGGGAGAGGTGTACAGCCGAGTCGGCTCGAGCAGGGCCTCGCCCCACGTCGTGCCGAAGTCGGCCGCGCTGTCGCCGTACTGGATGCCGGCACGGGTCACGATGTGCCGCACGAGCGAGTACCCGTTCGAGTGCAGACCACTGCTCGCGAGAGCGAGGACGACGTCGCCCGCCCCCACGCGGTCTGCGCCCAGCATGCGGTCTGCATCGACGACGCCGGTCGCGGCTCCCGCCACGTCGTAATCGTTCGGGCCGAGCAGGCCGGGGTGCTCGGCGGTCTCGCCGCCGACGAGTGCCGTCCCGGTCTCGGCGCAGCCGCGCGCGATGCCCCCGACGATATCGGCGATGCGCTCGGGGAAGACCTTGCCGCACGCGATGTAGTCGGTCATGAACAGCGGCTTCGCGCCGACCACGACGATGTCATCGACGACCATTCCGACCAGGTCGAGGCCGATCGTGTCGTGCTTGTCGATGGCCTGCGCGATCGCCACCTTGGTGCCGACGCCGTCGGTGCTCGTCGCCAGGAGGGGACGGGCGTAGCGGTGAAGCGCGGAGGCGTCGAACAGTCCGGCGAATCCGCCGACTCCACCGAGCACCTCCGGTCCGTGCGTGCGGCGTACCGCCGACTTCATCAGCTCGACTGCGAGGTCGCCGGCAGCCGTATCGACCCCTGCTTCGGAATAGGGGTTCACGGGCGCATGTCCGGGGGAGGAGGCGTCGTGGGAGGGTGAGGCCACACCTCAAGCCTACCGGCGGGCAGGCTGAGCGGATGCTGCGTCCAGGGTTGCCTCCGCAGGTGGAGTCGGCCCCCA
>DASQLG010000083.1:0-41370 GCA_035630115.1 Microbacterium sp. | reverse complement strand
CGCGACCGGGGACTCCACCCGCGACGACAGCCCGTCGAGCGTGAACTCGATCTCCACCGTCTCATCGCCCGGCCGGGTCTCGACCGGCCGGCCGCGGTCGACGCGCGGACCGTCGGCATCCGTCGTGAAGAGCTCGAAGCGGATGTCGGATGACGGCACCCCTCGGCGCTCCAGCGTGTCGCGGCAGAGGGCGACGAGCTCGAACGGGCCACAGAGGAACCACTCGGTCACGCCCCCCGGCGGCAGCAGCACATCGAGGATGCGATCGAGCTTCTCGGCATCGATGCGCCCCGAGAGCAGGGGCGCCGCGCGCTGCTCCCGGGAGAGCACGTGGTGCAGGGCGAGCCGCGCGGGGTAGCGGTCCTTGAGCGCGGCGAGCTCTTCGAGGAACATCACGTCCTGCGTGGCCCGATTCGTGTACACGAGCGAGAAGCGGGCGGTCTCGGATGCCGCCAGCACGTGCGACGCGAGCGCCATCATCGGCGTGATGCCCGAGCCGGCGGCGATGCCGGCGAGGTGCGCGCCGTCGAGGTCGGGCAGACCCGTCGTGAAGGTGCCTTCCGGGCTCATCACGTCGATGCGGTCGCCGGGCTTCAGCTTGCTGTTCGCCCACGCCGAGAAGACGCCGCCGAGGTCGCGCTTGATGCCGACCGAGATCGCCATCCCCCCGTCGGTCCCTGAGCCGCCTCCGGTCCCTGAGCTTGTCGAAGGCGCCCGGCAGATCGAGTAGCTGCGGCGCAGCTCGTGCCCGTCGATCGTGGCCCGCAGCGCGACGTACTGCCCCGGCAGGTAGTCGTACTCGGCCCGAAGCTCCGGCGGCACGGCGAACGTGACCTCGACGCTATCGGCGGTCAGTGGCCGAACGGCCGTGACCTCGAGCTCGTGGAAGCGCGCCCGCCGACGCACCGCGGTGCTCACAGCACCTTGAAGAAGTCGAAGGGCTCCAGGCACGCGCGGCACTCGTAGAGCGCCTTGCACGACGTCGACCCGTACCTCGATACCTCGCGGGTGTCGAGCGACCCGCACTGCGGGCACTTCACGCTGAGCGTCACCGGCACCCGGGTTCCGCGGGCCGGGGCGAGGCCGTTGGGCGGGGCGATGCCGAACTCGGCGAGCTTGACCTTTCCGGCGTCCGTCATCCAGTCGGTGGTCCAGGCCGGGGAGAGCACCGTGCGCACGCGCACGTCGGTGTACCCGGCGCCGATCAGGGCGGCGTGCACGTCGTCGCTCATCGCGTCGAGGGCGGGGCATCCGCTGTACGTAGGGGTTAGTTCGACGCGCACGCGCGCGCCATCCTCGTCGACGGAGCGCAGCACGCCGAGGTCCTCGATCGTCAGCACGGGGATCTCCGGGTCGACGACCGCGGCGGCGATGTCCCAGGCGCGGGTGCGGGTCGCGGTCACCATGTCGCCCCCGGATGCTGGCGGGCGAGCACCTGCATCTCGGCGAGCAGGAAGCCGAGATGGCTGGAATGCCGGCCATGACGGCCACCGCCGGAGGAGAACGGCGTGGTCGGGGCCTCGAGCTCGCAGGCGTTCAGGATGCCGGTGAGTTCGGCGTCGACCGGCGCTCGGAGCGACGAGGGCAGCACCGCGATGCCGGGCAGCACCTCGGCGGCCTCGTCATCCTCGAACAGCTCGCCGACGTAGGGCCAGAGGTCGCCGAGGGCCACGATGGTTCGCTTGCGAGACTCGTCGGTGCCGAGCGCGAGGCGCCGCATCCACTGCTCCGCGTGATCCAGGTGGTACGCGACCTCCTTCTCGGCCTTCGTGGCGATCGCGGCGAGGGTGGGGTCGGCGGATGCCGCGAGCTCGGCGTAGAGGGCGCGGAAATAGGTCGACGCGAGCAGCTGCCGCACGATCGTGTGCGCGAAGTCGCCGTTGGGCTGCTCGAAGAGCCACCGGCTGCGGAACTCCCTCTCGTCGCGCCAGTAGGCGAGGTCGTCCTCGGTGCGGCCGTCTGCGATGCCCGCCGCGCCGCCGCGTCGCGGCATGCCTGATCCGGCGTAGCGCAGCAGCGACCGGGCATGCCCGAGCAGGTCGAGGGCGATGTTTGCGAGCGCGATGTCCTCCTCGAGTTCGGGCGCGCGCGAGATCCACCATCCCAGCTGCTGAGCGAGGATCAGGGCGTCATCACCGAGCCCGAGCGCGTAGGCGGCGACCTCGGGGGAGGCGACGACGGCCTCGTCGCCGACGAGCTCGGCATCGAGCTGCACAGTGTCAACGCTGATGTGGGCATGGTCAACGCTGATGTGGGCTTCGGACGGGGTCGTCACAGGTGCGGCACCCCCTCGGACGCGGTGTAGTACGTGGCGTGCCGGTAGTTCTTGCCGGACGGGCTCTCGAAGAACGCGTCGCGGGCATCCGGGTCGCTCGTGGTGATGGCGTCGGCGGGCACCACCCAGATCGAGATGCCCTCGTTGCGCCGCGTGTAGACGTCACGCGCGTTGCGCACGGCCATCTCGGCATCCGGAGCCTGCAGCGACCCGACGTGCACGTGACTCAACCCTCGGTTCGCGCGCACGAACACCTCCCACAGGGGCCAGGTCTCTTCGGGGGAGCCGCCGGGCGTCGCCATCATGCCACCGCCTTCGCGTCGCGGTCGGCGCGCTTGCGCGCGTACTCGGCCGCCGCTTCGCGCACCCACGCGCCCTCTTCGTGCGCCTCGCGCCGCGCGCGGATGCGCTCGGAGTTCAAGGGGCCGCGGCCGGCCAGCACTTCGTGAAACTCGGTCCAGTCGATCTCGCTCATGTCGTACTGCTGCGACTCGTCATTCCAGCGCAGGTTCGGGTCCGGCAGCGTCACGCCGAGCGCTTCGGCCTGCGGCACCAGCATTCCGACGAACCGCTGACGCAGGTCGTCGTTCGAGAACCGCTTGATCTTCCACGCCATCGACTGCGCCGAGTTCGGCGACTGCTCGTCGGGTGGGCCGAACATCATCAGGCTCGGCCAGTACCAGCGGTCCACGGCATCCTGCGCCATCTCCCGCTGCGCGGGCGTGCCCTGCATGAGGGCGAGGAGGATCTCGAAGCCCTGTCGCTGGTGGAAGGACTCCTCCTTGCAGATGCGCACCATGGCGCGGCCGTACGGGCCGTACGACGCCCGGCACAGCGGCACCTGGTTGCAGATCGCCGCGCCGTCCACGAGCCAGCCGATCGCGCCCATGTCGGCCCAGGTCGGGGTGGGGTAGTTGAAGATCGACGAGTATCGGGCCTTGCCGGTGATGAGCTGGTCCATCATCTGGTCGCGCGTGATGCCGAGGGTCTGCGCGGCCGAGTAGAGGTAGAGGCCGTGGCCGGCTTCGTCCTGCACCTTCGCCATCAGGATCGCCTTGCGCTTGAGGCTCGGAGCGCGGGTGATCCAGTTGCCCTCGGGCTGCATCCCGATGATCTCGGAGTGCGCGTGCTGGGAGATCTGGCGGATGAGGGTCTTGCGATACACGTCGGGCATCCAGTCGCGCGGCTCGATGCGCGAGTCGGCGGCGATGATGTCGTCGAAGCGCTCCTGCTCCGAGACCTCGGTGGGAAATGCGGACATCTTCGACTCCTGCTTTTCGACGACGCAGTGTTTTACAGAACGATCGTTTAGTTATTATTGCAGACATGGAACGCCCGACGAAAGCGATGATGGAGCGCGACCTCGCCTCCGCAGCCCTCGGCATGGTCGTCGAGAGCGACGAACCCGGCCGTGCAGTGGTCTCGATGCGCGTGCGAGACGACATGACCAACGGGTTCCACATCACGCACGGGGGCCTCGTCTTCGCGCTCGCCGACACCGCGTTCGCGATCGCGTGCAACGAAGACGAGCGCATCACCGTGGCACAGGGAGCCGACGTAACCTTCCTCAAGTCCACGACGACCGGCCAGACTCTCACCGCGACCGCGGTCCGTCGCGCACGCAACGGGCGCTCGGGGCTCTATGACGTCACCGTGACCGACGAGACGGGCGACGTGGTCGCCGAGGTGCGCGGGCGCTCGCTGACGACCGACCGCACCCTCGATCCGCGTTGACGCGGCGCCAGCGTGTCACAACTCAGCCTCGCGATCGGCGCACCTCTCGCCGTGCCGCGAAGTTTCGCCGCGCGCGCCTGGCTTCGCGGGCTCCGAGACTGAGTTGTGACACACCCCGCCCGCGTCACACCGCCGCGAGCTCCTTCTCGACGAGGGTCAGCACGTCGTACTGTGCGACGATCTCGTCCTTCTGGTTGCGGATGACGGCATCCCACCGCACCTCGCCGTACTCGTCGGTCTCGCGCGGGGTGATCTGTTTGGCCGTGAGCTCGACGCGAATCTCATCGCCCGGCGACACCGGCGTGAGGAAGCGCAGGTTCTCCAGGCCGTAATTCGCGAGCACCGGTCCGGGCGCGGGGTCGACGAACAGGCCGGCCGCCCACGAGACGAGCAGGTAGCCGTGGGCGACCCGCCCCGGGAAGAAGGGGTTGGCGGATGCCGCGGCCTCGTCCATGTGCGCGTAGAACGTGTCGCCCGTGAAGTGGGCGAAGGTCTCGATGTCGGCCAGCGTGACCTCGCGCGAGGCCGAGACGATCTGGTCGCCGATGCGCAGCTCGGCGAGCGACTTGCGGAACGGATGCACCCCTCCGGGCTGCGACGCCGAGCCGGCATGCCACACGCCGGTGAGCGCGGTGAGCATGTCGGGAGAACCCTGGATCGCGGTGCGCTGCATGTGGTGCAGCACCGCGCGGATGCCGCCGAGCTCTTCGCCTCCGCCCGCACGACCGGGGCCGCCATGAACGAGGTTCGGCAGCGGCGAGCCGTGGCCGGTCGAGGAGCGCGCGTCGTCGCGGTCGAGCAGCAGCACGCGGCCGTTGAACGCCGAGATGCGGCCGATGAGCTCGACCGCGATCGCAGGATCGTGGGTGGCGATGCTCGTGACGAGCGATCCTCCGCCGCGCGCGACGAGGTCGGCGGCTTCCGCCGTGGAGCGGTAGGTCAGGACGGATGCCACGGGGCCGAACGCTTCGACCTCGTGCACGGCGTCGGCGGCGGCATCCGCGAACCGCAGCATCAGGGGCGTGACGAACGCCCCGTCCGGCGAGGTGCCCACCGAGCCGTCGGCGCGCGTCACGTCCGGCGCACCGGTCGACCCGATCACGACCTCCCCGCCGGCCGCTTCGAGCCGGGCGACCTGCCGCAGCACCTCGTCGCGCTGACCGGTCGAGGCGAGGGGGCCCATCGTCACGCCCTCGGCGCGCGGGTCGCCGATGACGACGCGCTCGTCGATCCTTGCGCGCACCGCGTCGACCAGTGCGTCGACGGATGCCGGGGGCACGATCGCCCGCCGGATCGCCGTGCACTTCTGCCCCGCCTTGGAGGTCATCTCCGCCACGAGCTGCCGCACGAATGCGTCGAACTCCGGCGTCCCGGCGGTCGCGTCCGCGCCGAGGATCGAGGCGTTGATCGAGTCGGTCTCGCTCGTGAAGCGCACGCCGCCGGTCTGCACGCAGTCGTGGGCGCGCAGCCTCTCGGCGGTGGACGCACTGCCGGTGAATCCCACGATGTCGCCCAGGCGCAGGTGGTCGAACAGGGTCGGCACACCGCCGCTCACCAGTTGCAACGATCCCTCGGGAAGCAGCTCCGACTCGACGAGGATGCGCACGAAGGCCTCGGCGAGATAGCCGGTCGGCGTCGCGGGCTTGACGAGCGTGGGCATGCCCGCGAGGAAGGCGGGCGCAAACTTCTCGAGCGACCCCCACACCGGGAAGTTGAACGCGTTGATCTGCACGGCGACCCCGGGAAGACGCGTGTAGATATGCCGTCCGAGGAATGAGCCGTCTTTGGAGAGCGGCTCGACGGGACCGTCGACGTAGACCTGAGCATTCGGCAGCTCGCGCCGGCCCTTGCCCGAATAGGAGAAGAGCACGCCGATACCACCGTCGATGTCGACCCATGAGTCGGCCTTCGTCGCGCCGGTGCGCGCAGATATGGCGTAGAGCTCGTCCTTGCGCTCGGTCAGGGCGAGGGCGAACTGCTTGAGCAGCACCGCCCGCTGATGGAACGTCAGAGCCCCGAGGCTGCGCTGCCCCTCGGTGCGCGCGTAGTCCAGTGCAGCCCCGAGGTCGAGCCCCTCGGTGCTGACCCGGGTGACGACCTCGCCGGTCGACGCGTCGCGCACCTCGGCGGCTTCCGCGTCGGCCGCCGGCGTCCACCATCGGCCCTCGACGTAGCTGGCCAGGATGTCGGTCATCACTCGTCCTTCCATACGTAGAATCCCTCGCCGCTCTTGCGGCCGAGCTTCCCCTCGGCGACCATGCGGCGCAGCAGCGCCGGCGGCTCGAACCGCTCTCCGAGGTGCGCGGCCAGCTCCTGCGCGATCCCGAGTCGCACATCGAGGCCGACGATGTCGGTGGTGCGCAGCGGGCCGACGGGATGCCGATACCCGAGCATCATCGCGGCGTCGATGTCTTCGGCATCCGCCACGCGTTCCTCGAGCATGCGGATCGCCTCGAGCCCGAGGGCGAGACCGAGTCGGCTCGACGCGAAGCCGGGCGAGTCGCGCACGACGATCGCCGTCTTGTCGATCGCTCCCACCCACTCGCGCCCCGCGGCGATCACGTCGGGCGAGGTGGCCGCGCCCACGACCACCTCGACGAGTGTCGAGGCGGGAACCGGGTTGAAGAAGTGCAGACCGAGGAAGCGCTCGGGGCGCTCCAGGTTCGCCGCGAGGTCGTCGATCGAGATGGATGACGTGTTCGATGCGAGCACGGATGCCGCAGGCATGGCTCGTTCGGCGCGCGCGAGCGCCTCGGTCTTGACGGCGCGATCCTCCGGAACCGCCTCGATCACGAGGTCGCAGTCCACGAAGGCGGCGGCATCCGTCGCGGTGGAGAACGCGGCCTCGTACCGGTCGAGCGAGCCGGCGACCGCGCCCAGCTCGAGCGATCGGGCGACGCTCTGACGCACCCGCTCGGCGGCGGCATCGGCCTGGTTGTCGTCGCGCTCTACGACGACCACATCGGCACCGGCGAGCAGGAAGGCGTGCGCGATGCCGGCGCCCATGCGCCCCCCGCCGAGCACCCCGACCGTGCGAGGCGCGGTCATCGCCCCGTTCTCTTCTCGAGGAACGCGGTCATGCGCCGCCGCTTCTCGGGGCTCTCGAACAGCTCGGCCTGCAGTTCGCCGTCGATCGCCGGATGCCGGTCGCGCGGGGCGTGCAGCGCGCGCTTGGTGTACTGCGTCGCCACCGGGTCGTTCGCCGCGATGCGGTCGGCGATCGCGTGGGCCGCCGTCAGGAGCCGGTCGGACGGGTGCAGGCTCGAGATGAGGCCGGCGGCCAGGGCTTCGTCGGCATCGAGGATCCGGCCGGTGAGCAGGAGTTCGCTCGCTCGCGCCTCGCCCACGATCTCCCGCAGCCGCCAGGTCCCGCCTGCGGCGGCGATGATGCCCAGCCCGGTCTCGGGGTTGCCGATCTTCAGGGTGTGGGAACCGATCCGGATATCGGCCGCGTAGGCGAGCTCGGCGCCCCCGCCGAGCGCGTACCCGTCGATCGCCGCGATCACGGGCATGGCCAGCTCGCTGATGCGGATGAACGCGCTCGCGTTGATGCCCCGCACCGCGTCTTCGGCCCGGCGATCGCGGAGCTGGGCGATGTCGGCACCCGCAGCGAACGTGCCGCCGCATCCGGTGAGGATCAGGGTGCGCGGCTCGGCTTCGAGATCCGTGCAGAGATCGTGCAGCGCGTCGATCATCGACTGGTCGATCGCGTTGCGCTTCTCGGGCCGATGCAGCGTGGCGACGACGCGGTCGGAGCGCCACTCCACGAGGAGGGGACCGCCATCCATACGCTTCCTCCTGACCGCGATGTCCTCGGGGCTCGAATCACATGAGCGACCGAATTACCAACCGAGCGTTCAGGAAATCAGTATGCCAAGCGGATGCCGCTCCGGCAAACTTGCGGCGCGATGTCAGACTGGGTGCGTGACCCAGCTCCCACGGACGACGACGGACGCGGCGCCCACGCGCCGCGGCCGGCCCGGCTACGACCCGCAGCAGATCCTCGCCGCGGCGGTCGAGCTCTTCATCGCGCACGGCTACGACGCGACCTCGGTCGCAGCGGTCGCCGAGCGGCTCGGACTCACCAAGTCGGCGCTGTACCACCACTACGAGTCGAAGGAGCATCTGCTGCGCGTCGCACTCGACGAGGCGCTCGGCGGACTGGAGGGGGTGCTGAGCGAATCCGGTGCCCGGGAGGGAAGCGCCGGTGAGCGCCTGGAGTACGTCCTCCGCGGGGCGGTGCGGGTGCTCGTGGATCGTCTGCCCTATGTGACCCTCCTGCTGCGGGTGCGCGGCAACAGCGAGGTCGAGCGGCAGGCGCTTGAGCGCCGCCGGGCGTTCGACCACCGGATCACCGACCTGCTGCGTGACGCCCAGGCCGAGGGCACCGTGCGGATCGACGTGGATCCCTCCGTCGCCACCCGCCTCGTGTTCGGCATGGTCAACTCGATCGTCGAGTGGTACCGGCCTACCGGCCCGGAGGGTGCCGGCGAGCTGGCGGACGACGTTCTGCGCATCGCGCTGGACGGCCTGCGCACCCGCTGATCCCGGACGGGCGGTCTCTTGCGCCCGCAATACCCCGCGAGGACAATGAGGGCTGAATTCGCCGGGGCGCGGAATTCGGCAGCCGGCGAACGGTCTCTAGAGAGGAGGCCATCATCAGCGGGCGGGACGGGCACGTCAGCCAAGAGGACTATCAGAGCCTCACGCGTGACTACACCGACGCCACGGAGCAGTTCGCGGCCATGAACGAGGTGCTGATCGCACTGGGCCGCTCCGCGTCTGATCCCGACGCCGTGCTCGACAGCATCGTGGCGAGCGTGCGGCGGCTGTGCCGGTGCGAGGCGGCTGCCATCATGCTCATCGAGGAGGACCGCTTCGTGCTGGCGTCCTCCGTCGGCTTCTCCCGCGAGTACGTGAGCTACGTCAGCGAGCACCCCTTCCGGCTGGACCGCGCCTCGCTCATCGGCCGCGTGGCGGTGGATCGCGAGATCCAGCAGGTCCCCGACGTTCTCACCGACCCGGAGTACGGCAGGCAGGATGTCCAGCAGATCGTCCAGTTCCGATCGGTGATGGCCGCCCCCATGCTGCTGGACGACGAGGTCGTGGGCGCGATCTCGCTGGTGCGCACGGAAGTGGACCCGTTCGACGACCGCGCGTTCGCGTTGGTCGGCGCGTTCGCGGCGCAGGCGGCGATCGTCGTGCGCAACGTGCACCTGGTGCGCGAACTCGAGGAGCGCGGCACCGAGCTCGCCCGCAAGGTCGAGCAGCTCGAGGCACTGAGCGAAGTCGGCGGGCTCGTCAGCTCGAGTCTGGTGCTGGACGAGGTGCTGTCGAACATCATCATGAACGCCGTGCGCTTCTCGCGCTGCGACGGCGGATCGATCATGGAGTACGTCGAAGAGGAGCACTGCTTCTCGGTGCGCAGCGCCTATGCCAGCAGTCCCGAGCTGCTGGCCAAGCTGCGCACGATCCGGGTGGAGCTGGAGACCACCCTGGTCGGGCGGTCCGCGCTCGAGGGGCACCCGATCGCCGTGGCCGACCTCGACGCGGTGGATCTCGACCCCCACCTGCAGCTGCTCTACGACGACGGCTGGCGGTCGATGATCGCAGTGCCCGTGCTGCGGGGCGAGCGGATCATCGGGGCACTCGTCGTACGTCGACGCACCACGGGGGAGTTCTCCGACGAGACCGTCGAATTCCTGGAGACGTTCGCCGGCCAGTCGGCCCTCGCGGTGTGGAACGCGCAGCTGTTCCGCGAACTCGAGACCAAGAGCGCCGAGCTGCAGGTCGTGAGCCAGCACAAGTCGGACTTCCTCGCGAGCATGTCGCACGAGCTGCGCACGCCGCTGAACGCCGTCATCGGCTTCTCGGAGGTGCTGCTGGAGCGGATGTTCGGCGAGCTCAACGACCGTCAGGACGAGTATCTTCGCGACATCCTGGGCTCGGGCAAGCACCTGCTCCAGCTGCTGAACGACATCCTCGACCTATCCAAGGTGGAGGCCGGACGCATGGAGTTCGAGCCGTCGACCTTCTCGGTGCGCGGCGCCCTCGAGTACGGGATTTCGCTGGTGCGGGAGAGGGCCGCCGGCCACGGCATCGACGTCGCGCTCGAGATCGACCCTGAGATCGACACCATCGACTCGGATGAGCTCCGCTTCAAGCAGGTGCTGCTGAACCTCCTCAGCAACGCCGTGAAGTTCACGCCGGACGGCGGGCACGTTCGAGTGTCCGCTCACCGGCGGGGGAGCGAGATCGCCGTCGCCGTCACAGACGACGGCATCGGCATCCCTCCGGAAGACCGCGAGCGGATCTTCGAGTCCTTCCAGCAGGGCAGACGCGGCGCGCAGAGCGAGGAGGGCACGGGGCTGGGACTGACGCTCTGCCGACGCATCGTCGCCCTCCTCGGCGGTGCGATGTGGCTGGAGACCGAACTGGGCGCCGGAAGCACGTTCGGCTTCACCGTGCCGATCGAGAGCGCGGCGGCGGGCGCCCAGGTAGAGCCCGCGGCGGATGCCGGACTCCCGGTCGTCGTCGTGGTCGAAGACGACCGGGCCTCACTCGACCTGATCACCGCGTACCTCGACGGCCTGGGCGTGCGGATCGCTCTGGCCCGGGACGGCATCGAGGGGCTGGAGCTCATCCGCTCTCTGTCGCCCGCGGCTGTCGTGCTCGACATCCGTCTCCCCGGCCTCGACGGCTGGGAGGTGCTCACCCGGGTGCGCGCCGACGAAGCCACCCGCTCGGTGCCGGTCATCGTGGTGTCGATCCTCGACGAGAAACATCGCGGGATGACGATGGGTGCCGCCGAGTACCTCATCAAGCCCGTCGCCCGCGATGCGCTCATCGGAGCTCTTCGCCGAGTCGGCGCCGTGCCGTCCGTCCCGCCGCCGGGCAACGGCGATCGCGCAGCGGTCGCCGCGCAGGAGGTGGCGTGATGGCATCCGGTCGCATTCTGGTCGTCGAGGACAACCCGCTCAACCTGAAGCTGGTCCGCGACGTGCTGACCGTCTCCGGATACGAGGTCGTGGCCGCTCCTTCCGCGGAAGAGGGTGTGGCGCTGGCCGACACCTGCGAGCCCGACCTGGTGCTGATGGACATCCAGCTGCCCGGCATGGACGGGTACGAAGCGCTTCGTCTTCTGCGGCAGAACCCGAGGCTGGACGCCGTTCCGGTCGTCGCGGTCACCGCGTTCGCGATGCGGGGAGACCGCGAGAGGGCCTCGCGTGAGGGGTTCGACGGCTACCTCGGCAAGCCCATCAGCGTTCGCGCGCTGCCATCGCAGGTCGGCGAGTTCCTGAGCATCGGACGCGTCGATGTCTCTTGATGCGCTGTCGGATGGGCAGATCACGATCCTCGCGGTCGATGACCTCCCCCAGAACCTGCGGCTGCTGGATGCCGTGCTCAGTCCGCGAGGCTACCGGGTCGTGACGGCGGACTCCGGCGAGGAGGCGCTGGAGATGCTTCCGACATCCGGCGCCGATCTGGTGCTGCTCGACATCCTCATGCCGGGGATCGACGGCTACGAGGTCTGCCGCCGCATCCGCCGCACTCCTGGTTTGGAGTTCCTGCCGGTCGTGATGATCACCGCGAGCGGCGACCAGGAGAAGGTGCGCGCGATCGAGGCGGGAGCCGACGACTTCGTGAGCAAACCGCTGAACCAGGGCGAGCTGCTCGCGCGCGTGGCATCCCTGGCCAGGGTCAAGCGCTATCAGGACACGATCGAGCGCCAGTCCGCCGAGCTCGCCCACTGGAATGCCGAGCTCGAAGCGCGCGTGACCGCGCAGGTCGAGGAGCTGCAGCGGGTGAATCGCCTGCGCCGGTTCCTCTCGCCCCAGCTCGTCGACCTCGTCATCGACTCGGGAGACGAGGGGTTCCTCTCCAGCCACCGCCGCGAGATCGTGGTCGTCTTCTGCGACCTGCGCGGCTTCACCCCGTTCGCCGAATCGAGCGAACCCGAAGAGGTCATGGGCGTGCTGGCCGAGTACCACGCGGCGCTCGGCGAGCTGATCTATCGGTTCGAGGGCACCCTCGAGCGGTTCACCGGCGACGGGCTCATGGTCTTCTTCAACGACCCGCTGCCCGTCGACGATGCGGCGGAGCGGGCTGTCACGATGGCCGTCGCGATGCGCGATCGGGTCGCCGAGCTCGCCGACGGCTGGAGCCGGCGCGGCCACGACCTCGGATTCGGCATCGGCATCGCCCAGGGCTACGCCACCCTCGGCCGCATCGGCTTCGAGGGGCGCTTCGACTACGCGGCGATCGGCAGCGTCACGAACCTCGCCGCGCGCCTCTGCGGGGCGGCGGGGTCGGGTCAGGTGCTGGTCGCGCAGCGCGTGTTCACGGCCACCGAAGGCCTCGCGGTGGGCGAGCCCGCAGGAGAGCTCGACCTGCGCGGGTTCAGCCGACCCATCCGCGCCTTCGATGTCACCGGCATCGACGAGACGAAAGCGAGGGTAATTCCATGACCACTCTCGAGACCGCGGCGCCGATCGGGGTCGACACGCTCTCGCAACTGGACGACAGTGCGCGAGAGGCGAGGTTCCAGCGACTGCAGGACCACATGCAATCGGTCTGGGCGGCGATGAAGCTCGACCTCGACGACGAGTCGGTCGTCGTCATCCCCTCGGTCACGCCCAGCGGAACCGCCACCAGCGGCACGATGACCCAGGCCTACGAAGAGCGCTTCCTGTTCCTGCTCCTGCTCCTGCGCCAGCCGCGGCTGCGCATGATCTACGTCACCTCGATGCCGGTCGACCCGCGCATCGTCGAGTACTACCTCGCGCTGCTGCCGGGAGTCATCCCGAGCCACGCGCAGGCCCGGCTGTCGCTCATCTCGGTGGGCGACGCGTCGATCAGACCGCTCAGTGCGAAGGTGCTCGAGCGGCCCCAGCTGCTGGCGCGCATCGCGGCGCGGATTCCCGACCGGGCGCACAGTCACCTCATCCCCTACAACACGACGGAGCTCGAGCGGGACATCGCCGTGACCCTCGGCATCCCGATGTACGGCGCCGACCCGCGGCTGGCCCCACTCGGCACCAAGACCGGCTGCCGCCGGCTGTTCGGCGAAGTCGGGGTGCCGCATCCGCTCGGCGCGGAAGATCTGCACAGTCTCGACGAGGTCGCCGCGTCGATCGACGAGATGCTCGTCGCACGTCCGTCGATGAACCAGGTGATCGTCAAGCTCAACGACGGAGTCTCGGGCACCGGCAACGCCCTCGTCGAGCTCGCCGGCGTCGCAGCGCTGCCTGCCGGTGAGCGGCGCGCCGAGATCCTGGAGCGCGTCCGAAGGATGCAGTTCGAATCGCCGCGCATCCAGTTCGACCGATACGTCGCGACGCTCGAGTCCGACGGGGGGATCGTAGAGGAGCGCATCGTCGGCGAAGACCTGCTGAGCCCCAGCGTGCAGCTGCGGGTGCGACCGGACGGCAGCGTCGAGCTGCTGTCCACGCACGACCAGCTGCTGGGCGGCGCGAGCGGTCAGAGCTATCTCGGCTGCACGTTCCCGGCCGACCCGGCTTACTCCCGGCTGATCAGCGAGCCCGGCGTGGCGATCGGCGAGCGGCTCGCCCGCGAGGGCGTGATCGGGCGCTTCGCGGTCGACTTCGTCGTCGTGCGGGATGCCGCAGGCGACTGGTCGGCGTACGCGATCGAGTTGAATCTCCGCAAGGGCGGGACGACGCATCCGTTCCTGACGCTGCAGTTCCTCACGGACGGCAGCTACGACGGGGCGTCCGGCAGGTTCGTCACGCGCGAGGGGAACGAGAAGCACCTCGTCGCGACCGACCACCTCGAGTCGGACGAGCTGAAGGCGCTCTCCATCGGCGACCTGTTCGACGCAGTCGCCCGGCACGGACTGCACTTCGATCAGTCTCGCCAGGCCGGCATCGTGTTCCACATGATCAGCTCGCTGACCGAGCAGGGACGGGTGGGCATGACCGCCGTCGGAGACACCCCCGAGCAGGCGATGGAGCTCTACGAGCGTGGTGAGCGCGTGCTGATGGGGGAGGCGCGCGCGGCAGGTCGGGAGCTGCCGCTGCCCGAACTCGCTTAGCGGTTCCGCGCCTCAGAGCGCGGCGAGCGCCTGTTCGATGTCGGCGAGCAGATCGTCGATGCTCTCGATCCCGACCGACAGGCGTACCACGTCCTCGGGCACGGCGAGTTCGGTGCCGCGCACCGATGCGTGGGTCATCTCATCGGGATAGTTGACGAGCGACTCCACGCCGCCCAGCGACTCGGCGAGCTGGAACAGGCGCGTCGACTCGGCGAACCTGCGCGCCGCCGGCGCGTCCGCCAGGGCGAGGGAGACGATCCCGCCGAACGCAGACATCTGCCGGGCCGCCAGCTCGTGCCCGGGGTGCGAGGCCAGACCCGGGTAGTAGACCCGTGCGACGCGGTCATGCCCCTCCAGGAAGGCGGCGATGGCGCCGGCGTTCTCGCTGTGCCGCTGCATCCTGAGGCCGAGTGTCTTGATTCCGCGCGTCGTGAGCCACGCGTCCAGGGGTCCCGATACGGCGCCCGCGGCGAACTGCAGGAAGCGCGCACTCTCGGCGACGGTGTCGTCGTCGATCACGAGCGCGCCGCCGACGACATCCGAGTGACCACCGAGGTACTTCGTCGCCGAGTGCACGACGACATCGGCGCCGAGTGAGAGGGGCTGCTGCAGGGCGGGAGAGGCGAACGTGTTGTCGACCACGACGAGGGCACCGGCATCCCGACCCAGCTTCGCCAGACCCGCGATGTCGGTGATGCGCAGCAGCGGATTGCTCGGCGTCTCGACCCAGAGGATGCGCGCCGGCTTCTCCTCGAGGGCTGCGGCGACGGCATCCAGGTCGCTCATGTCGACGATGCGCAGGCCGACGCCCCACGGGCCGAGGATCCGCGCGATCAACCGGTACGTTCCGCCGTATACGTCGTTGCCGAGCAGCACCTCGTCTCCGGGGGTGAGCACAGCGCGCAGCAGCGCGTCCTCCGCCGCGAGCCCGGACGAGAACGAGAGACCGTGGCGGCCGCCTTCGATCGCGGCGAGCTGGGTCTCCAGCGCGGTGCGCGTCGGGTTGCCGCTGCGGCCGTATTCGTAACCCTGTCGGAGGCCGCCGATGCCGTCCTGCGCGTAGGTCGTCGAGAAGTGCACGGGCGGGATGACGGCGCCCGTCGTGGGGTCGAACACCTGGCCGGCGTGCACGGCACGGCTGTCGAATCCACGAGCGGGGCCGGTGGTCAGATCGGTCATGCGGTGCTCCCTGCATCGGGGGTGGGCGCGGCGTCGGTCGAGTAGCCGTGGGCCGTCATCCAGTCGTCGTCGAACAGCTTGCTCAGGTATCCGCGGCCGTGGTCGGGCAGGAGCACCACGACCACGGCATCTTCGGACAGGTCCTGGGCGGTCCGCAGGGCGGCGACGACCGCCATCCCGCTCGAGCCGCCGACGAGAAGGCCCTCCTCGCGCGCCAGGCGCCGCGTCATCGCGAACGATTCGGCGTCGCTGATCCGGTGGATCTCGTCGACGACCGTCGGGTCGTACGCGGCGGGCCAGAAGTCCTCGCCGACACCCTCGACGTCGTACCCGTGGACGTCGCCGCCGGAGTAGATCGAGCCGACCGGGTCGGCGCCGATGATCCGCACCGCGCCGTTCGAGACCTCCCGCAGGTACCGGCCGCTGCCGGTGATCGTGCCCCCGGTGCCGACACCGGCGACGAAGTGGGTGACGCGGCCGTCGGTGTCGCGCCAGACCTCCGGACCGGTCGTCTCGTAGTGGCTGCGCGGTCCGTTCTGGTTCGCGTACTGGTTCGGCATGTACGCGCCGGGGATCTCCTCGACCAGTCGCGCCGACACGCTGTAGTAGGAGCGGGGGTCGTCGGGCTCGACCGCGGTCGGCGCGACCACGACCTCGGCTCCGTAGGCACGGAGCACCGCCTGCTTGTCCTCGGCGACCTTGTCGGGAACGACGAAGACGCACCGGTACCCGCGCTGCTGCGCGATGAGGGCGAGTCCGACGCCGGTGTTCCCGCTGGTCGGCTCGACGATCGTCCCGCCCGGCTTCAGCAGGCCTTCGCGCTCTGCGGCATCGAGGATGTTCTGCGCGATGCGGTCCTTCGCGGAGCCGCCGGGGTTGAAGTACTCGACCTTGGCGAGGACCGTCGCGCGGATGCCGGCGGTCACGCGGTTCAGACGGATGAGAGGGGTGTTGCCGACGAGGTCGGTCACGCTCTGGGCGTATCGCACGGTGGTGTCCTGTGGGAAGGGCCGTACGTCAGAGGCACGGCAGCTGGCGGGGGTCGTCGAAGCGAGTGCGAGGCACTCAGCGACAACAACGACAGGTCAGCACGGCTCCACAGTAGTCGACGCGAACGGATGCCGCGACCCGCCGTGCGGTCAGCGGATCGAGAGCACCGCGTCCCACAGCGCGTCCGCCGCCTCGCGCTTGGTGCCGGTCGCCGTCGCCACGACCTGGTCGTCGGCGCCGATGAACATCAGCGTGTTGTCGGGCGCCTCGAAGCCCTTCTGCCAGCCCACCTCATTGACCGCGAGCAGGTCGACGCCCTTGCGGCGGCGCTTCCGGCGCGCCCGCTCGAGCAGGGCGGCGGCATCCGCCTCGGTCTCGGCGGCGAAGCCGACGATGGTCTGGCCCGGACGGCGCGCGCCGACGAGCGCGGTGAGGATGTCGTCGGTCGCGACGAGCGAGAGCGTGAGCTCGCCTCCGGTCTCCTCCTTCGCGAGCTTGCGCTCGGATGCTTCGGCCACCCGGTAGTCGGCCACGGCCGCCGCCATCACCACGATGTCGGCCTCGCCCGCACGGGCGGACACCTCCGCGGCCAGCTCGGCCGCCGTCGCAGCGTGAGCCACGGCGACCCGCGGGTGAGCCCGCGCCTGGGCGAGAACCTCGGCGTCGACATGCGCGGCGACCAGCGTCACCTGAGCCCCGCGGTCGGCGGCGGCCAGAGCCACCGCCACGCCCTGCCGCCCGCTCGAGCGGTTGCCGATGAAGCGCACCGGATCGATCGGCTCACGGGTCCCGCCCGCGGTCACGACCACGCGCAGGCCCGCGAGATCGTTGCGGCGAGCCAGCAGCGAGGAGACGAACGCGTGCAGCTGCTCCGGCTCGGTCATGCGGCCGGGGCCCACGTCGCCGCCCGTCAGCGGCCCGTCCTCGGGTCCGACGACGTGCACGCCGCGGCGGCGCAGCACATCGACGTTGTGCGTCGTCGCCGGATGCCGCCACATCTCGGTGTGCATCGCGGGGGCAACGACGACCGGTGCGGTGGTGGCCAGTAGGCTCGTACCCAGCAGGTCGTCGGCCAGCCCGGCGGCCGTCTTCGCGAGGAAGTTCGCCGTCGCGGGCGCCACGATCACCAGATCCGCAGCCTGCCCGAGGGCGACATGGCGGACCTTCGCGACATCGTCGTGGACAGAGGTGGTGACCGGATTGCGGCTGATGGCCTCCCACGTCGGAATGCCGACGAATCGCACCGCGTCGTCGGTGGGGACCACGTGCACGTCATGACCGTCCAGCACGAGCAGCCGCACGAGCTGCACGGTCTTGTAGGCGGCGATCCCGCCCGTCACTCCGACGATGACGTACACGGGTCGATTCTGGCACGCGTGCGTGTCGCGGCCGTCCGCGCCGCCCGATCGAGGAGGTCGCGCTCATGTGCACGGTGATCATCACGGTGCCCGAGGACGACTCCCGGCCTGTGCGACTGCTCGCCGTGCGAGACGAGGATCCGGCGCGGCCGTGGAATCGCCTCGGGGCGTGGTGGCCCGACGAGTACCCCGGCGTCGTCGGCATCCGCGATGCCCGCGCCGGGGGTGCATGGCTCGCCGCCGACCCCGCCACGCGCCGCCTGGCGGTGCTGCTGAACCGCCACGACCTGTCCGATCGGCCCGATGCCGAGGTGCACACCCGAGGGACGGTCGCACTCGAGTCCGTCGCCGGCCGGTCTCCCGACGCCCGGCCGCGCACGCGCGGCTTCAACCTCGTCGAGGTGACCGCGCACACCGCGCGGGTGATCTCGTGGGACGGGCTCGAACACCGCACCCTCGAGCTCCCGCCGGGCACGCACATGGTCGCGCACGACGAGGTCGACGACCCGCATACGGCACGGATCACCCGGTGGCTCCCCGAGTTCCGTGATGCCGCGGCCCAGCCGACCGCCGCCGCGGACGGGTGGTGGCGTGCGTGGCTCGACATCGTGGAGCGCAGCGCCGACCTGCCCGGCGACGACGACGCCGCGATCATCCGACGCCAGAGCTATGAGGGCATCCCGTCGTACTCGCTGCTGGTGTGCGTCGCCACCGTGGGCGAGGATCGGCTGGTCGTCCGCGATGCGCCGCTCACGACTCCGGGCGAGTGGACGCCCGAGCCGCTCGGCTGATCACCCGTACAGACGAGGGATGCCGTCAGCCCGCGAGCGCGCGATGAACCGACGCGACCGCGCTCGACCCCTCGCCCACCGCAGCGGCCACGCGCTTCATCGAGCCCCGACGGACGTCTCCGGCTGCGAAGACGCGCGGCGTCGACGTCTCGAACGGCAGCGGTTCGCGCCCGAGTCCCTGCCACTGCGCGAGCGACTGCACCTCGATGTCGGACCCGGTGAGCAGGAAGCCGTCGTTGTCGCGGTCGAGCGACGTGAGCCATGACGTCGCGGGTTCTGCGCCGATGAAGCAGAACAGTCCACGGGCGTCGACCGTGCCGACGCTGTCGATGCTGACGCGTTCGAGCGCCGTCTCGCCGTCGAGCCCGGTGACGCGGGATCCGGTATGGATCTCGACGCGCGGCTCTTCGCGAAGGCGGTCGACCAGGTACGACGACATGCGGCCGCCGAGGTCGCTGCCCCGCACGACGAGCCGCACCGGGCAGCCGTTGGCGGCGAGGTACAGCGACGCCTGGCCCGCGGAGTTCGCTCCGCCGACCACCACCACGGGGGACTCCCTGACCTGACGCAGCTCGAGCTGCGTCGCGGCGTAGTAGATGCCCGCGCGCTCGAAGTCGCTCCAGCGGTCGAGGTCGAGCCTGCGGTAGGCGGCGCCCGAGGTCACGATCGCAGTGCGCGTCCGGATGACACGGCCGTCGGTGAGCGTGACGCCCAGCTCGTCGCCGACCTGCTCGAGCGCGACGGCCTCGCACGGCGCGTACACCCGCACGCCGAATTTGAGCGCCTGCAGCGAGGCCTGTCCGATGAGGTCGCCGCCGGTCACGCCGAACGGGAATCCCAGGAAGTTCTCGATCCGCGATGTCGCCGCCGCCTGCCCGCCCGGGGCCACCGCGTCCAGCAGGACGGTGCTGAGACCCTCGGAGGCGCCGTAGATCGCCGCGGCGAGCCCTGCCGGCCCTCCGCCGACCACGACGAGGTCGACGACCTCGTCGGCCTGCGACTGATAGCTCAAGCCGAGCCGTTCGGCGACGATGCCGGGCGTGGCCCGCAGGATCGGCTCGCCCTGAAGGTAGGCGATCGGCAGATCTTCGACGGTGTAGTCGTGCCCCGGGATGGAAGCCGCCTGGCTCGGGTCGAACTCGACTGCCTTGTGCACGAGATCGAGCCGCTCCGCGAAGCGGCGGAGGGCGAGCATGTCGCTCGAGGACGTCGTGCCCACGAATTTGAGCGTCATCGCCGCCGGCCCCTTGCGCAGGGCCTCCCGCCGCGCCCACAGCGCGTGCAGGACGATGTCGGACAGTTCGTCGTCCTCGGACATGAGCCTGCGGAGGTTCGTCCGCGTGACCCGCCGGATGCGGCTGTCCTGCGTGGCCCGCGTGGAGAGGAACGCACCCTGCCCGTTGAGCAGGCCGAGCTCGCCGACGAAGCGCCGTGGACCCATGTGGGCGAGCACCTCCTCGCCCATCCAGCGCAGCGCGTCGCGGACCACCTCGACCTCGCCCCTTTCGACCAGGATCAGGTCGTAGTCGCGGTCACCGGAGCGGAAGATGTGCTCACCCGCGGCGACCTCCTCGGGATCGCCGCCGAACGCGAGCAGACGCGCCCACTGCGCGTCGGTCAGCGGCGGCGACTGGATCGGATCGTTGCTTCCCACGGAAACAGGCTAACCAGCGGGGACGGGCGCAGGGTCGATCGTCGCAGCGCCGGGATCGGACTGCGAGAGCGCGCGGATGAGCGCCTGCGCGTCATAGGGGCCGGTGTGCCTGCGCCCGTTGATGAAGAGCGTCGGCACCGATGTGATGCCCATCGCCTCGGCATCCAGCATGTCGTCGCGCACCCGCCCGGTCACTTCGGGCGAGGTCAGGTCCCGTTCGAACTTCTCGATGTCGAGGCCGAGCTCGCGCGCCAGGCGGATGATGTCGGACGGCCGCTGGTTCTCCTGGTCGGCGAACAGCCCGCGCTCGAACTCGAAGAACTTCCCCTGGAGGGATGCCGCCTCCGCGGCCTCGGCACCCGCGAGGGCGTTCGGGTGATACTGGGTGAGCGGCGCGTGACGCCACACGTAGCGCAGCCGGTCGCCGAGCTCGTTGTGCACCTCCTGGATCGAGCCGGAGGCCTTCAGGCAGAAGCCGCACTGGAAGTCGCCGTACTCGACGATCGTGAACGGCGCGTCTGCGGCGCCGAAGACGTGGTCGCGCTTGGGGTCGACCGGGCGGGCGAGGGTCTGGCCGGACTCGAGGTCGGGGCGGACGGCATCGGAGACGCGGAAGATCACGGTCGCGATGAGGAAGGCGATCACGGATGCCGCGAGCACGCCGACCCGGGCCTCGTTCTGCGCGGCCTCATCGTCGATGGCGATGTCGACGATGAACAGCGAGATCGTGAAGCCGATGCCGCAGAGGGCCGCACCGCCGGCGATGCGATCGAGTGTGAGTCCGGGACCGAACTCTCCCAGGCGCAGCAGCCGCAGCACAGCGGCGGAGCCGAAGACGCCGAGGAACTTGCCGGCGACGAGGCCGACCACGATGCCCCACGTGAGAGCGGAGGTCATCGCGCCGGCCAGGATCTCGGGGCTGATGACCACGCCCGCGTTCGCCAGGGCGAACAGCGGCAGGATGACGTAGGCGACGTACGGCGCGTACGCGGACTGCAGGCGCTCGTTGATCGAGATCGACTCGCGCAGGCTGTTCGCGGCGGCGCGGGCGTACTCCGTGTTGGGAGACTGCCGGAAGGTCCGCGCGAGATCGAGGGCGTGCTCGACATCTCGCCGGTCGGGTCGGTAGACCGGCACCAGGAGGGCGATCGCGACGCCCGCGAGCGTCGGGTGCACGCCGGAGGCGAGGAAGGCCAGCCAGACGATGATCGCGAGCGTCGCGTAGACCGGTCCGCGTCCGCCGCGGAGGTAGCGGGTGAAGTAGACGCCCGCGAGCCCCGCCGCAGCGATCAGCAGGGGCAGGGGGGTGAAGTTCTCGGTGTAGACGAGCGCGATGATGCTGAGCGCGCCGATGTCGTCGACCACCGCGAGCGCGAGCAGGAACACCCGGAGCCGGCCCGGCACCCGCGGTCCGATGAGCGCCAGTGCCCCGACGAGGAACGCGGTGTCGGTCGAGATGACGATGCCCCAGGCATAGGCCTGCCCGGCGTCGGCGGCGATCAGCACGAACAGCAGGGCCGGGATGGCGAGCCCCGCGACGGCCGCGATCACCGGCACCATGGCGCGCGACCAGCTGGTCAGCTCGCCGATCGCGAACTCGCGGCGCACCTCGAGCCCGACCGTGAAGAAGAAGATGGCCATCAGGGCGTCGTTGACGAGGGCGTGCAGGGTGAAGTCGAGCTGGATGTCGCCGACGCCGAGCGTCAGGTGCGTCTCCCAGAACGCCTCATAGGAGAGCGTGGAGACGTTCGCCCAGATGATCGCGGCCACGGTGGCAAGCAGCAGTATCAGCGCGCCGATCCGGTTCTGCCCCATCGCACGGATCTTCTCCGCGATGGACCGCCGGGTGCGCGACTGAGCCACCTGCTCCGGGTCGGGCGAGCGCTGGATGATCGTCAACTCAGCCATAACGTGAGCATTCTCCTCGGCGTCCACCCGAGCGACAAGTCGAATCCGCTCGCGCGCATTCCTGCCGCGGCGGTCGCGCACGCCTGGTGAGCAGGGGCGCACGTGTGAGAATCAAACGTTACCCGGCAGACATGGACCTCTTGTGATTCCGATACTCGCGGCGATCGCCGTGCTCGCCGTGGCGGCGATCCTGCTGTTCGCGATGCGCGGTCGCGCGGAGCGCGACATCGCGATCAGCGGCCGATCGGCGATCATCACGGGTTCGCTCCCGGTCAGGCCCACGGACGAGCCCGATGCGGCCGCCGCGCTCGCCGCCGCGGAGGCGGTCGGCAGCGCGATGATCCAGGCCGGGTATTCGGTCGAGACGGTGCAGGACGTGCTTCGCGACATCGCGAAGGTCAACGGACTGTCCGAGAGCGAAGTGCTCGTCTTCCCGAACGCGCTGCTCGTGTCGGCGCGCGGGCAGGGCCAGCACCAGACCGGAGCCGTCGCGAGCGGTGACGGACAGCTGCTGTTCTCCCAGATCGACGAGGTCCAGCGGACGGTGGACGGCGCCCGCACCGGTGTCCTGGACCCTCGGTCGACGGTCGAGCGGATCGAGCGCATTCGAGCGATGTCACCGCCGTACGGTCGCGTCGTGCGCGTCATCGGCTACGCCTTCCTCAGCGGCGCCCTGTCGGTGCTGCTCGGCGCGTCGTGGACCGGGGTGTCCCTCGCCGCCGGGCTCGGACTGATCACGGGTGCCGCGCTGCTCGTGAGCGAACGGCTGCCGCGCCGCTACGGCGCCCTCATCACGGTCGGCATCGCGTTCTTCGTGGCGCTGGTGGTCTTCCTGCTCCTGCGCAACGGCTTCGGCTCCGGCATCCTGTCGGCCCTCCTCGCGCCCCTGGTCGTCCTCCTGCCGGGAGCGCTGCTGACCACCGCTGTGCTGGAGCTCTCGACGGGTCAGATGATCTCCGGGGCGGGTCGCCTGGCGGCCGGCGCGATGCAGCTCGTGCTGCTCGGGGCGGGCATCGTGACGGCGGGCGCTCTGGTGGGCGTGCCCGACTTCGACTTCAGCGAGCAGCCCGAGCTGCTCGGACCGATCGCCCCATGGATCGCCGTCGCCGTCTTCGGCGTCGCCATCTCGGTGCACCGGTGCGCGCCCCGGCGATCCCTCCCGTGGATCCTGCTCGTGCTCTACGTCGCCTACTCGGCACAGGTGCTCGGAGACCTGGCGCTGGGCGGCGTGCTGTCCGCTTTCGTCGGCGCGCTGGTCGTGACGCCGGTCACGGCGCTCGTGGCCCGCCAGCCGTCCGGACCGGCCGCTCTGGTGAGCTTCACGCCCGCCTTCTGGCTTCTCGTGCCGGGGGCGCTCGGCCTGGTCGGCGTCGCCGACGTCCTCGGCGGCGACTCGACGGCGGCGGCATCCCTCGTCGCGACGCTGTCCACGATGGTCGCCATCGCACTCGGCGTGCTGGCCGGATCCACCCTCTCCAACCGGATGCGGCGCCCCGCGCTCTGAGGCCGCCGCCTGCTGCTTTCACACCGCGCCCTTTCGCGCAAGGCCCCTGAACTCCCGCGGCGGCGGGCGTAGCGTTCACCGCAGCCTTCCGAAGGAGCACTCTGCATGAGCACGCCGTCCACTCTTGTCGCCGACCGCTACCGGTTGGTCAAGATGCTCGGTGCGGGCGGAATGGGAGTGGTCTGGCAGGCGTGGGACGAGCGGCTGCGGCGTCCGGTGGCCCTCAAGCTGCTGCGAACGCAGCCGGAACTCTCCGACCTCGAGCGGGATCAGGCGACGGAACGGGCGATGCGTGAGGCGCGCATCACCGCGGGCCTGCATCATCCCCACGCGGTCACGGTGTTCGACGTCGTCGAGCACGAGGGCCGGCCGTGCATCGTGATGCAGCTCATCGAGTCCACGCCGCTGTCCCGTCTGCTCAGCGAGCACGGCACCCTCACGCCCCCCGAGACGGCCCGCATCGGTGCCCAGGTCGCCTCGGCCTTGGCGGCGGCGCACAAGATGCGCATCGTCCACCGCGACGTCAAGCCTGGAAACATCCTCATCACCGGCGACGGATCGGCGATGATCAGCGACTTCGGGATCTCGCATGCGCTCGGCGACTCGACCATCACGGCGACCGGGATGATCCACGGCACGCCGGCCTACCTCGCGCCCGAGGTGGCGCGGGGACTGCCGACGAGCTTCGCGTCCGACGTGTTCTCGCTCGGCTCGACCCTGTACGCGATGCTCGAGGGTGCTCCGCCGTTCGGCACGGAGAAGAACGCGATCGCACTGCTGCACAAGGTCGCCCGGGGCGGGTACCCGGCGCCGAAGAACGCCGGACCGCTTACGCCGGTGCTGCGGTCGATGCTCGCGGCCGAGCCGAAGCGGCGGCCGACGATGGCGGCCGTCGTCGAGTCGCTGTCGGCCTCAGCGGAGAAGTCCCCGCCGGCCGCCCCGCCCCCTCCCGGCGAGCTGCCGTGGCCGTTCGACGCCCTGGCCGGTGCCGGCGTCGCCGGTGTCACGACCGAGCCTCTGCCGGACGCCGCGCCTCCCGCGGCGGCGCTCGCGGCGGGTCCGCCTACGGCGGCGACCCTCGCCACGGACACGGCCGCGGCCACGCCGCCTACCCTGCCGGCACCCCACACCCCGCGGCCGACAGCCGAGACGATCCGCGCGGACGTGCCGACCCGCCACGAATCCCCGACGGCCGAGACGGAGCCCCTGGATGGCGGTGGCCCACGCCCACCGGTGCCGGCCGGGCCGACGCCGCCTGTCCCGGAGCCGACCAACAGGGGTCGTCGCGCCGCCGCCGTCGTCGGCATCCTCGCACTTCTCGGCGTCGTCGTGGTGAGTGCCCTCCTGCTGTGGAATCCGCTGCGGTCGGACCTCGACGGGGCCGCGGAGCCCCGCTCCACCCGCAGCGCACCCCCGGCGACGGAACCGTCGTCGGCCGCTCCCACACCGTCCGCGTCCGCCACGACCGTCTCGCCGGTCGAACCGGCGCCTCCGCCGGCCGAGCCGGCGCCCCCTTCGCCCGAGCAGCGTGTGGCGGAGACGCTCACCGGCTATTACGCGATGCTTCCGTCCGATCTCGACGGGGCATGGCCGCTGATGACCGCCGACTACCAGGAGAATCACGCCGGAGGACGCGGCGGGTACGAGGCGTTCTGGGGGGCGATCGAGGACGTGGAGATCGCCGAGGTGACCGCGCCCGCACCGGATCAGGCGCAGGCGACGCTGACGTACTACTACCGGGACGGAGGCGTGATCCAGGAGGTGACCGTCTTCCAACTCGTGGACGAAGGCGGCGTGCTCAAGATCGCGGCCACGGATGTGCTCAGCAGCGCACAGCTGTGAGCGGATGCCCTGCACGAACTCACGGCGCGCTCCCAGGTTGACGGGACCAAAACGGGCGCGGCATCCGTTCTCCTGTAGTGAAGGTGCAGCTTCACCGACGTTGCAGCCAGCCGCGTCTTCCAAGGAGGAACACGTGTCACAGGACTACCGCGCGACTGCCGATGCACTCAGTCGCCTCACGCCCGCCCAGTACCGGGTCACGCAGGACGACGGCACCGAGCCGCCGTTCCGCAACGAGTACTGGAACCACCACGAGCCCGGCATCTACGTCGATGTCGTCTCGGGTCAGCCGCTCTTCTCATCCACCGAGAAGTACGACAGCGGCACCGGATGGCCGAGCTTCACCAAGCCCCTCGCGCCCGACGCGGTCACCGAGAAGGTCGACGGCATGCTGTGGATGAAGCGCACCGAGGTGCGGTCCGCGGGCGCCGACAGCCACCTGGGTCACGTCTTCGACGACGGCCCACGGGATGCCGGGGGCCTGAGATACTGCATGAATTCGGCCGCTCTGCGCTTCATCCCCGTCGCCGAGCTCGAGGCGCAGGGGTACGGCGAGTACCGCAGCCTCTTCGGTCTTTCGACAGGCTCGGGGACCGTCACGAACGACAAGGAGAACGCATCATGACCAGTGGACCCCGCGACACCGGAGCCATCACCCGCACGCCCGGCACCGAGACCGCCGTCCTCGCAGGAGGCTGTTTCTGGGGCGTCGAGGACCTCATCCGCCGCCAGCCCGGGGTGCTGGACACGCGGGTGGGCTACACGGGCGGCAGCAACGAGCACGCCACCTACCGCAAGCACCCCGGCCACGCCGAGGCCGTCGAGATCGTCTTCGACCCCACGAAGACCACGTACCGCGACATCCTGGCGTTCTTCTTCCAGATCCACGACCCGTCGACGCTGAACAGGCAGGGCAACGACATCGGAACGAGCTACCGCTCGGCGATCTTCCCGCTGGATGCCGACCAGGAGCGCGTCGCCCGCGACACGATCGCCGACGTGGACGCCTCGGGTCTGTGGCCCGAGAAGGCCGTCACGACCATCGAGCCGGCCGCTCCGTTCTGGGAGGCCGAGCCCGAGCACCAGGACTACCTGGTGCGGATCCCGCACGGCTACACGTGCCACTTCGTGCGCCCGGGCTGGGTGCTGCCGAAGCGTGACGCGACGGTCTAGAGCGAACGAGAACGGCCGGACTCCCTGGTGGGGTCCGGCCGTTCGTCGTTGCGACTACAGCGTGCGGGCGTACGGGTCGAAGTCGACCTCTACGGCCTCGATCGGCTCGACCGTGCTGTCCACGGTGACGAACTCGCCGCGCGCGGCGGACTCCTGCGCCGAGACCATCGTGTCGAGCACGTGGTAGCCCAGTTCCCCTGTGGCACGATGCGGTCGACCGGTGCGGATCGCGCGCGCCATGTCGAGCGCTCCGAGGCCACGGCCGACCACCACCCCCTCTTCGGGGACGTCGGTGAACGGCTGCTCCGCCGTGGCGGAGGTGCCGGGATCGGAGCCGCGGTGGCTGAAGGGCCGGGTGATCGCGGTGCGTCCGGTGAACATGTTCGGGTCGGGGAGCACGATCGTGCCCTCGGTGCCGGAGATCTCGACGAAGCCCTGACGCCGCAGCGGCGAGTCGAAGCTCAGGAACGACTGCGACTGCGCCCCGTGCTCGAACGACGCGAGCACGTTGATCGTCGACGGGACCTCGACCGGGAACCTCGTGCCCGCGTCCGGCCCGACGAGGATCTCGCGCTCCTCGGTAGCCTTCAGGCCGAGCGCGGCGACGGCGGCGACGGGGCCGAGGATGCTCACGAGCGTCGTGAAGTAGTACGGGCCCATGTCGAACAGGGGTCCGGCGCCGTGGGCGAACAGGAACGCCGGGTTCGGGTGGAACACCTCGGGACCCTGGTACTGCATGCTCGTCTGCGCGAACAGCGGGCGGCCGATCTCGCCGCGCTCGATCGCACGCTTGGCCGACTGGATGCCGGGGCCCAGCACGGTGTCGGGTGCGACGCCGAGCCGCAGGCCCGCGGCATCCGCCTGAGCCAGCAGCTCTCGCGCGCTCTCGCGATCGATGCCGATGGGCTTCTCGCTCCAGACGTGCTTGCCCGCGGCGATCGCCTGTGACGAGATCTCGACGTGTACCGCCGGGACGGTCAGGTTGATGACGAGTTCGACGCCCGGGTGGGCCAGCACGTCGGCGGTGCTGCCGGATGCCGCGATCCCGTGCTTCCGCGCCTGCGCAGCGGCCCGATCGGTGAGCAGGTCGCCCAGGATGAGCACCTCGACGTCGGGAAAGCTCTTCAGGTTCTCGATGTACGTGTCGCTGATGACGCCGACGCCGACGAAGCCGACGCCGACCGGACCCGATCCCACGGGCGCGAACGCGGCCATCAGGACAGGCCTCGCGCTGCGAGGAACTGGTAGCCGATCTGCACGCCCCGCCAGATGTCGCCGGGGTAGGCGTCGAACTCGACGATCGCGTACTGCGCGCTCGTGGCGGCATCGAGCGCTGCGGTGAGGGCGACCACGCCCTCGCCCGCCGGCACCTGATCGGTCGGGATGGCACCGAGCGAGGGGAGTGGCTCGAGCGTGCCGTCCTTCACGTGAAGCGCGGTCACCTTGTCGCCGAGGCGCTCCAGGAGCGCGACCACGTCGGCGCCGCCGGCGGTGGCCCAATAGAGGTCGAGCTCGAGCGAGACGCCCGGGTCGAGCAGCTCGGCGAAGATCTCGATCGGGAAGCGGCCGTCGATCTTGTTCAGGAACTCCTGGTTGTGGTTGTGATAGCCCACGGAGACGCCGTAACCGGCCCCGATCGCAGCAGCGGCGTTGAGCGCCTCGGCCGTCTTCGTGATCTCCTCGACGCTCTCCCATCGATCGGGTGCGACGAACGGGTCGAAGACGGTCGTCATGCCGAGCTTCTGCGCGGCCGCGAATACCTCGTCGGGCGTGGGAACCGCGATCGACGAATCGAACGGGTTCTCCGTGCCTGAGGCCAGGGAGGCGTGACCGGTGGGGGAGGAGATGCCGTGACGGCCGAACGCTGCGGCGAGTTCATCGGCACGCGAGACGAAGCCGAATGCCTCGACGTTCGCGAATCCGATGGAGCTCAGCTTGGCCAGCGCCCCATCCAGGTCGGCTGTCAGTTCGTCTCTCACTGTCCAGAGCTGGATGGAGATCGCCGGGTGAGTCATTTCGGTGTCCTGCTTTCTGCGAGGCGTCGTTGCGTTATGAGAACGGTACCAGAAGAAACCACCACGTGGAGGTTTTATTGCTAGGCTTCGAGAATGGCAGTGACCAGCGCCGGCGGGCGCGGCGAGATGCAGCCGCCGACCCGGCCGCGGTCGTACGCGAAAGGCGTCGCCCGGCGCCAGGAGATCCTGGATCGGGCGATCGAGGTGTTCGCCGACAAGGGCTCCGAAGGCACGTCGCTGCGCGCGATCGCCGAGACGATCGGCGTATCGCACGCCGCCCTGCTGCACTACTTCGGCTCCCGCGAAGAACTCCTCGTCGAGGTCCTGCGCGAGGGAGAGCGCCGGCGAAGCGACCCGCGCGACAAGCAGGAGGTCGTCGGCATGATGGTGCGCGCCGCCGAGCGCAACGTCACGATCCCCGGATTCGTGGCGCTCTACACGATGCTGCTGGCCGGCTCGCTCGAGGCCGACAAGGCCTACTCCCGTGAGTTCTTCGCGGCTCGATTCGCCCGCATCCGCACCGAGCTCGAAGAGCTCATCCGGTTCGGCCAGGAGCAGGGGAGGATCAGGAGCGGTATCGAGCCCTCCGCCATGGCGGCGCTGGTGATCGCGGCATCCGACGGGCTTCAGACCCAATGGCTGCTGGAGCCGACCGTCGACATCGCAAGGAGCCTCGAACTGCTCGAGCGCATCCTCGAGCCGTGACCCGCGCAGCCGTCGGGCAAGGGATCGGAACTTTTCCGGGATTCCGCGTAATGGATGGAGCGGCCGCGCGTCCTAGGAGTGTGAAGTAGAGAACTCGTGCTTCACAGGCGCTGCCCCAACAGCGCCTGGGCCGTCGTTGCTTGGTTTCATCCCCAGAAGTCAACGGCGGCCCTTACTCGTTCCCGGCATCGCGGTGGAGCATCTCTTGCTTCCGTTGCGGCACTCGCCGTGATAGGCATGCTCCATGGCTGACGATGTGGGATCGTCGCATGTTCGCACCGATTTTGGGGAATTCAGCGACGCCGAATTGGTACGCGCAACCCGAGAAGGGTCCCGACGTGCGTACGCGGCGCTGTGGAGGCGCCACTCCGTCAGCGCGCTCAAGTACGCCAAGACGCTGACGTCGTCGGATGCCGATGACGTCGTGTCGGAGGCTTTCCTCAAGGTCTACGCCGCCATCAAGTCCGGTCGCGGGCCCGAGGAGGACTTCCGCTATTACATCCGCTCCGCCGTGCGGAACACCTACATCTCCATGGTCCGTGCGAGCAGGACCGCGCCGGCGGGCGACGCGATCGAGGACGTGATCGGCGACCGCGGCGCCGAGGTCGCCTCGGTGCGCAGCTTCGACGACTCCGCCACCGCTCGGGCCTTCCTCTCCCTGCCCGCCCGCTGGCAGGAGGTGCTCTGGTACACGGAGGTAGAAGGGCTCAGCCGTGAGCACGCCGCCGTCGCGCTCGGCCTGAACGCGAACGCGGTGTCTGCGCTCGCGTTCCGGGCCCGTGAGGCGCTGCGCACCGCGTGGCTCCAGGAGCACATCAGCACCCACTCCGACCTCGACCGCGGGTGCGAGAGCATCACCCCGCTGCTGGGGGCGTACTCGCGGCGGGGACTCTCGCGGCGCGATCGACTGCGTGTCGAGCACCATGTGAACGCCTGCGCGCACTGCACATCCGTCGTGGAGGAGCTCTCCGAGCTGCTGACGCCAGGACGCCTTGCGCTCGTTCTCCTCCCCGTCGTCCTCACGGGCGGAGGCATCGCCGCGTTCGCCTCCAAGTTCGGCAGCGGATCGACGGTGCTCGCGTCGGCGTCGGCGTCTGCGATCGCTCCTCCGGCGGCGACGGTCGTCGCCACGGTGGGCGGCAGCGTCGGCACGGGCGCGGCCGCGCTGTCGGTGGTCGGCAAAGTGGCGGCGTGTGCGCTGGTGGCGACCATGATCGTCCCGCCGACGCAGCTGCTGATCCAATCGGTGGAGCAGAGCGCACGTCACTCGGCCGCAGCGGTCGAAGAGGCGGCGCCGGACTCGCCGCTCGGAGAAATCCTCCCCGCGGGCGCTCTGGGAGCGCCCACGAATGATGCCGGCGCCCCGCCCCTGCTCGCTCCCGATTCGGCGACCGATGTCCGCTCCCAGGGCACTGATGCCCTCGGGCCTGCTCGAGCAGACGTGGAATCTCGCGGCGGCGGCCGGGCAGAGAAGAGCGACGCGGGCGCGAACGCGACCCCGAACCCGAACCCGAACCCGAACCCTCAGGAGAGCGCCAGCGCCGTCGCGGCGGGCAACTCCGGCTCGACCGGTGGCAAGGCGGTCTCGGGCGACAAGGGCACCTCGGCGCCGGCGGAGAAAGCGCACCCCAGCGCGAGTCCGAGTGCGACTTCGAATCCGAACGCGGCAGCGCACGCGGGCGGCAGTGCGAACGCGGGTGGCAGTGCGAACGCGGGTGGCGGTGCGAACGCGAGCGCGAGCACCAGCCGCAGTGCGAACGCCCCTGCGAACGCGGGTGGCAGTGCGAACGCGAGTGCGAACGCGGGTGGCAGTGCGAACGCGAGCCGGGGCGTCGATGTCAGTCCAAGCGAGCCGCCTGCCGCGACACCGATCGGCCCCCCTGAGGCGCCGAGCAACCGCGCCCCGTCCCCGGCCGCCGAAGCCGCGTCCCGACCCGCCCCAGCCGTGCCGGCCACCGATGCGGTCGAGGCGGGCCCTCCCGTCCAGCTGCCGGCACCGTCGCGAACCGGCGAGGTGGCCCCGGGAGCGCCTGCCGGCGACTAGCGATGTCGGACGATCCCGCGCCGCCGTTCGATCCCGAGCTCGTCGGTGTCCTCGCGGCTCTCTCCGTCCGAGTGCCCCCGACGATCACGCCCGACATGATCGGGCGCTTCCGCTCGAACCCACCCGACCCGACGGTCGGTGGCAAGGTCGAAGCGATAGGGGCCGTGCACGAGCAGCGCATCATTCCCGGCTATGAGCACGGCGAGATCGAGGCTTCGATCTTCCGCCCGCCGACGCCGACGGAGCCGGGGCCTGGCATCCTCTATCTGCACGGCGGGGGGATGATCTTCGGCAACCGGTTCGGCGGAGTGGGCGCGTACCTTCCCTTCGTCGCCGGCCACGGCGCCGTCGTCGTCGCGATCGACTATCGCCTCGCTCCGGAACACCCCGATCCGGTGCCGGTCGAGGACTGCTACGGCGCACTCCGCTGGACCGCGGAGAACGCGTCGCAACTCGGCATCGACCCGAGCCGGCTCATCATCGCGGGCCAGAGCGCGGGGGCCGGCCTGGCGGCGGGTGTCGCGCTGCTGGCACGCGCCCGCCGCGGGCCGGCGATCGCGGGGCAGGTGCTGGTCAGCCCGATGCTCGACGACCGCGACGACACGGTCTCGACGAGGCAGATCGACGGCATCGGCGTGTGGGACCGCGGAAGCAACGCGACCGGATGGACGGCTCTCCTCGGCGAGCGTCGCGGGGGCGACGACGTCGCCGCTGCCTCGGCGCCCGGTCGCGCCGAGCACCTCGCCGACCTTCCGCCCGTGTTCCTCTCGGTCGGCAGCGCCGAGGTCTTCCGAGATGAGACCGTGGCCTACGCCTCCCGGATCTGGGCGGGCGGCGGGGACGCCGAACTGCACGTCTGGCCTGGCGGGTTCCACGGCTTCGAGAACTTCGCACCCGCCGCGCCCCTCTCGATCGCCGCCGCCGCGGCACGCGATGCCTGGCTCACCCGATTGCTGGACCGGAGACCATCATGACCCAGTCGCACGACCCGCAGCGGATGCACGCGATCTCCGACGACACGCGGGACACGGTCGACGAGGTGCTCCACTACGCGCGACGGCGGGCCCTGTTCGAGAATGTGCCGCTCGACAAGGCGATGTCACCCCGAGACCTCGAGCGGCTCGCCTCGGGATCCATCACCGCGGACGGCATCGGCGCACGCCGCGCGATCGGGCTTTTCGAGAACGTGCTGGCGCCCGCGTGCATCTCTACGGATCACCCCGGTTACCTCTCGTTCATCCCATCCGCGCCGACGAAAGCGGCACTCGCGTTCGACGTCGTCGTGTCGGCCTCTGCGATCTACGCGGGCTCGTGGATGGAAGGCGCCGGAGCGGTCTTCGCAGAGAACGAGGTGCTGCACTGGCTCGCGGGCGAGTTCGGCCTGCCTCCTGGAGCCGGCGGAGTATTCGTGCAGGGCGGGACGATCGGCAACCTGTCTGCGCTCGTCGCGGCCCGCGACGTCGCGCGCCGAAACAACAAAGCGGCCGGGGTCACCGATCCGCAGCGATGGGTCATCGTCTGCAGCGCCGAAGCGCACTCTTCCATCGCAGCGGCGGCCGCCGTCATGGACGTGGATGTCGTGACGGCGGTTCCGGATGCCGAGGGCCGACTGCACGGCGATGCCGTCGCCGCGACCCTCGACGAGCACGGCGAGGCGGTGTTCGCCGTCGTCGCCACCGGAGGCACGACGAACTTCGGGATCGTCGACGACATCGCCTCGATCGCCGCCGTCACCCGCGATCGCGACGTCTGGCTGCACATCGACGGCGCGTACGGGCTTGCCGCGATGCTGGTCGACCGCATGCGCCCGACCTTCGCCGGCGTCGGCGAGGCAGACTCGGTCATCGTCGACCCGCACAAATGGCTCTTCGCTCCGTTCGACGCCTGCGCTCTGATCTACCGCGACCCGTCGGTCGCCCTCGCCGCCCACACGCAGAAGGCCGAGTACCTCGACACCCTCACCGAATCCGCGGACTGGAACCCGTCCGACCTCGCCATCCAGCTCACCCGACGTGCCCGCGGACTCCCGCTGTGGTTCTCGCTCGCCACTCACGGCACCGAGCACTACCGGGCGGCCGTCGACAACAGCATCCTGCTGGCGGAGCGCATCGCCGGAGAGATCAGGGTGAGAGACCGGCTTTCGCTCGTGCGCGATCCGCAGCTGTCCGTGGTCGTCTTCCGTCGGGAGGGCTGGGCGCTCGCCGACTATCAGAGCTGGTCGACGCGACTCCTCGAGGAGCAGCGCGCCTTCGTCGTGCCGAGTTCGCACGCCGGGGAGACCGTTCTGCGCTTCGCGATCATCAGCCCGCTGACGACCTTCGACACCCTCACCGGCATCCTCGACACCCTTTCCGAGTGACCGTCTCGCGCGGCGACGCGACCTGGGGAATTCCGGCTGGACGTGTGCATCGGCCGAACGCCGAGATCCACGAGGCCGCGGTTGAGGCGCTGGTGTCCGCCAGCCCGGCGAGCAAGCAGGATTTCATCGGCATCACGCCGTCGTCGGTGACGGGCCCCAGGTTCCGCAAGATCGGCGCGGATCCGTCGGCGCCCGCACCCACTGATGCGCCGATCGGCGGCGCTCACGGGCCCGAGCGCCCGCTCGAAGACGAGAGGCAGTGGCCGGGGTCGGAACGCAAAGAAGGTGGGGGACCGTTCCCGATCCCCCACTTCCCCCCGCGCCGTACTTCCTAGCTCGTCGGTCCCCCGTCCACGACGTCGTATCGGTCCGGCTCGGGAGCTCGGGTGAAGCGGCGTCCCGTCACACGCGTGGGGACGATCCGCACCCAGCGGTACTTAAGGGTCGGGATCCACGGGCGCAGCTGCAACTCGTCGGCCGCGTCGATGTCGTCCTGGAGTTCGAGACGCTCGGCGACCCCCTTCACGATCACGCTCGCCGCGGCGATGTCGTCGTAGCGATCGGCTTCCAAAGCCACGCGCGGATTGGCGGTGAGCTCGGCGAGCTTCGACCCGGGCGACGTGCGGAAGTAGAGGGCTCCGTCTGACACGACGAAGTTGATCGGGAAGATGTCGACGTCGTCCCTGACGCTGAGCGCCAGCCTGCCCAGCTCGGCATGCTCCAGCAGATGCCAGCACTCCTTCGGCGTCATCTCGGTGACCACGTCGTCTGCGAACTCCTGCATGGTGACTCCTTCGGTTCGTTCAGGTGGGTGCCGCGCGGGTGCTCATCGCGACACCGGCGCGGCGGCTGCCAGGCCGGCCGCCCACGCGGCCGCACGGTCCGCCTCGCCGTCGAGCAGCACATTGACGCTGCTGACGAGGTAGCACTCCTTCGCTGCGTCGCGGATACCGGCATCCTTGAGTCGCTTGCCGATCGACGTCGAGGCGTCGCCGGTGAAGATGCGCGGCATGTCCACCCGCGTCGCGAATGCCGCGAACCGCGGAGGTGATTCGAGGGTCCCGAGCGCCTTGAGCCATTCGCGCACACCGCTGTCGTCCGCCGTCGGCTCGAGCGTCAGATGCTTCTCCGGGTGCATCGCCCACGCCCGCGCCTCGGTGCGGGACGACGGCTGGGGGAGCGTGTGCGCGTGGGTCGGGGCGCCGACGAACACCAGGTCGTAGCCGGCGGGGTCCGGAGCCGTGCTCGCCGCGACGACGGTGACAGCCACGCCGGAACCCTCAAGCCCGTGGGCGATCGCCTCCGCCACGAGGCGGGTGTTGCCGAACATGGACTCATAGACGACGAGTGCGCGCATGACCTCTCCTCTCGATGGACTGCACTCGCAGTCTCATCCCTTCGCGCGTGTGGGGACAGGGCCGAAGGTCCCGCGACGAGGGCGGCTCAGGATCGGTCGTGCTTGCGTTCCGCGCCGTACACCGCAGCCTGCGTGCGCCGTTCCATCCCCAGCTTCGCGAGCAGACCGCTCACGTAGTTCTTGACCGTCTTCTCGGCGAGTCCGAGTCTCGTGCCGATCTCCCGATTCGTGAGTCCTTCGGCGATGAGGCCGAGCACCTGGCTCTCCCGGAGCGACAGCGCCGGGCCCGGCGCCTCGTCATGCGCGTCGGGCTGCAGCGCCGTCGCCGCATGCCTCATCACGGCGGCCGACTGGATCGTCCCACCTGCCGCGACGCGACGAACGGCATCGATGAGCGCGCGGCTGCGGATGTCTTTGAGGACGTACCCGCTGGCGCCGGCGAGGACGGCGGATCGCAGGGCATCGTCATCGTCGTACGCGGTCAGGATCAGGCACGCCACGTCGGGATGAGCAGACCGGATGTCGCGGCACAGGTCGATGCCGCTGCCGTCGGGCAGCCGCACGTCGAGCACGGCGACGTCGGGCAGTGTCGCCTCGATGCGCCGCCCGGCCTCGCGGAACGAGCCGGCCTCACCGACGACGGTCAGATCGGCTTCGGCATCGATGAGCTGCGCGATGCCATGCCGCACGATCTCGTGATCGTCCACCAGAAAGACACGGATCACGAGTACCCCCTCCCCTGATCGATCGAGGCGGGCACAGCCCACACCACCCGGGTGCCGCCGCCCGCGCGCGGTCCGATCGTGCAAGTGCCTCCGCGCAGCTGCGCGCGTTCGGCCATGTTGGCAAGCCCGCTCAGCGGGACGGACGTGGAGATGCCGCGGCCGTCGTCCTCGACCGTGAGCGTCACGTTCCCCGAGTCGATGCTCAGATCGACCGCAACGCTCTCGGCATCCGCGTGCTTCGTGATGTTGGTCAGACACTCCCGCAGAACCGCGGTGAGGTCATCGGCGAGGGGTGTGGACACGAGGGAGTCGAGCGGTCCTTCGAATGTGATGCGCGGCGTCATCGGCATCCCGGTCGACATCTCCGACACGACATCGAGGATGCGGTCGCGCGGGTGTCTGCTGCGGGTGCGGTCGCCCGACCCGAGTGCGAAGATCACCGTGCGGATGTCCTTGATCGCGGCGTCGACGGCATCGATCTGCCTCTCGATCGCCGTCGATGCCTCGGCATCGACCGTGGCCGAGATGGCCTGCAGCGACAGGCCGGCCCCGAACAGCCGCTGGATGACATGGTCATGCAGGTCGCGCGCGATCCGCGCTCGGTCGCGCGACAGCTCGAGCCGTCGTCGGTCCTCTCTCGCACGGACGACCTCGATCGCCACACCCGCCTGACCCGCGAAGGCGAACGCCATCTCGAGGTCGGCGTCGGTGAAGCCGGGGCTGTGCGGACGGCGCGAGACGGTGAGCGCGCCGAGCGGCTCGTCCCCTGCGAACAGGGGGATGGCGACGGTCGGCCCGAGCTCGGTCTGCCCGTCGAAGAGGGGCGCCAGACTGTCGACGCTGGCCGCGCGGCGGCTGGCCAGAGCGCGCGATGCGAGGGTACCGGTCGCCGGGAGAATCCTGCCGCGCCACTGGTCGGCGGTGGAGCCGCGCGCGGTGGTGATGCGCAGCTCCTCGACATCGTGCGGGACGGCGAGCACGACGAGGTCGACGTCGATCAACGCGCCGACATGCTCCGCGATCACATCGAGGACGTCGTCCCCGGTGGCCTCCAGCATGGCGGCCATCACGTCAGCCGCCGTCGCGCTCCAGATCTCCCGCGTCCGCGTCGCGTCGTACAGGCGGGCGTTCTCAATCGCGATGCCGGCGGTCGCCGCGAGCGCGACGACCAGTTCCTCGTCGTCCGGACCGAACGGCCCTCGTTCTGCCTGAGTGAGGTAGAGGTTGCCGTAGACCTGATCGCCCACCCGCACCGGCACTCCCAGGAAAGAGTCCATTGCGGGGTGATGTGCCGGAAAGCCGACCGAGCGCGGGTCGTCGGTGAGGTGCGCAAGCCGGATCGGCACGTGATCGTCGATGACCGCACCGAGCAGGCCTTTGCCTGTCGGCAGCTGTCCGATCTGCGCCACCGTCGAGGAGTCCACTCCGACATGGATGAATCGTTCGAGGCCACTGCCATCGGGCGCGATCACACCCAGGGCGCCGTAGCGGGCGTTGACCAGCGCCATGGCGGATTCGACGATTCTGCGCAGGACGATCTCGAGGTCGAGTCGCTCGATGACAGCGGTGCTGGCGTGAAGCAGATCGCGCAGCCGCCGTTGCGCGCGCCCTTCCTCGGGGTCAGCAGCGGGCGTGCTCGTCGGTGCGTCGATGTCACCGGGCATGGCGCCTCCCGTCGACGCGAGTCTAGTGATGCGCCGCGCGCCGATCGCGGGTCAGCTCCGGGCCTCCGCCGGCACGACGCAGACGGGGATCCGGCACTGCGTGAGCACATCCTGACCGACGGACCCGAGCAGAGTGCCCGTGAACAAGCCTCTGTGATGGGTTCCGATGACGAGCAGCGATGCTCCCTTCGCGGCGTGCAGCAGCGCTGATGCCGGCGTGCTCTGCTCGAGAACCTGGTCGACGATGAGTTCGGCATGCACGCCCTGCGCGCGCTGGGCGGCTTCGCGGAGGATCTTGCGATGGCCGGCCCTGGCCTCGATCGGGGAGGCGAGCAGAGCCACCGACCCCTCCATCTGCGGAACCGGAATCTGCCAGGTGTGCACGAGCACGAGGGGTGTCTTCGCGACGGCGGCCTCGTGCGCGGCGAAGTCCACCGCAGCCAGCGAGGAATCGTCGTCATCCATCCCGACGACGACCGTGCCGGTCGTCGGCTCCCAGTCATCCGGCACAACGGCAACGGGTGTGCGAGAGCGCGATGCGACGCGCAGCGGCATCCATCCCGAAAGTGCCGACCAGACCGGGTTGCCTCGGTGCGCGCCGACGACGAGCAGGTCGGCTCGGCGCGCGCGTTCAAGCAGGGATTCGGGCATCCTGCCCGTGAACCGATGCGATTCGACCTCGGTCTCCGGCGCGCGATCGCGAAGGCGGCGTTCCGCCCCGATGAGTCCCGGGTCTCGCCCGAGGTCATCCTGGAGAAGGGTGCCGCCGATCATCACGATCTCGACCTGGGCTCGCCGCTGCGCGGCTCGCTCGGCCACCCAATCCAGGGCGACGACGGAGGAATCGCTGCCGTCGAATCCGAGCACGATGGTCTCCACAGCGCGCCTCCTCGCTTCCGCGGCGCCTCGCGAACTGCCGCACCTCGCACGGTAGACCGCCCCCCGCCGCGCCCGAAGGGCCGAAGGTCCCGTCGCGAGGCGACCCCGAGCTCCGGAAGTCGTGGGAGAGTCGAGAGGATGAACAGCGCCGCGGAGACGAAGACCATCGTGATCACCGGAGCGAGCGACGGGATCGGCGCGGCCGCCGCGCGACAGCTGAAGAGAGACGGCTACACCGTCGTGCTGGTGGGCAGGTCGGCGGACAAGACACGGCTGATCGCCGAAGAACTGGATTCGCCGTATCTCACCGCCGACTTCGCCGAACTCGCACAGGTGCGCGAACTCGCGTCGCGACTCGACGCGGACCATCCGACCATCGACGTTCTCGTCAACAACGCGGGCGGCATCTTCGGCGACCGTCGTCGCACGAGCGACGGCTACGAGAAGACCCTGCAGGTCAATCACCTTGCGCCATTCCTGCTGACGAACCTGCTCATGCCGAAGCTGGTCGCCGGCGGCGCGAGTGTGATCACCACCTCGAGCGCCGCCGCTCGTCTGTTCGGACGCATCGACCTCGACGACCTGAACAACGACCGGAGGTTCTCCGCGAGCAGGGCGTACGGTGACTCCAAGCTCGCCAACGTGCTGTTCACCAAAGAGCTGCACCGCCGCTTCCACCGGGAGGGACTCTCCTCCGCGGCCTTCCATCCGGGACCGGTGGCGACCGGATTCGCTGCCGGTTCGACGAGCCTGATGCGGTGGGCATACCAGACGCCGCTCAAGCATCTCGCCGGCCTGATCTCACCCGAGCAGGGCGCGATCACCCTCGTCTGGCTCGCCGAGACGACGCCGGGTGACGCGTGGGAGTCCGGCGAGTTCTACGAGAAGCTGCGGATCGCCAGGACCAACCCGCAGGCCGACGACGCCGAGCTGGCCCGTGCGCTCTGGCAGCGCAGCGCGGAGCTGGTCGGCCTCTAGGCGGGCGCGCCCGGGCGCGCGAGGATGAGTGCCGTGATGATCGACCCGCGCAAACCCTCGGCGCTGTTCGCGCCGCTGCGGATCGGCGGCGTGACCGTGCCCAACCGGATCATGCAGACAGCGCACTCGAAGCAGTACTCCGACCGCGTCGAGTCCGAGCGAGAGACCGCATACTTCGTCCGGCGCGCGCGGGGCGGGTGCGGGCTGTTCATCGCGGGCAACCAGTTCGTGCATCCGTCCGGGTCGATCCGCGGCTTCGAAGACGCGTTCCGGCCCGAGGCCGTCGAGGCCGACCGGCGCATGACCGACGCGATCCATGAGGCCGGGGCGCGGGTCTTCGTCCAGCTCAACCACCACGGCGCGCAGGCGACACCCGACGGCCCCGACGGCCCCCGCGCGGTGTATGCCCCATCGCGCATACTTTCGCCCTCGACCTCCCACGCGACGCGTGAGATGGACATCGCCGACATCCGCCGATTCACCGCAGCGTGGGCGGACTCGGCCGGGATCGCCCGAGAAGGAGGATTCGACGGCGTCGAGATCCACATCGCGCACGGCTACCTCCTGCACCAGTTCCTCTCGCCGCTCTACAACGGGCGCACGGACTCGTACGGCGGCGATCTGGAGGGCCGCACGCGCTTCGCCCGGGAGGTGCTCGGAGCGGTGCGCGAGCGGGTCGGCGACGACTTCGTGGTCGGCATCCGCATCGTCGCGAACGAATTCCACCCGCGGGGAATGGATGCCGCGGACCTCCGCACCGCGATCGACGCGCTGCGCGCCTCGGCACGCATCGACTTCCTCGATCTCGCCGCCGGCGGCTACCACAACGTGCACTACGTCTTCCCGTCCGCCTCGATGCCCGTGGCATGGCTGCGAGACGAGGTCGCCGCGGTCAAGGCGGCCAACCCCGAGATCCCGGTCTTCGGCGTCGGCGCCGCCCTGGGCGTGGAGCAGGCCGAAGAAGTCGTGCGCGACGGCATCGCCGACATGGTCGCGCTCACCCGCGCCCAGATCGCCGACCCAGACCTGGCGAAGAAGCTACGCGACGGGCAGGCAGGCGGCATCCGTCACTGCATCCGTCTCAACCAGGGATGCCTGGGCCGGGGCAGCCGCGGCCTCCCGATGTCGTGCACCGTCAACCCGCTCGCGGGTCGAGAGCTCGACCGGCCACCGCGCCCTGCAGCCCTCGGGCCGCAGCGCTGGGTCGTCGTGGGCGGCGGGCCGGCGGGCATGCGCGCCGCGGTCGAGCTCGCCGCGGACGGCCACGTGGTCACCCTGTTCGAACGGGAGACGCAGCTCGGTGGTCAGCTCCGCCTTGCGCGCGCAGTGCCGGGTCGCCGCAGCATCGACCTCCTCATCGGCGATCTGACGCGCGACCTCGCGACTGCCGGCGTCGAGGTGCGGCTGAGCGTCGACGCGACACCCGACCTGCTGGCCGAGGCGGCGGCCGACGGAGTCGTGATCGCGACCGGCGCGGTGGCCCCGCCCACGACCTCCCTCGCGATCGGAGGCGCCTATCTCGGAGGCTTCCCCGCCGAGGGCACCACCGATGCCTTCTCCGCGGCATCCGACCCCGCAGCTCTCGGCCGGCGCATTGCCGTGGTCGATGCCGACGGCACCGCATACGCTTCGGGAATCGTGCTCACTCTGCTCGAGGCGGTCGACGAACTCACGCTGATCACCCCCTTCGAGACGGCGTTCCCGCACGTCGGCTCCGGCTACGACCGGCCGCTCCTGTTCGAGCACATCCGCTCTCACCCGGGCTTCGACCGGTTCGTCTCGCACCGCGTCGACCGCCTCGGCCATGGGACGCTGGAACTGATCGACGTGCTCACCGGCTCGCGCGCGACCCTCGACGACCTCGACGCGATCGTCGCGATCGAACCTCGTTCACCGGTCACCGTCACCGGGATCGCCGACGTCGACTGGCCGCGGACGCGCATCGTGACGATCGGCGATGCCTACTCCCCCCGCACGATCGACTCGGCGATCTTCGAGGCCGTCGAGCTGGCTTACGACGTCGCCGGCATGGCGACGCTTCGCACCTAGCCGCTCTCGGAACCCAGCGGAGCGGACGGATGAACCGCGTAGCGGTCGTGCCCGAAGCGTATGGCTATACGCGCGCGCCGCTACAGCCGGAACTCGCGAGCGATCTCCAGCAGGACCCGGGCGCCGAAGCCGG
>DASQLG010000082.1:0-2531 GCA_035630115.1 Microbacterium sp. | reverse complement strand
ACGCGCGCGCAGCGTCGACGCCCAGCTCCGGCAGGAACGACAGGTCCGGCGGGTCCGGCAGCGCACGCAGGATCTGCTGGATCCGGATCGCCTTCTGGCGGTGCAGGCCGCCGGGCTGGATCGCCGCCTCGACCTCCTCGGCCGGCACGTCGCGGACCTCCTCCCAGCTCGGGAAGCGAGCGCGCAGGCGGACGTAGGCGACGTCGCGGTTGCGGTCGTTGGTCGACTGCGAGAGCACGGTGAGGATGAGCTCCTCGATCCCCTGTCCGTGCGGCGGGGCCAGCGGCCGGCCGTAGAGGAGCCGTAGCCGGTCGCGCAATGCACGCACGCGACGCTGCCCCGGGCGGGTCCAGAGGGCGCGCGGAACGGTCGCGGGTCGACTCACGCCGCCACCCTACGACCGGCCGGCTGCACGAATCGTTGCGGCCATGGGAAATGTCTCGATCCGAGAGGCATCGGGGGTCGCCGCGACCGCTGGGACCGCTATCGTGCGCCGCCGCGACGGATCGCGGCCGGCGGCAGGTTCTGGCTCGGAAGCTCTGGCGGGAAAGCACCAGGGGCCTGTCGACAGGGGAATCCATCGGAGGATCAGCAATGCGTACAGCGCTGCTTGCATGCGGTGTCGTCATCTGCTGCTGTGCCGTACTGGCTTGGCAGCCTGCCAAGGCCTCGGCGAACGGGGCCGGGAGCCTCGATCGGGCCGAGCGCAAGGTCATCCGGATCGTCAACCGAATCCGCGGCCGTCATGGACTGCGGCGCCTGAAGGCGAGCCGTCCGCTCGCCGCCGCGGCGTCCGTTCACACGGGCGACATGCTCGCGCGTGACTTCCTGAGCCACTCGTCCAGTGACGGGACGGCGATGTCCGACCGGGTGCGCCGCTTCACCGGCCGCAAGGCCTGGGTCGGCGAGAGCATCGCCGCGATCCCGGGCCGCGCCACCGCGCGCAAGGCCGTGCGGATGTGGATGAACTCGCCGCCGCACCGGGCCGTCCTGCTCGCGCCCGCGGGGCGCCGGATCGGGGTCGGCAAGCGCCGCGGCAAGCTCGGGAGCGCGCGTCGCGCCGTCTTCACGGCCGACCTCACCTCCCGCGGCTGAGCTCGGAGAGCGGGGCGGTGCCGGGTAGCATCGCCCCGCAATGAGCTCGACAGCCCGTGAGTACCAGACGCTGATGCGCGACCGGCTGATCGAGTCGCGGCTGACGCCGAACGCGATCTCGCTCACCGGCTTCGGGCTCTGCGTCCTCGCCGCGGTGCTGGTGTGGCAGGACCAGTACTTCCTCGGCGGGCTCGCGTTCGTGGTCGGCTCGGTCTGCGACACGCTCGACGGGCGCTACTCGCGGATGTCGGGCAAGGGCACGCCGTTCGGTGCCTTCCTGGACTCGACGCTCGACCGCATCGAGGAGGGGGTCGTCCTGACCGCCGTGGCGTTCCAGTTCTCCGACCGCGGCGACAACCTCGCCGTGTCGGCCGTCGTCGTCGCCGTCCTCGCGTCGCTGATGGTCTCCTACACTCGTGCCCGTGCCGAGGCGCTCGGCGTGGAGTGCAAGGTCGGGATCGCGGACCGCGCCGTGCGGGTCGTGATCCTCTCGGCGGGGCTCATCCTCGCCAACGGCGCGGGTCTGGTGGACGTCGAGCTGCTCGAGCCTGCGGTCTACGTGCTGGCCGCGCTCTCGGTCATCACGGTCGTGCAGCGCATCTGGCACGTGCGCGGCCAGCTGACGCGCCCGGTACCGCTGTAACCCGGCCCCGACCGCGGGGTTCCAATCGGGATTTCAACTTCGAGGTGACAACGTGAGCAAGAACGGCACCGACGGGCGCAGCCCGGCGGGCAACGGGAAGGGTCGCTACCAGGACGACAAGGTCCGCGTCGCGATCATCGGCGTGGGCAACTGCGCGTCCTCCTTCGTCCAGGGCATCCACCACTACCGCGATGCCGACGCGTCCGAGTCCGTCCCCGGCCTCATGCACGTCGACCTCGGCGGCTACCACGTCTCCGACATCGAGATCTCGGCGGCGTTCGACATCGACGCGGACAAGGTCGGCAAGGACGTCTCCGAGGCGATCTTCGCGGGCCAGAACAACACGCTGAAGTTCGTCGAGGGCAACCTGCCCAAGCTCAACGTGCCGGTCCAGCGCGGGATGACGCACGACGGTCTCGGCAAGTACCTCAAGGAGAAGATCACGAAGGCCGAGGGCTCGACCGTCGACATCGTCCAGGTGCTCAAGGACACGCAGACCGACATCGTCGTCTCCTACCTCCCCGTCGGCTCCGAGCAGGCGACCAAGTGGTACGTCGAGCAGGTGCTCGAGGCGGGCTGCGCGTTCGTGAACTGCATCCCCGTGTTCATCGCGCGCGAGGACTACTGGAACAACCGCTTCAAGAAGGCGGGTCTGCCGATCATCGGCGACGACATCAAGTCCCAGGTCGGCGCCACGATCATGCACCGCACGCTGGCGCGCCTGTTCGCCGACCGCGGCGTGAAGATCCTGCGCACGTCGCAGCTCAACGTCGGCGGCAACATGGACTTCTAC
>DASQLG010000081.1:0-24586 GCA_035630115.1 Microbacterium sp. | reverse complement strand
TCATCCAGAAGTTCAAGAACAAGACCGGCTACAAGAAGCGCCAGGGGCACCGTCAGGACCTCACGCGCGTCAAGGTCACCGGCATCAAGTAAGCACGGAAGAGACTCAGACATGGCACACAAAAAGGGCGCAAGCTCCACCCGTAACGGTCGTGACTCCAACGCACAGCGCCTCGGCGTGAAGCGCTTCGGCGGCCAGAAGGTCCTCGCCGGCGAGATCATCGTCCGCCAGCGCGGCACGCACTTCCACCCGGGCGCCAACGTCGGTCGCGGTGGCGACGACACGCTGTTCGCCCTCGAGGCCGGAGCTGTCGAGTTCGGCGCGAAGGGCGGCCGCAAGGTCGTCAACATCGTGGTCCCGGCGGAGTAGTCCGCCGCACGCACAGATTTCTCGTGGAGGGGGCGGGCTTCGGCTCGCCCCCTCTGTTCAGTTCCAGCACAATCGATCGAGCACGAGCAACCGTAAGGGGGAGCGCATGGTCACATTCGTCGACCGAGTGACGCTGCACCTGTCCGCAGGCAAGGGCGGCAACGGCTGTGTCTCGGTCAAGCGCGAGAAGTTCAAGCCGCTGGCCGGTCCTGATGGGGCCAACGGCGGTCACGGTGGCGACATCGTGCTCGTCGCTGACCCCCAGGTGACGACACTGCTGTCGTACCACCACTCGCCGCATCGTTCGGCGGGCAACGGCGGCTTCGGGATGGGCGATCACCGCGCGGGTGCGGCGGGGGAGAACCTCGAGCTGCCCGTTCCGGTCGGCACCGTCGTGAAGGACGTCTCCGGTGAGACTCTCGTCGACATGATCGAGCCGGGCATGCGCTTCATCGTCGCGCCCGGCGGCATCGGCGGTCTGGGCAACGCCACACTCGCCAACCCGAAGCGCAAGGCGCCCGGCTTCGCGCTGCTCGGCACGCCCGGCTGGGAAGGCGATGTCCTCCTCGAGCTGAAGACCGTCGCTGACATCGCCCTCGTGGGCTTTCCGTCCGCGGGCAAGTCCAGCCTCATTGCCGCGATCTCGGCAGCGCGGCCCAAGATCGCGGACTACCCGTTCACGACGCTGCACCCGAACCTGGGCGTCGTCCAGGCCGGCGATGTGCGCTACACCGTCGCCGACGTCCCCGGTCTGATCGAGGGCGCGAGCGAGGGCAAGGGGCTCGGACTCGAGTTCCTCCGTCACGTCGAGCGCTGCACTGCGCTCGTGCACGTCCTGGACTGCGCGACCCTGGAGCCCGGCCGCGATCCGCTCAGCGACCTCGACGTGATCCTCGCCGAATTGGCCGCCTACCCCGTTCCCGAGGGGCAGCTGCCCCTGCTCGAGCGGCCGCAGATCGTCGCGCTGAACAAGATCGATGTCCCCGAAGGACGCGACCTCGCCGAGCTGGTGCGTCCCGATCTCGAAGCCCGCGGCTTCCGCGTGTTCGAGATCTCGACCGTCAGCCATGAGGGTCTGCGCCAGCTGACCTTCGCACTCGGCGACATCGTCACCGCCCATCGCGTCGCCGAGGCGGCCAAGCCGGTGATCGAGCGCGTCGTCATCCGCCCGCACGGATCCGAGCGGGAGTTCACCATCCGCGTCGAAGGCGGCACGTACGGCGACATCTACCGCGTGCTGGGCGTCAAGCCGCTGCGGTGGGTTCAGCAGACCGATTTCCAGAACGAGGAGGCCGTGGGCTATCTCGCCGACCGTCTCGAGAAGCTCGGCGTCGAGGACGGGCTCTTCAAAGCCGGCGCCCAGCCGGGATCGACCGTCGTCATCGGCGAGGGCGACGGCGTCGTGTTCGACTGGCAGCCCTCACTCGGCTCGGTCGCCGAGCTGATGACGGCGCCGCGGGGTACGGACCCGCGTCTGGACATGAACCCGCGCCGCACGACATCTCAGCGACGCGAGAGGTATTACGCGAGCATGGATGCGAAGGCGGAGGCGCGAGCCGAACTCGAGACGGAGCGGATCGCCGCCAAGTCCGCGCAGATCGGCCGGGACGACGAGGAGAAGGCGTGACGAGCTTCGCGCGCGATGACATCCCGACCGCCCGTCGCATCGTCGTGAAGGTGGGCTCGTCGTCGATCAGCGGGGAGAACGTCGGCAAGATCCAGCCGATCGTGGAGGCGCTGGCCGAAGCGCACGCGGGCGGCACCGAGGTCGTGCTGGTCTCCTCTGGAGCCATCGCGACCGGAATGCCGTACCTGCGACTCGGAGAGCGGCCCACCGACCTCGCGACGCAGCAGGCCGCCGCCGCGGTCGGTCAGAACGTCCTGATCTACCGCTACCAGGAAGCACTGCGGCCCTTCAGCATCGTCGCCGGCCAGGTCCTGCTCACCGCGGGCGACCTCGACAACCCGACTCCGCGCTCCAATGCGCGCCGGGCGATGGAGCGCCTCCTCGGTCTGCGGATCCTGCCGATCGTCAACGAGAACGACACCGTGGCGACGCACGAGATCCGCTTCGGCGACAACGACCGACTCGCCGCGCTGGTCGCCCAGCTGATCGGCGCCGATGCCCTCGTCCTGCTCAGCGACATCGAGTGCCTTTACACCCGTCCGCCGGACGAGCCCGGTGCTCGTCCGATCCGGCGGGTCGAGTACGGCGACGACCTGAGCGGGTACGAGTTCGGGTCGGTCGTGGTCAACAGCGTCGGAACCGGCGGCGCGGCGACCAAGGTGTCTGCCGCCCGCGTGGCCACGGCATCCGGAATCGGCGTCCTCGTGACGAGCGCCGAACTCGTCGACCGTGCGCTCCGCGGGGAAGACATCGGCACCTGGTTCGATCCGCACCCGGCACCGGTTTTCCTGCCGGTCACCGGCCCCATCCGCAGGGCCGGCGGCGGAAGCCCCGTCGATACACTGGACGGATGACCTCGACCGCGACGACCGCGCGTGAGCGGATGCTGCTCGCGCGCGAGGCCTCACGCTCGATCGGCCTGCTCACCGACGCCGAGAAGCGAGCTGCGCTCCTGGGGATCGCGGACGCGATCGAGTGGGCGACACCCGACGTGGTCGCCGCAAATCGCGACGACCTGGAGCGGGGCCGGGAGGCCGGGCTCTCGGAAGCCCTGCAGGACCGGCTCAGTCTGAACGAGCCGCGGGTCGCCGCGCTGGCCGCAGCCGTTCGCGACATCGCGGAGCTTCCCGATCCCGTCGGACGTGTGCTCGACGAGCGGACCCTGCTCAACGGGGTGCAGCTGACGAAGGTCAGCGTGCCGTTCGGCGTCGTCGGCTCCATTTACGAGGCTCGACCGAATGTGACCGTCGACATCGCCGCGCTCGCCCTGCGAGCGGGCAATGCGGTCGTCTTGCGCGGAGGCTCGGCGGCCGAGATGACCAACGCGGCCCTGGTCCGTGCGATGCGCGACGCCCTCGCCGCGCGCGGAGTCGACCCCGAAGCCATTCAGACGGTCGACGAGTTCGGGCGCGAGGGGGCGCGCGAGCTGATGCACGCGCGCGGAGTCGTCGATGTGCTGGTTCCGCGCGGCAGCGCGCAGCTCATCGAGACCGTCGTGACGGAGTCATCGGTGCCGGTCATCGAGACCGGTGCGGGAGTGGTGCACATCGTCCTGGACGAATCGGCTCCGCTGGACTGGGCGCGCGACATCGTCGTGAACGCCAAAGTCCAGCGCCCGAGCGTGTGCAACTCGGTCGAAACCGTTCTGGTGCACCGCGGAGCCGCCGAGCGTCTCGTGCCGGCCGTGGTGGCGTCGCTCGCCGAGCGCGGTGTCACGGTACACGGCGACCCGGAGATCGTCCGGCTCGGGAGCGGGGTCGCGGGTGGCGTCGTGGCTGCGATCGACGACGACTGGAGCACCGAGTACCTCAGCCTCGATCTGGCGATGCGCGTCGTCGACGACCTCGACGAGGCCCTCGACCACATCCGCCGATACTCGACCCACCACACCGAGTCGATCATCACGCAGGATGCCGACAATGCCGAGCGCTTCCTCGCCGAGGTCGATTCGGCCGTCGTCATGGCCAACGCTTCGACCCGCTTCACCGACGGCGGCGAGTTCGGCTTCGGCGCCGAGGTCGGCATCTCGACGCAGAAGCTCCACGCGCGCGGACCGATGGGGCTGGCCGAGCTCACCAGCACCAAGTGGCTGGCGCGCGGTTTCGGACAAGTCCGCCCCTGACCGATAAACTGACCGAGCGTCGCGCGGCGACGCGAACCCGAACGGAGCACGAATGACTTTTGCCACGCTTCTCGTCCTCGCGGCCGAAGAGGCCGAGTCCCACGGCAACGTCGCGCTCGAGACCGTGATCTTCGGCATCATCGCGCTGGCGACCTTCGGCGCTCTGGCTCTGGTCACCGTCTCGTACCGCAACGTGGCCAACCGCCACGCGCACAAGGGCGACGCGTACGCGGCCGCCCACGCGAACGACGTTCAGCAGGCGGGGCACGGCCACTAGGCCGACTGCATGTCGGTGATTCGAACCCCGAGAATCGGGGTCATGGGTGGGACGTTCGACCCCATCCACCACGGTCACCTGGTCGCGGCGAGCGAGGTCGCGCAGTCCTTCGATCTGGATGAGGTCGTCTTCGTGCCGACGGGTCAGCCGTGGCAGAAGGCGGGCGTGTCGCCCAGCGAGCACCGGTACCTGATGACCGTCATCGCGACGGCATCCAATCCGCGGTTCACCGTCAGCAGGGTCGACATCGATCGCGCCGGCCCGACGTACACGATAGACACGCTGCGTGAGCTGAAGAACAAGCGGCCGGACGCGGAGCTGTTCTTCATCACCGGCGCAGACGCCTTGGCGCAAATTCTCAGTTGGAGGGACCATGATGAGTTGTGGGATCTCGCCCACTTCGTCGCCGTCTCCCGACCCGGACACGTCTTGAGCACTGCAGGCCTGCCGACCGACGACGTGAGCCAGCTCGAGATCCCCGCCCTCGCCATCTCGTCGACGGACTGTCGCGATCGCGTTGAGCACGGGAATCCCGTGTGGTACCTCGTTCCCGACGGGGTTGTCCAATACATTGCGAAGCACCACCTCTACCGGAGCAAGGAATGAGCACACCCGAGCAGCCGGCAACACCAGCCCTCACCCGCAAGCAGATGCGGGACATCCGCAACACCGGCGCGACCCCGATCGTGACCGGCGAGGCTTCCTCCGAGGAGCCGCCCGCCGCCGATCCGATCGCAGAAGCTGCCCCGGAGACCGAGTCCCCTGACGAGGACAGCGTCGAGGCCGCGGCGGAGACGGTCGAAGAACACACGCCGGCGCCCGAGGACGCCGAAACGCCGGCGCCGCCGGTCTCCGCACCATTGCCCCGGGCCGCAGTGCCTGTCGCCGTGCACGACCTGCCCGGCGCGGACGCGAGCGTCGACTTGGGTGTGGCGCCCCTCACGCGCCGCCAGGCTCGCCAGCAGGAGCGCATCCGCACGGCTTCGGTTCCGGTGATCACGCCGGAGGTCGCGGCGGCACACGCCGCCTCGGTCGCCGCGGCGGCGCAGATCGAAGCCGTGCGTCCGGCTGATGAGACCGCCCCGTCGGCCGAGCTGGATCTCGCGCAGATCTTCGGAGCGGCCGCGGTGCACGACGATGCGCCGGTGACCGAAGCCGTCGTCGAGGACCACGTCCCGGTCGACGCCGAGCCGGATCACGAGGCCGACGCGAGCAGCGAGAGCGTCGCTCAGGATGCCACAGCGGAACGCGGCGGGAACGCCGTTGACGCCACGGAGGCCGAGCGGGCAGCGGAAGCACAGCGCGACGCGGCGGCAGAGCACGCCGCGGAAGCCGAGCGCGCCGTGGTCAACCCCGGTTTCGGGGCTGAGCTGCTGGCCGGTGGAGCGCCGCAGGTCGAACTGCCGCCATCGTTCGACCAGCTCATCTCCCGATCGGTCACCGGATCTGTCGGAACGGGGAACGCGCTGATCCTCTCGCAGACACCCTCGGCGCCGCCGTTGGTCGCTCCGGTCACCGCGACCGGCGAAGTGATGATCACCGGCTCCTACAATCTTCCCGAGGGACTCGGCTCGACCGGTCACGCCAACGGCACCGCAGATGGCAAGGAGACCGACGCCGTCCTGGTCGACGGAGAGCTTCCCGCTCATTCGTCGCCTACGCCGATCGCCGCGAGCGCCGCGATCAGCACCGTCAAGAACGGCGCCGACATCATCAAGCCGCCGACCCCGGAAAAGGGCGGCCGGCTCATGCTGACGCTCGCCATCACCGCGGGAGTGCTCGCGCTCGCTCTCGTCGGCGTGCTCATCCTGGCGTTCGTGACAGGAGTCTTCTGATGACCGCGACCGAACAGGCCCGCGACATGCTGCGGATCGCAGCGCTGGCTGCCGACGCCAAGGGCGGCGAAGACCTCGTGGCTCTCGACGTCTCCGGGCCGCTGCCGCTCGTCGACATCTTCCTCCTCGTCACGGGGCGCAGCGAGCGGAATGTCGCGGCGATCGCCGACGAGATCGAAGACAAGCTCCTCGAGGGCGGCCACAAGCGTCTGCGCCGCGAGGGGCGCCAGGAGTCGCGCTGGATCCTGCTGGACTTCGGCGACCTGGTCGTGCACGTCTTCCACGAGCAGGAGCGGATGTACTACGGGCTCGAGCGACTGTGGAAGGACTGCCCGGTCGTTCCGATCGAGCTGCCCGCATCCTCCGCGATCGAGTGATCGGTCACTGAAGGCAGAACTCGTTCCCCTCCGGGTCCTGCAGCTGATAGTAGAGCTCCGGCCATCCGCCCCAGGTCTGCTCGACCACGCGAACGACTCGCGCTCCCAGCGCCACCAGTCGGTCTTTCTCCGCGTCGAGCTGCTCCCGGGTGGGCGCTCCGGTGGGCACGGCCTGAACGTCGAGGTGGAGGCGGTTGCGGCCCGCTTTCGCGTCATCGGCGTGGTGGAAGAACAGTCGCGGACCTCGACCGTCGGGGTTCTCCGCGAGGGCGCGGCGCGCGAGATCGTCCTCGGACAGGCCGGCCGCGAGCAGCTCGTTCTTGACAGGCTCGTCCCACTCCAGCAGCGGGTACCCGAACACCCCGGACCAGAAGTGCGCGAGGGCGCGCGGATCGTCGGCGTAGAACGTGATGTTGCCCAGGGTGGCCATGTCGACACCTCTCCTCGACTCGAACATACGACGTGCGGAGGACACCGCCCTCGGGTCGAGGCATCCGAATCGATGTAGTAATCTAGTCGGGTTGCCTCCGATCTCGGAGGTCGCGTTCGGGCCTGTGGCGCAGCTGGTAGCGCACCTGCATGGCATGCAGGGGGTCAGGGGTTCGAGTCCCCTCAGGTCCACTCGAGTCAGAAGCCTCCGCGAAGCGGGGGCTTCTCTCGTTTGCACGCAACGAAGGTGCTTGACCCGGCGCGCGGGTCGGGAGAGCCTAGAGCGATGCGAGAAGGGACGCCATGACGGACGTGACCCCGTGCCTGTGGTTCGATGACGACGCGGAAGCGGCGATCCTCTTCTACACCGAGCTGATCCCCGGCTCAGAGGTGGTCGTTCTCGACCGCTACCCGGACGCGGTCCCCGGCATGGGTGGCAAGGTGATGCACGCCCACTTCCGGCTCGGCGGCCGTGATTACTACGCGATGGATGCCGGCCCGCAGTTCCCGTTCACCGAGGCCGTCTCGATGTTCGTCGCCTGCAGCGACCAGGCCGAAGTCGATCGCTACTGGGATGCGCTGACGGCCGACGGCGGACAGGAACAGCCCTGCGCGTGGTTGAAGGATCGGTGGGGCCTGTCGTGGCAGATCGTGCCGGACCGGCTGGTCGAGCTCATCCGCGATCCCGACCCGGATCGATCTCATCGCGCCATCCAGGCGATGTTCACGATGACGAAGATCGACATCGCCGCGATCGAAGCCGCCGCAGACGCATCGTGACCCCGGCGTATCGGGGCGTCGCCCTCGGAGTGTTCCTGGCGGTCGCGGCGGCCGCATCCGCGTGTGCTCCGTCGCCGAGCGGCTCCGCGCCTCCGAGCGCGACCCCGTCGCCGTCCGCCTCGACAGCGCCGTCCGCCTCGGCAGGCCCGTCCGCCTCGGACGGGGTCACGGCGCGAGAAGGGTTCTGGGAGCCGTCGGGGGAAGCCACCACCCTCGCGGCGGATCTCGCCGCACCGTGGTCGGTCGTGCCCCTCGGGGACGACCGCGCACTGGTCTCGGAACGCGACAGCGGCACGGTGCGGGAGGTCGGCGCCGGCGCCGCAGCCCGCACGGTCGGCGTCATCCCCGGCGTCGTCGCTGGGGGGGAGTCGGGACTTCACGGCCTGGCGGTATGGGAGGACGCGCAGGCGCAGGCGCTGTGGCTGTACGCCTATCACGGGGCCGCGGACGACAACCGGGTCGTGCGGATGCCGCTTCTCGGCGACCCCGGCGAACTCGCACTCGGCGACCCGGAAGCCGTGTTCACCGGCATCCCACGCGCAAGCACGCACAACGGAGGACGCATCGCATTCGGACCGGACGGGTACCTCTACGTCACGACGGGCGACGCCCAGAATCGCGACGCACCGCAGGACGTGGCTGCGCTCGGCGGAAAGATCCTTCGACTCACACCGGAGGGCGCTCCCGCGCCGGACAATCCGTTCGGCAATGCCGTGTGGAGCCTCGGGCATCGCAACGTCCAGGGGATCGCATGGACAGCTGATCGCGGGCTGTGGGCGAGTGAGTTCGGTCAGAACACCTGGGACGAGCTCAACCACATCGTGGCCGGCGCCAACTACGGCTGGCCGATCGTCGAGGGCGAGTCCGACGATGACCGTTTCCAGAATCCCGTCGTCGTCTGGACGCCGAGCGAAGCCAGTCCGAGCGGGGTCGCCGCCGTGGGCGACACCGTATTCGTCACCGGGCTACGAGGGGAGCGGCTCTGGATGGTCGACGTCACGACCGACAGCGCAGCGCGGCAGCCGAGAGCGGGCCTGGACGGACAGGGGCGACTGCGTGACGTGGTCGCGGCGCCGGACGGGACGCTGTGGATCCTCACCGGCAATACGGACGGGCGCGGCACTCCTCGCGCCGGCGACGACATCCTCATCCGCCTGCCGATCGCGCCGGCTCCGTGACGGGCGCGAGTTCGAGATCGGTTTCGGCGACGCAGCACTCGGGCGCGCTACGGTGAGAACCGTGAGCTCCCAGCCGCGTTGTCCGCATTGCCGCCACTTCCTCTATCTCGACAGGCTGACCTGTCCGAACTGCGATGCCGACCTGGGCTACCACATGCTCTCACGCCGGTTCTTCGGTCTCATCAAGAACCAGACGATCATCGACGGACTCACCTGGTATACGTGCTCGAACCGCGAGTGGGCGTGCAACTGGCTCGTGCGGGAGGATGCCCCGGCCGGGCGATGCTTCTCCTGCCGGCTCACGCGCACGCGACCGGCCGCGAACGACACGGTCGCACTGGAGAAGCTCGCCGGCGTGGAGGAGGCGAAGCGGCGCCTGCTGCTGCAGCTGGGAAGCCTGGGGCTGCCCATCGTGGGGTGGGACCTGACACCGGGCGGGCTGGGGTTCGACCTGATATCGAGTCTGACCGACGGTCATGCCGTGATGATCGGGCATGCGAACGGCATCATCACGATCGACCTGGCAGAGAGCCTCGACGACCGGCGCGAGGCCATGCGCGTACGGCTGGGGGAGCCGTACCGCACGATTCTCGGCCATCTTCGGCACGAGGTCGGCCACTACTACCAGAACGTGCTCCTGACCACCGAGGAGAGCTGGAAGCGCTGCCGGGAGATGTTCGGTGACGAGCGTACGAGCTACAAGGAGGCGATCGCGCAGCACTATCGCTTCGGCGCTCCCGAGAACTGGCACGAGTCGCACATCTCGGAATACGCCACGATGCACCCGTGGGAGGACTTCGCAGAGACCTTCGCCCACTACCTGCACATCACCGGCACCCTGCAGACCGCCGCTGCCATCGGAATCAAACTCGATGCCGCAGTGACGAGCATGCGCGACACGGACGTGGTCCCGTTGGAGTCGTACGAGAGCCAGCCCATCCAGCGCCTCCTGAGCGACTGGGAGTGGATGTCGCAGGCGTTCAACCGCATCAACCGGTCCATGGGCTTCGGCGACCTCTACCCGTTCGACATCGTCAAGCCGGTGCGTGAGAAGCTCGGCTTCATGCACGAGATGGTCACCCGCGCTCCGCTGACCCTGGACGAGCAGGCGGCTCTGGCGGCACCCTGGGTCGCGGAGCGGACGTGACATCCGTCGCGCGCGGGCAGCGCGTGATCGGCGCGGCGACCCACTACGTCGAGAATCAGCCGCCCGTCCGCACCGACATCGACGAGTACGAGGCCAACAGCCCGCTGGCGGGTGCGGTGAGCGCATTCGGTGCGAGGTGGGCTCACGACGACCTCCACGAGGCCGGGCGGCTCGTCGGGTCGCCGTCCTTCCAGCGCGACGCCACGCTCGCGAACGTGCACGTCCCGACCGCGCACCCCCACGATCGCTGGGGCTTCCGCCTCGACGAGGTGGAATACGACCCTGCGTACCACCGCATCATCGCCGACGCGATCGCACGCGGTGCGCACACCTCCGCCTGGTCGGACCCGCGCCCGGGCGCGGACGTCGCCCGCGCGGCGATGTTCATGCTCTTCGCGCAGGTGGAACCCGGGCACGCATGCCCGGTGTCGATGACCCACGCGGCCGTGGCATCGATCAAGGACTCGCCGTGGGTCGCCGAAGACTGGCTGCCCCGCGTCTACTCGCGGGAGTACGAGCCTCGCCTCCTCCCGAACGAGGAGAAGACCAGCGCGCTGATCGGCATGGCGATGACCGAGAAACAGGGCGGATCGGATGTTCGCGCGGGCACCACCGTCGGCACCTACATGGGTGGACACAGCTACCAGATCACCGGTCACAAGTGGTTCTGCTCCGCCCCGATGTCGGACGGCTTCCTGGTGCTCGCGCACACGCGGAGAGGCAACGTCGAGGAAGGGCTGTCATGCCTGTTCGTCCCGCGCCTGCTGCAGCGTGGCATGCGCAACGTCTTCCGGATACAGCACCTGAAGGATAAGCTCGGCAACCGCTCGAACGCGTCGGCGTCGGTCGAGTTCGACGGAACGATCGGGACGCTCCTGGGCGAACCCGGGCGGGGAGTGCGCACGATCATCGAGATGGTGCAGCGGACGCGACTGGACTGCGTCCTGGGCACCGCCGCGGGCATGCGGCAGTCGGTCGCCGAAGCGGTGTGGCACGCGCGAGGTCGCGCCGCATTCGGGAAGCTGCTGGTCGATCAGCCGGCGATGACCGCTGTTCTGGCCGATCTCGCACTCGAATCCGAGGCCGCCATGCTCACCGGGCTGCGGCTGGCGCAGATGTTCGAGGGCGCGGCATCCGATCGCGACGTCGCACTGCGGCGCCTGGCGGCTCCGGTATCCAAGTACTGGGTGACCAAACGCGGACCGCAGCACGCCTACGAGGCCCTGGAGTGCCTCGGCGGCAACGGGTACACCGAGTCCTTTCCGCTGGCTCGCCGGTACCGCGAGCAGCCCGTGATGGCGATCTGGGAGGGATCCGGCAACGTGATCGCGCTCGACGTGCTGCGCGCGCTCACCCGCGACGCGGATTCGACCGCGGCCTTCGCGGATGAGCTCGAGTCGACCGCCGGATCGTCGGCTCTCCTGGATGCGCACGTGGCCCGGACGCTCGCGTTGCTCGACGAGATCGCCGGCGCCGACGCTGACGAGGGCCAGTCACAGGCGCGGCGCCTCAGCGAGGCTCTCGCGCTGGCGTTCCAGGCGTCGCTCATGCTGCGCCATGCGCCCTCGTCCGCCGCCGAGGCCTTCATCGCCGCGCGACTCGGCGACGACCGGACTGCCCAGTACGGCGCCCTCCCGCGGGGGACGGATGCCGCCGCCCTCGTCGCCCGGCACTGAGTGGACCGGCGCCGAGACCCGCGCTTAGGCTGGAGGAATGTGTGCAGCCCGGCGCGTCCTCGCCGTGGGCGTCGCGTGCGCCGTCGCGCTCATCGGCGGGGCGGTGCCCGCTGCGTGGGCAGGCGATGACCGGGCGCCGCCTGAAAGCGACGGGGGAACCGTGCGGGTCGTCGCGGGCGGGGATTACGGCGCGGAAGCGACGGCCCGCGTCGCACGCATGTCGACGCGCGAGAAGGCAGCGAGCGTCGTCATGGGACACGTGCCGACGACGGATGCCGGTGCTTTGGCCGAGTACATGCGGAGGACCGGCATCGGCGGCTTCATCCTCATGGGAGGCAACATTCCGGGCACCGAGGCGGCGCTGCGGGAATTGACCGCGGCGATCACGGTCGACGCGGCGCTTCCGCCGATCATCGCGATCGACCAGGAGGGCGGCGATGTCTCGCGTCTTCCCTGGGACGGCTTCCCGTCGGCGGTCGCGCTGAAGGACCGGGCTGCCGCCGAGGCACGCGACGCGTTCGCGGCCCGCGGGGCCCTCCTGCAGCGAGCCGGGATCGGTGTGAATTTCGGCATCGTCGCGGACCTCGCCGCCGACCCGTCGATGTTCATCCACCGACGTGCGCTGGGAACCACGGCCGGAGCGAGCGCCGAACGGGTCGAGGCGGCCGTCGACGGAGAGGCCGATTCGGCGATGTCGACGATCAAGCACTTCCCGGGTCACGGTGCGGCCCCGGGCGACTCCCATGTCGGCATCCCCTCGACGACCATGTCCAAGGCGGAGTGGACGCGGGCCGACGGAGCACCCTTCCAAGCCGGCGTCGACGCCGGCGCCGAATTCCTCATGTTCGGTCACCTGTCCTACACCGCTGTCGACCCCGACCCGGCGACGCTCTCCGCGGAATGGCACCGGATCGCGCGCGAGGAACTCGGCTTCACGGGGGTGACGATCACCGATGATCTGGGCATGCTGCAGGCCTCCGGCATCCCGGCGTATCAGGATCCCGTCGTGAACGCGGTCGCGTCACTGGCGGCCGGCAACGACATGGTGCTGACGATCGCCTTCTCCACGCCGGACACCGCCCCCCGCATCGTGGACGGGATCGTCGCGGCGGTCGAGGCGGGGACACTGCGGGAAGAGCGACTGGACGATGCCGCGGTGCGCGTGACGACGGCGCGTCTGTCGCTCGCCGCGCAGGGGCGGGGTCTGGTTCCGTGCGCCGAGTGCACAGCGGTCGACTGACGCGAGCCGACTACTCGGCGACGGGCTCGATCAGTTCGGGGAGTTGTTGCGCACGTTGCCGACCGCCTTGCCCACGACGTGACCGTCGAGGGTCTCGGCGACCGCAGGTGCGGCGTCGATCGCGGCATCGAGTACGTCGCGGACGTTGTCGGTGGTCGGGTCGGGCCAGGCGTCGGCGTGGTCCGGGTCCAGGAACATCGGCATGCGGTCGTGAATCGAGCCCAGGTGACCTATCGAGTCGCGGGTGAGGATCGTGAAGCTCAGCATCCAGCGCTGCGGATCGTCGTCGGCCAGGGCGGGGTTCTTCCACCACGAACCGTCCGCACATGGCTCCGAGCCTATGCGCGCCCGCCGACGGCGCGGGAGGGCTCAGCGGTCGAGGACGCCGATCTCATCGAGACGCTCGGCCAGTCCCGCCCCGTCCGACTCGGTCACCCACGGCACGTTCGCCGCCTTGTGGTCATCGACGGCGGTGCGGCCGCCGGCGAGCACGGCTTCGGTCGGCGACAGGCGACGGATGGCGACCGCCGAGACATTGCCGGGACTCTCGCGCGCGAACGTCGTGTAGATCTCGTCGTCGTGCTGGCCGTCATCACCGATCAGCAGCCACTTGACGTGGGGGAATTCCGCGGCCAGGCGGCGGAGGTTGGAGAGCTTGTGCGCTTTGCCGCTGCGGAACCACCGATCATGCGTGGGGCCCCAGTCCGTGAGCAGCACGGACCCCGGCGGGAAGAGGTGACGGCGGAGGAACCGGATGAGCGTGGGGGCGACGTTCCACGCGCCCGTGGACAGGTAGATCACGGGCGTCCCCGGCGCATCCCGCACCAGGCGCTCCATCAGCACGGCCATCCCCGGGACCGGCTGACGGGCGTGCTCATTCACGACGAACGAGTTCCATGCCGCCAGAAGCGGTCGGGGGAGGGCTGTCACCATCACCGTGTCGTCGACGTCGGAGACGACTCCGAAGCGGATGTCCGGTCCCACGACGAACACACGGGTCTCGACCGGCTCGCTGCCCTCGACCGACATCGTCAGCGTCTGCCATCCGGCTTCGAGCCGGGCCGGGATGTCCCTGTCGATCACTCCGCCGCGGTCGGCCACCACTTCGTGCGTGACGCCGCCGATCGTGACCCGTACCTGCGCGAATCCCACCGGCACCGACGCGAAGCTGCGCCAGCCGCGCACCTTCTCATACTCCCCGGAGCCCGTGGAGGGCACTGGCGGCACGATCAGCACACGCCCGAGGACGCGCACCCACTCCGGACCGCCGTAGCCCGGGAACGGGGTGACCGTGGGCGTCAGGCCGCGCGCTCGCGCACGGCGCTCGCGCCACGCGTGGAAGCGGTATTCGAGCCGGGCGAGCCAGAGGATCTTGCGGCGGGCGGGCGTCGTCGCGCTGGGGGGCATCCCCTCAGTCTTCCACGTCGTCCGCAGTGCGGATCGACCCGGGGGCCCCACCGGGGAGCTCCTCATCGCCGTGCAGATGCTTGTGCTCGGCGCGTTCGATCACCTTCTTGCTGACGAACACGAGCAGGAGGAAGACGACGATGATGCCGACGAAGATGTAGCCGGCGAAGTGGAGCTGGTCGGCCAGTTCGCGGTAGGTGCCGGCGGCGACAGCGGCGACCGTGACGTACAGCGTCGACCAGATGATGCAGGCGGGCACCGTCCACGCGAGGAAGCGCCGGTAGGAGTAGCCGCTCATCCCGACGGTCAGGGGCACGAGCGAGTGCAGCACCGGGAGGAATCGCGATACGAAGATCGCCGGGCCGCCGCGGCGGCGCAGGTACCGCTCCGAACGCTCCCAGTTCTCGTCTCCGATCCGCCGGCCGAGGGGCGAATGGCGGATCTTCGGCCCGAGGTATCGGCCCAGGCCGAACCCGATGCTCTCCCCGACGAGGGCGCCGATCACGACGGCGATGATCAGGACGACGCCCTCGACCGGCGACGCCACGGCGGTGCCGGCGATGATCACGACGGTGTCGCCGGGGACGACGAGCCCGATGAGCACGCTCGTCTCGAGCATGATCGCCAGGCCTGCCAGGAGGGTCCGCAGCACGGGGTCGACGCTCTGAACGGCGTCGAGCAGCCACGTGAGGAACTCGTTCACACCCCGACTCTAGAGTGGCGGGCCTCCCCTCTACCCTGGGAGCATGCCCGATTCGCTCATCGCCGTGCGCCTGACAGGGTGGCGGGATCCGGCATCCGTTTTCGCATCGATCGCGGCCGAGTCGCCGGACTGCTTCTGGCTGGATGCCGGACCCGGGACTGCTGCGGGATGGAGCTGGGTCGGAAGCGGCGCGGTCGAGGACCGGCCGGAGCGTGTGCGAGCCGTATCCCTCACGCAGGCATCTGCGCCGAGAGCGGACGAGGCGGGCCCGTTCCGCGGCGGCTGGATCGGCTGGCTCGGATACGAGGATGCCGCGGCCCGCACCGGTGCACCGACCAGCGTCTCCGATCCCGCCGTCCCCCTCGAGCGGTGGCTGCGCGTCGAACGTTTCGTGGCATTCGACCATGCAAGTCGGCGGGCATGGGCGGTCGCACCGGCGGAACGGGCCGAGACCTTCGCGGAGCAGGTGGGTGCGGTGAGCGGCGAGTTCGCTGCCCCGCCCGCAGCTACGGTCGAGGCCATGGCGCGGCACGAACCTGCGGTGTACGCGGCGATGATCGAGCGCTGCCGCGACGCGATCCGCGAGGGCGATGCCTACCAGCTGTGCCTGACGACCCGGTTTTCCGTCGAGGGCAGGATCGACCCGATCGCCGCCTTCTCTCGCCTGCGGGCGACGACCCCCGCCCACCACGGCGGACTCATCCGCTCGGGCGAGGTGGCCCTCGTGAGCGCGAGCCCCGAGCGCTTCCTGGAGGTGGCCGGCGGCATCGCACGGACTCGACCGATCAAGGGCACCCGGCCGCGCGGCGCAGACGCAATGACGGATGCCGCCCTCGCCGCCGAGCTGCGCGAGAGCGAGAAGGAGCGCGCCGAGAACGTCATGATCGTCGACCTGATGCGCAACGATCTGTCGCGGGTGTGCGAGCCCGGCTCGGTGGGGGTGGACGGGCTGCTGGAGGTGGAATCCTATCCCGCGGTTCACCAGCTCGTGAGCACGGTCTCCGGCCGCTTGACGGGCGGCGTCACCGTCGGCGACCTTCTTGACGCGACCTTTCCGGCGGGAAGCATGACGGGCGCCCCGAAACTGTCGGCGATGTCGATCCTGCACGAGCTCGAACGCGGACCACGGGGAGTCTTCGCGGGCTGCTTCGGGTGGATCGGCGAGGACGGCGCTCTCGATCTGGCGATGGTGATCCGCTCGATCGTCGTTCACCCCGGCGGCGCGTACGTCGGCGCCGGCGGCGGGATCACGTGGCGGTCGGATGCCGCGGCGGAGGTGGCAGAGGTGGGGATCAAGGCCCGAGGACCGCTCGCGGCGATCGGCGCCGACCTGCCGCTCGGCTGGTGACGACACCCGTCCGGTAGCCTGGACGCTGCGCTCCGCGCCCGCATCTCCCGCTCGACGATTGGTTCCGTCACGTGTCCCAGACCCTCCCGCCCGACACCACCGCGCCCGCAGACGGCGGCGGGTACGACGCGTACGCCATTCAGGAGAAGTGGCAGACGCGCTGGGCGGACGCCGATCCGTTCCGCGCCGGGGGAGCAGACGACAAGCGTCCGCGCAAGTACGTGCTCGGCATGTTCCCATACCCCTCGGGCGACCTGCACATGGGCCACGCGGAGAGCTATGCGTACGTCGACGTCGTCGCCCGCTTCTGGCGCCATCGCGGCTACAACGTGCTCAACCCCATCGGCTGGGACTCGTTCGGGCTGCCTGCCGAGAACGCGGCGATCCAGCGCGGCGCCGACCCGCGCGAGTGGACGTACGCCAACATAGAGCAGCACAAGAAGAGCTTCCGAGCGTACGGCTCGTCCTACGACTGGTCGCGCATCCTGCACACCAGCGACCCGGAGTACTACCGGTGGAACCAGTGGCTCTTCCAGCTGCTCTACGAGCGGGGCCTGGCCTACCGCAAGGAGAGCCCGGTCAACTGGTGCCCCAACGACCAGACCGTGCTGGCCAACGAGCAGGTCGTCGACGGCCGCTGCGAGCGCTGCGGCGCGGAGGTCGTGAAGAAGAAGCTCACGCAGTGGTACTTCAAGATCACCGACTACGCCGACCGGCTGCTGGATGACCTGAACCAGCTCGAGGGCTTCTGGCCGCAGAAGGTCATCCGGATGCAGCGCAACTGGATCGGCCGTTCGGTGGGGGCCGACATCGACTTCGAGATCGAGGGGCACCACGAGAAGGTCACGGTCTTCTCGACGCGCCCCGACACGCTTTACGGGGCGACGTTCTTCGTCGTCGCACCCGACAGCGACCTGGCCTCCGAGCTCGCGGCCGGATCCTCCGCCGAGGTGCGGCTGCGGTTCCAGGATTACCTGGCCAGCGTCGGCCGCTCGAGCGAGATCGAGCGCCAGAGCACCGATCGACCCAAGACCGGCGTGTTCCTCGAGCGGTACGCCGTGAACCCCATCAACGGGGAGCGTCTCCCGATCTGGGCGGCAGACTACGTCCTGGCCGACTACGGACACGGTGCCGTGATGGCCGTTCCTGCGCACGACCAGCGAGACCTCGACTTCGCGCGTGCGTTCGATCTGCCGGTGAGGGTCGTAGTGGACACCACCGCGCCGATCACCGGGGCGATCCCGATCATCGAGCTCGACGAGAACGGCGAGCCTATCGACCCGGGCACCGACGAGTCCTCGCTGTCCGAGATCGACCCCGCTCGCACCGGCATCGCCCTGACGGGCGAAGGTCGCATGATCAACTCGGGCTCGCTGGACGGCCTGTCCAAGCGCAACGCGATCGCGCGCATCACCGAGCAGCTCGCGGCGGCCGGCACCGGTCGTGCATCGAAGTCGTATCGCCTGCGTGACTGGCTCATCTCCCGGCAGCGGTTCTGGGGCACGCCGATACCGATGATCCACACGGAGGACGGGCGTATCGCGCCCGTTCCCGTGGATCAGCTGCCGTTGATCCTGCCCGACGTGGAGGGGCTCGACCTCACCCCGAAGGGCACGTCGCCCCTCGGCGGCGCCACCGAGTGGATGGCCACGACCGACCCCGATACCGGCGCCCCTGCCCTGCGTGACCCCGACACCATGGACACGTTCGTCGACAGCTCGTGGTACTTCCTGCGCTTCCTCGCGCCGGGTGACGCGACCGAGGCGTTCCCGACGGCCGAAGCCGCGAAGTGGGCTCCGGTCGATTCGTACATCGGCGGGGTCGAGCACGCGATCCTGCACCTGCTGTACGCCCGCTTCATCACGAAGGTGCTCTTCGACATCGGTCTGATCGACTTCACCGAGCCGTTCTCGACGCTGGTCAACCAGGGCATGGTGCTGCTGGCCGGATCCAAGATGTCCAAGAGCAAGGGCAACCTGATCGAGTTCGCCTCAAGCATGCTCGATCCCGGCGCGGACGCGGTGCGGGTCGCGATCGCCTTCGCCGGCCCCGTCGAGGACGACATCAACTGGGAGGACGTCTCGACCACGGGTGCGCAGAAGTTCCTGGCACGGGCCTGGCGCGTCGCGCACGACGTCTCCAGCCACCCGGATGTGGTGTGGGCGGAGGGCGACCAGGCGCTGCGCCGCCTGACCCACCGGCTCCTGGCCGATGCGCCGAACCTGGTCGAGCAGACGAAGTTCAACGTGGTCGTCGCCCGGCTCATGGAGCTCGTCAATGCCACCCGCAAGGCGATCGACAGTGGAGCCGGACCTGCCGACCCGGCGGTCCGCGAAGCGGCGGAGGCGACCGCCATGATCCTCGACCTGTTCGCGCCGCACACCGCCGAGGAGATGTGGGAGATGCTCGGCTACGAGCCGTTCGTCGGCCTCGTGCCCTGGCGGCAGCCCGATGCCACCCTCCTGGTCGAAGACAGCGTCACCGCCGTCGTCCAGATCGACGGAAAGGTCCGGGCGACGCTCGACGTGCCGGCCCGCATCGATCCGAAGGAGCTGGAGTCGATCGCCCGCGCCGACGCGCGGGTGCAGCGCGCCCTGGCCGGCCGCGACGTCACCCGGGCGATCGTGCGCCCCCCGAAGGTCGTGAGCTTCAGCACGCACTGAGCCTCCTCCCCAGGAGCAGACACGGACGCGCCATCCACCGGAGCCGACCGCCGCGTCCGCGTCGACAGCGTGCGGTCGTACGTTCAGCCGTGTGTCGTCGGCGGAGGAAACCCGAAGTGGCGCCGCGAGCCCCCGTGTGCGGCTCGGCCTGGGTGCCGCGATCGTCGTCGTGCTCCTCGCACTGACGGTCACGGTCGCGATCGGCATCCTGCGCGGCGCGTCGACGCCGGTGGAGTCGGTGACGATCGACGCGGGTACGGCGCAGGATGCCGGAGGCGCGGCATCCGTCTTCGTCCACGTCTCCGGGTCGGTGGCCTCACCGGGGCTGTACGTTCTGCACGAGGGCGCACGGGTGGTCGACGCCGTGGCAGCGGCCGGGGGTTTCGCGGCGGGCGCCGACGAGACGGCCGTCAACCTGGCTCGGCCCGTCAGCGACGGCGAGCAGCTGCATGTGCCGGCGATGGGTGCGGCTCCCGACCCGGCCGGTGCGGCCGCGCCCGGTGACGGGAGGGTCAATCTGAACACGGCGGATGCCGCTGCCCTCGACACCCTTCCCCGGATCGGCCCGGCGATGGCGGCGCGCATCATCGACTGGCGCGACGCGAACGGACGCTTCACGAGCATCGAGGACCTGCTGTCGGTGCCGGGCATCGGCGACAAGATGCTCGAGACGCTGCGCGATCTGGTCACGGTGTGAGCGTGACGCACCCGTCCACGGCTCGGCTGCGACTGATACCCGTCGCCGCCACAACGTGGGCGGCCGCTCTCTTCGTCACGCTCGTGCCCACCGTCGCCGGTGCGGTGGGAGTATGCCTGTGGCTCTGCGCGGTGCTCACCCTTGCCGTGATCGCCGTTCGTCGGCGCCCGGGTGCCGGTGCCGGCACTCGTGGCCCGAGGGGGCATGCGGGCGTGATCGTCCTCCTTGCGCTGGCCGCGTCGGCGGCCGCGGCATCCCATGTCGCGCTGGCGCAGCCGGCGCGCGCCGAGGCGGCGGGCTTCGCGTTGAGTGGCGGGCGCGCGGTGTCGATCGAGGCGACGGTGATCGGCAAGGTCGAGCACAGGCCGACCGGCGAGTGGGTCTTCGACGCGCTCGCGACGCGGGTCACGACGGGCGAGGTGGGCGATCCGGTGCTCTTCGACATCGCCGTGAGGGTTCAGCCATCCCGGGTCGATCGGCCGGATCTGCTGGACGTCGGGGCGAGGGTCGAGGTGCGGGGCACGGCGCGTGCTGCACCCACCGGCGACCGCGCGGTGCTCACCGTCGCCGCATCCCGGGGTCTGCGCGTCGTCGCCGGAGCGCGGGGTCTGCTGGCCGTCGCCGCCGACCTGCGCCGCGACCTGGTCGACTCCACGGCGGGCCTGCCCGACCCTGGGGCGGGCCTGATCCCCGGACTGGCGGTGGGCGACACGTCGGCCGTCTCCGGAGAGCTGGATGCGGCGATGAAGGAATCGTCGCTGTCCCACCTCACGGCGGTGTCGGGGGCCAATTGTGCGATCGTGGTCGGCTTGGCGTTCGGTGCCGTCGCTGCGGCGGGTGGGTCGCGTGGTGCCCGGGTAACGGCGGGCATGGTCGCCCTGGCCGGCTTCGTCCTGCTCGTGACTCCCGAGCCCAGCGTGGTGCGTGCGGGCACCATGGCCGCGATCGCGATGCTCGGGGTTCTGCTGGGGCGCACCGGTGCGGGCCTGGCGCTGCTGTGCCTCGCGGTGACCATCCTCCTCGCCTGCGACCCGTGGCTCGCCGGCTCCCTCGGCTTCGCGCTGTCGGCGGCAGCCACCGCTTCGCTCCTGCTGTTCGCACGACCGCTGGCGGACGGACTGGCAGGACGCATGCCGCGCGCCCTGGCGGTGGCGCTGTCGGTGCCGCTGGCGGCGCAGCTCGCGTGCGGCCCGCTGCTGGTTCTGATCACTCCGACGGTGCCGCTGTACGGCGTGGTCGCGAACCTGCTGGCGGCGCCGGCCGCGCCGGTCGCGACGATAGTCGGACTTGCTGCCTGCCTCGCCTCGCCGCTGCCGTGGGTGCAATCCGGCCTGACCGCGATCGCCTGGCTGCCGGGGTCGTGGATCGCCGGCACCGCGCACACCTTCAGCGCACTGCCGGGCGATCAGGTCCCCTGGCTGGAGGGCGGGGTGGGCGTGGCGGCTCTCGCGGTGGTGAGCCTGGCGATCGGGACCGTCGTGGCCAAGCCGTCCATGCGCACGCGCCCGCTGCGCATAGCCGCGGGGCTGCTGCTGGCGATCGCGGTGGGAATCGTGGGCGGGGGCGCCGCGCTCGCGTCGATCGTGGGTCGCTGGACGCTTCCCGAGCAGTGGAGCGTCCTCGCATGCGATGTGGGGCAGGGGGACGCCGTGATCGTTCGGTCGGCGGGTGCGGTCGCGCTGATCGACACGGGGCCGGACCCGGAGTCGCTGGAACGGTGTCTCACGCGCGTCGGGGTCGACCGCATCGACCTGCTGGTCCTCACCCACTTCGACCTCGACCACGTGGGCGGCGTGGCGGCGCTCGCCGGTCGTGTCACCACGATCGTCCACGGCCCGACCGGATCCGCGGACGACGTACGCCTGCGCGCGGCACTCGAGGAGGAGGGAGCCGGCACCGTGCTCGCGCGCCCCGGCATGCACGGGACGCTCGGGACGGCGACGTGGCGGGTGCTGTGGCCGCCGGCCGAGAGCCGCGCGTTCCCGGCAGGCAATGACGCGAGCGTCGTGATCGACATCCGCGGCGCCGGATTGCCGTCATCGCTGTTCCTGGGCGACCTCTCGGCCTCTCCGCAGGCGGCGCTGGCGGCATCGGGAGCACTCGATCCGCCGTACGACCTGGTCAAGGTCGCACACCACGGCAGTGCCGACCAGCACACCCGGCTGTACGCACTGGCCGACCCGGCGACGGCACTGGTGACCGTCGGCGCGGACAACACGTACGGTCATCCGCGCGCCGAGATCCTCGGTCCGCTCGAAGATCTCGGTGCGACCATCGCGCGCACCGATGTGCAGGGGCTGATCGCGCTGTGGCGCACGGATGCCGGCGTGAAGGTGTGGCGGGAGCGCGGGAACGACGTCGCACCGGCTGGGTAGGCTGGGACGATGGCGATCAGCGCGCGACGTGCCCCCGCGAGCAGGGCGCGGACGACGATCCCGCAGATCTCGTGGCGCGCGCCGCAGCCCGCCCCGATCGTGCTCGTCAGCGGACCCGAGGAGATCTGCGCCGAGCGGGCGATCGCCGGTATCCGCGACTTCCTGCGCGCCGAAGACGCCAGTCTCGAGGTGACCGATGTGCGTGCCGACGACTATGTGGCCGGGACGCTTCTCGGAGTCACCTCACCGTCGCTGTTCGGCGAGCCCCGTCTCGTGCGCGTCACCGGCGTGGAGAAGTGCTCCGACGCGTTCCTCTCGGAGGCGGTGTCATACCTCGCGATGCCGCAGGAGGGCGCCACCGTCGTCCTCCGCCACACCGGCGCCACGGTTCGCGGAAAGAAGCTGCTGGACGCGATCCGCGCGGGCGATGGCGAAGGAGTGGAGATCGCGTGTCCCGCCGTCAAGCGCGACTCGGATCGATTCGACTTTGCTGCGGGGGAGTTCTCCACCGCCCGCAGGCGCATCGCCCCGGGGGCACTGCGCACCCTCGTGTCCGCCTTCGCGGACGATCTGACCGAGCTTGCCGCGGCCTGCCAGCAGCTGATCGCCGATGTGCCGGGCGATGTGAGCGAGCAGGTCGTCGAGCGGTATTACGGGGGCCGCGTGGAGACCTCCGCATTCGCGGTGGCCGACACGGCTATCGCCGGGCGATACGGCGAGGCCCTCATCGCGCTGCGGCACGCGCTCGCCTCCGGCGCCGACCCGGTGCCCCTCGTCGCGGCGATCGCGTCGAAGCTGCGCACGATGGCACGCATCGCGGGTCACCGCGAACCCGCGGCAGCGCTGGCCGCGCGCCTCGGCCTCAAGGACTGGCAGGTCGACCGCGCACGCCGCGATCTCTCCGGATGGTCGGATGCCACGCTGGGCATGGCCATCCAGGCTGCGGCGCGGGCGGATGCCGAGGTCAAGGGTGGGTCCCGCGACAGCGTGTTCGCCCTCGAGCGACTGATCACCGTGATCGCGACCCGCGCGCCTTACGGCTCCTGAGGAGGCGCGTCAGCGCCGTGTCGAAGGGCGGTTGCTGAGCAGGCGCGTCAGCGCGGTATCGAAGGGCGTTCCTGAGCAGGGCGCTTCCTGCCCAACGGCGCAAAGCGGAAGCCCGCCCCTTGAGGGACGGGCTTCCGGGGAAATCAGTGCTCAGAGCGCCGAAACCTGCTTCGCGATGGCCGACTTGCGGTTCGCGGCCTGGTTGGCGTGGATGACGCCCTTGCTGGCGGCCTTGTCGAGCTTCTTGGTCGCCTTGGCGAGCGACGCCTCGGCGGCGGCCTTGTCGCCGGCGGCAACAGCCTCGCGGGTGCGACGCACCTCGGTGCGAAGCTCGCTCTTCACGGCCTTGTTGCGCTCGTGCGCCTTGTCGTTGGTCTTGTTGCGCTTGATCTGCGACTTGATGTTTGCCACGTTTGTCGACGGTCTTTCGTTCGGAGTTGTTCGATGAGAGTGCCGAGTGGCAGGAGAGGGATGCCGCACGGCGGTCGTGAGGGAGTGGAACCCACACGCAAGCCAATCACCGAGTCTATCAGGTCGAGCGTCGTGCCCGAGACTGCTCGTCCTCGATCGTCGCGATCGCCAGGTTCAGGACCGCGTTGAAGACAGCCGGTCGCATGACCGTCACATGATGGGTCGTACGGGGGACCACGATCAGCTGGGCGTGCTGCGCCACCCGCAGGAAGAGTCGCTCATTCACGCGCAGCTGATCGTACTGCCCGTTGATGAACCAGAGCGGCACGTCGATACGGTGCAGCGCGGTGAGCAGGTCGAGGACCGAGAGGCTCCGCAGCGCGAGGTCCTGGGCGTCCAGCGCATAGCCGCCGGCACCGAAATCCGCACGTGTCTCGTCGGGCAGGATGCGATCGAGCATGCGGTTGGTGAGCCACATCCCGCGATCGGGCAGCGAGTCGAATCCGCGGGTGAGCATCCGATACGCCCGGAGTCCGAGTCCACGCGGAATCGACGTGCACGACGCGGCGACGAATCCGGCGACCGGCGGGGGATCCTGCCGGCCGGCGTATTCGATGCACAGCAGGCCGCCCATGGAGTGACCGACGAGCAGCACCGGCCCTCGGGCTGCGGCATCCCGCACCGCGGAGTCGATCGTCGCGAACGCTCCGTCGAGGGTGAACTCCTCGGCCATTCGCGTGCCGTGGCCCGGCAGGTCGACCGCGGTGACCGGACTGCCGCGTTCCCGCATCGCGGCCACCTGCGCGCGCCACATCGTGGCGGACGTCCGGATGCCGTGCACGAGCACCACCTGGACGACCATGCGTCCACGATATGGG
>DASQLG010000080.1:0-10109 GCA_035630115.1 Microbacterium sp. | reverse complement strand
GAAGGCCCTGCACCAGCGGGTCATCGGCCAGGAAGAGGCGATCTCCGCGCTCGCCAAGACGATTCGCCGTCAGCGTGCCGGGCTCAAGGACCCCAAGCGCCCCTCGGGCTCGTTCATCTTCGCCGGCCCCACCGGCGTCGGCAAGACCGAGCTTGCCAAGGCGCTCGCCGAGTTCCTGTTCGACGACGAGAGCGCGCTCATCGCGCTCGACATGTCGGAGTTCGGCGAGAAGCACACCGTCTCGCGTCTGTTCGGTGCCCCTCCGGGATTCGTCGGGTTCGAAGAGGGCGGCCAGCTCACCGAGAAGGTGCGCCGCAAGCCGTTCAGCGTGGTGCTGTTCGACGAGATCGAGAAGGCGCACCCCGACATCTTCAACTCGCTCCTGCAGATTCTGGAGGAGGGTCGGCTGACCGACGGTCAGGGCCGCGTGATCGACTTCAAGAACACCGTCATCATCATGACGACGAACCTGGGCGCGCGCGACATCGCGGGCGGTCCGGTCGGGTTCCAGGTCGAGGGTGACAGTGCGACGTCGTACGACCGGATGAAGGGCAAGGTGCAGGAGGAGCTCAAGCGCAACTTCAAGCCCGAGTTCCTCAACCGCGTCGACGACATCATCGTCTTCCCGCAGCTGAGCAAGCCCGAGCTGATCCAGATCGTGGACCTGTTCACGAAGCGCCTCGGCACGCGTCTGCTCGACCGTGACATGACGATCGAGCTGTCCCTCCCGGCGAAGGAGAAGCTGATCGAGATCGGCTTCGACCCGGCGCTCGGTGCCCGGCCGCTGCGTCGCGCGATGCAGCACGAGGTCGAGGACCGGCTGTCGGAGCGCATCCTCCACGGTGAGCTGAACTCCGGCGACCACATCACGGTGGACGTGCAGAACGGCGAGTTCGTGTTCGAGAACGGCCCGCGCGGCGACAAGGTCGCGGTCGGCGTCGTGAACGCCGGCGAGATCACCGCCACCCCCGACCTCGCGGTGGGCTGAGCGCACGCACCTTGAACGACGATGAGCGGATGCCGGCGGCATCCGCTCATCGTCGTTAACGCGTCCTGGCCCGTTCATCCGTCACCCGTGTACGCGTTCTGCGCGCCTTCGCGTGCACGGGTGACGGACGAACGGGGGGAACCGGCACGTAGGCTGGTGAGGTGAGCGACCTTCGACAGGTTCAGGAGCCGTTTCGTGTGCGGTCGGCGCGGTCGGCGGATGTTCGCGGCATCCGCGATCTGCTCGAGCCGTACGTGCAGCGGCGCATCCTGCTCGGCAAAGACCTCGTGGTGCTCTACGAGGCGGTGCAGCAGTTCGTCGTCGCCGAGGACGAGACCGGCCGGCTGATAGGCTGCGGCGCCCTCCACGTGATGTGGGAAGACCTCGGTGAGGTGCGCACACTCATCGTCGAGGACGAGTGGCTGCACCACGGCGTCGGCCGCGCACTCGTCGACGCGCTCGAGGAGAACGCGCGCACGCTCGGACTCTCCCGTCTGTTCTGTCTCACCTTCGAGGTCGACTTCTTCACCCGCCGCGGGTTCGAGGAGATCGGTGAGCAGGTCGTCGACCCCGACGTGTACTCGCAGCTCGTGCGCAGCCCCGACGAGGGCATCGCGGAGTTCCTCGATCTCGCACACGTCAAGCCGAACACGCTCGGCAACACGAGGATGCTCAAACGCCTCTGACGGGCCGCCGTTACGGGCAGGATGCCGCCACCGCGGGCGTGCCGCCCGGTAAGCCGCAGACCCCGACGTAGCCTGGACGCATGAGCGGCGAAACATCTCGCAGGCGCCTGCCGCCGTCGGTGTACCGACGCCGGCGGATCGTGCTGCTGCTCGCGCTCGTCGCGATCGGCGCGGTCGTGTGGCTGCTCATCGCCCAGCCGTGGAGCGGGGCCGCGGCCGACCGTACCGAGGCGGACCCCGCACCGTCTCCGGCTGCCGCGACCGACCTCCCGGCAGCCGGAGCCACCACGCCCACTCCGAGCCTCACACCGACGCCCGACGCGACGGCGGATGCCGCGCCCGAGACCTCGGCGACGCCGGAGGCGACCGCCACGCCGACCGCGAAGCCGTGCGTGTCGCGCGACATCGCCGTCGAGCCGCTCACCGATCTGGAGACGTACGAGCCGGGGCAGAACCCGCAGCTGTCGATCCGGCTCACGAACAACGGCTCGGCGGACTGCACGCTCAACGTCGGCACGAGCGCACAGTCGTTCACGATCATGAGCGGAACCGACATCTGGTGGCGCTCGACCGACTGCCAGACCGAGCCGAGCGACATGGTCGTCCTGCTCGCGGCCGGTCAGTCGGTCTCGAGTGCCGCACCGCTCACCTGGGACCGCACCCGCTCGGCCGTCGGGACGTGCAACGACACGGACCGGCAGGTCGCGCCGGGCGGCGGAGCCTCGTACCACCTGAGCGTGGAGATCGGCGGCATCGCCTCCACCCAGTCCGCGCAGATGCTGCTGTACTGACCGATCCGGCACCCTTGCGAAATGTCCCCCGAAGAGGGGACAGACGGAAGGGCATGGCGTGCGTACCGTTGAAGACAGCTCCCGTTTCGACGGCTCACCACTGTCCCCAGCAGCGTCTCGTCCCCAGCGAGTCAGACCGAGCCCCCGGAGAGCACTTGGCCCTCTCGAGTCATTCCCCGCGCAGGGGGTGGCCCGAGAGGGCCGAGTCATTTCCGCGCGGGCTGCGCCCGCATCCGTCGGTGAAGACGACGCACGGGGTCGGAGCATCCCCCCGGACCACTCCGACCCCGCTGGCCCCGCACGCAGTAGCTACGGCTTGTCGCCGAAGACCTCTTTCTCCATCGCGTCGTATCCTTCTTCCTCCGGGTTCCAGTGCCTACCCCCCGAGAGCGCGTACTCCTCCTCGGGGGAGAGCACGAGGCGGTGGCGGAAGAACAGCGCGAACCCGACCAGGATCACCACGTAGACGACGCCGATCGCGATGATGGCCGGCAGGAACGTGGGGTTGAGCAGGAACCCGACGAAGATGAGCGCGGCGATGACGGCGGCGATCACGGCACCCGGGACACCCCACGGGCTGAGGTAGGGCCGGTTCGCGTCGGGGAACTTCCGGCGCAGGATGATGAACGAGATCATCTGCAGCAGGTAGGCCAGCACCGCACCCCACACCGCGATGTTCAGGACGATCGCACCGGCGACCGCACCCGCGCCCTCGTTGGCGGCGGCGAGCGTGTCGAGGACCACCAGCGCGATGAAGCCGATCGCCGCACCGACGGTGAGCGCGACCCACGGCGTCTGCCGCTTGCCGGTGAGTGAGAGGAACTTCGGGTAATAGCCGGCCCGTGAGAGGGAGTACATGTTGCGGCCGTAGGCGAACATGATGCCCTGCAGCGACGCGAGCAGACCGACGAGCGCGAACAGGGCCAGCAGTGCTGCGAGCTGGTCGCCCACGATCGCGCGGAAGCCGTCGAGCAGCGGCTCGGCCGAGACTCCGGTGGCCTCCGCGCCGATGACGCCGGTGTTGAGGAACAGCACCAGTAGGCCGGTGACGATCAGCGTTCCGCGCGCCCAGAAGCCCGCCTTGGGGATGTCGCGCACCGGGTCGTGCGATTCCTCTGCGGCCAGCGGCAGTTCCTCGATGCCGAGGAAGAACCACATCGCGAACGGCAGGGCGAACAGGATCGGGAAGACGCCGTGCGGGAGGAACTCGGTCTGCCCGGGGTCCGGGGCCATGTCCCACAGGTTGGCCCACTGGAAGGCGCCCGAGAACAGCGCCATCAGCGAGAAGACCAGGATGATGCCGATCGAGATGATCGATACGACGATGGCGAACTTGAACGAGATCGCCGCGCCCGCCGAGTTCAGCGCGATGAACACGACGTAAAGGATGATCCACCACACCCAGGTCGGCATCGAGAAGTTCAGCAGCTCGCTCGTGATCGCATCGGCGTATGACGCGGAGAAGTACACGATGACCGCGGTGGTCGCGACGTACTCGATCGTTTCAGCGGCTCCCGTGACCAGGCCGCCCCAGGGGCCCATGGCCGACCTCGCGAACGAGTAGGCGCCGCCGGTGTGCGGCATCGCGGCGGCCATCTCTCCGATCGAGAAGATCATGCCGTAGTACATGGCGACGAGGATCACGAAGGCGATCAGCATCCCGCCGAATCCGGCGAAATCGATGCCGAAGTTCCACCCCGAGAAGTCGCCCGAGATGACGGCGGCGACGGCGAGGCCCCACAGGCCCCAGATGCCGGCGGAGCGCTTGAGCGACCGCTTCTGGAAATAATCCTGACCGGCCCGCGTATAGGTTGCTCCGGCAACCTTGGCGGAATCATTGCGCGACTGAGTCATCGATCCTCCGTGCATTCGGGTGCGGCGCGAGGCAGGCGCCTTGCGCACGATTGTGATACCTAAAGGTGGGTTCTGTCTACCTTTGCACTCAACTTCGTGGTTACAGTGGACGGAGCGACGGCGCGGCAGTCGCGCGCTGCACGCGCACTGCACACGGCCAGGAAAGGTGACGGATGCCAGGGAACCTCAGCGTCTCGGAGTTGAACGCCGCGATCGCGGCAGACGAGATCGACACGGTGATCGTGGCGTTCGCCGACGCGCAGGGTCGCCTCGTCGGCAAGCGGGTGTCGGCGCGACTCTTCCAGGAGGAGGTCCTTCCGCACGGCGCTGAGGCCTGCAACTACCTGCTGTCGGTGGACGTCGACATGAACACGGTCGACGGCTACGCGATGTCGAGCTGGGAGAGGGGCTACGGCGACATGATGCTGCTGTCGGACCCCGACACCCTCCGCCGCATCCCATGGATGCCGGGCAGCGCCCTGGTCATGGCCGACCTCGAATGGGAGGGCAGTGAGCCCGTCGTGCAGTCGCCGCGGGCGATCCTCAAGAACCAGCGCGAGAGACTCGCTGAGCGCGGCCTGACGGCGTACGCGGGCACCGAGCTCGAGTTCATCGTCTTCGACGACCCTTATCGGGATGCCTGGGCGAAGGGTTACCGCGACCTGAAGCCGTCCACCGACTACAACGTCGACTACGACCTGCTCGCATCGGGTCGGCTGGAGCCGCTCCTGCGCGACATCCGCCGCGGCATGGACGGCGCGGGGATGTACTGCGAGGGCGTCAAGGGCGAGTGCAACCTCGGCCAGCAGGAGATCGCGTTCCGGTACGCCGAGGTGCTGGAGACCGCCGACCAGCACTCGATCTACAAGAACGGCGCGAAGGAGATCGCGGAGAAGCACGGCAAGTCGCTCACCTTCATGGCTAAGTTCAACGAGCGCGAGGGAAACAGCTGCCACATCCACCTGTCGGTTCGTGGCCAGGACGGAACGCCGGTGATGGCGGGTGACCGTCCATACGGGTTCAGCCCCTTCATGGAGCACTGGATCGCGGGGATCCTGGCGACCCTCCGCGAATTCACCCTGCTGTATGCGCCCACGATCAACTCCTACAAGAGATTCCAGAAGGGCACGTTCGCGCCCACGGGGGTGGCCTGGGGCCTCGACAATCGCACGTGCGCACTCCGCGTCATCGGCCAGGGACAGTCGCTGCGGCCTGAGAACCGGGTGCCCGGCGGCGACGTGAACCCGTACCTCGCCATCTCGGCGATCATCGCCGGCGGCCTGTACGGCGTGGAGAACGAACTGCCTATGCCCGAGCCGCTGGCCGGCAACGCGTATTCGTCGGGCGTGGACCACCTGCCGACCACCCTGCGCGATGCCGCTCAGCTCTTCGAGGAGTCGGAGGTCGCCCGAGCGGCCTTCGGCGGCGACATGGTCGAGCACTACCTGAACCAGGCGCGGATCGAGGTCGAGGCCTACGACGCCGCCGTGACGGACTGGGAGCGGATCCGTGGATTCGAACGACTCTGAGCCTTCGGTACGTCGCGCCCCGGTCGTCGGGCTCACGACCTACCTCGAACAGGCGAAGCAGGGCGTGTGGGACGTACGTGCCGCCTTCCTCCCGCAGGTGTACTTCGACGCCGTCACGGCCTCGGGCGGCATCGCGGTCCTCCTTCCGCCCCAGCACCACTCCGCCACCACGGTGAGCGCCGACGCCGCTGCCGACGCCGTGCTCAACGGGCTCGACGGGCTCATCTTCACTGGCGGGCTCGACGTGCAGCCCGAGCTGTACGGGGCGGAGCGGCATCCGCGCACCGATCCCGCCCGAGCCGACCGCGATGCGTGGGAGATGGCCCTCTTCCGCGGGGCGGATGAACGACGGATGCCGGTCCTGGCGATCTGCCGCGGCCTCCAGCTCGTGAACGTGGCGCGCGGCGGCACGCTGCACCAGCACCTGCCGGACGCGCTCGGCACCGAGCGGTTCCGCGTCGGCGGCGGGGTGTTCGCCACGAACACTGTGCACATCGACGAGGGCACGGCGCTCGCCGAGATCGTCGGTGATCGGGAGCTCGACGTGCACAGCTACCATCACCAGGGCATCGACCGGCTCGGTCGCGGTCTCGTCGCGACCGCCCACACAGACGACGGGCTCGTGCAGGCGATCGAGTCGACCGGTGAGGGCTATCTCGTCGGGGTGCAGTGGCACCCCGAGCAGGACATAGAGGACCGCCGGCTGTTCGCGGGGCTCGTGCAGGCGGCATCCGTGTATGCCGGACGGAGCATGGATGCGGGAGTGCCGTCGTGAGCTTCACCGTCATCAACCCGGCCACCGCCGAGCCGATCCGCGAGGTGTCGCGGGCGAACGTCGGTGAGGTGGATGCCGCCATCGCGCGTGCCGTGACAGCCCAGCGCGCCTGGGCCGCGCTCCCTCCTCTCGCCCGGGCAGACGCGCTGCGGGCCTTCGCGCGGGCCGTCGAGTCGCATGTCGAGGAGCTGGCGCTGCTGGAGGTTCTGAACTCGGGTCATCCGATCAGCTCCGCGCGGTGGGAGGCGTCGCACGTCGCGCAGGTGCTGAACTACTATGCCGGCGCACCCGAGCGACTCACCGGTCAGCAGATCCCCGTGGCGGGCGGCATCGACATCACCTTCCATGAGCCCTACGGCGTGGTCGGGATCATCGTGCCGTGGAACTTCCCGATGACAATCGCCGCGTGGGGTTTCGCGCCCGCGCTCGCCGCCGGCAACGCGGTGGTGCTCAAGCCCGCCGAGCTCACGCCGCTGACCGCGCTGCGGCTGGGCGAACTCGCACTCGAGGCGGGACTTCCCCAGGGGCTTTTCGAGGTGGTCACCGGGTCGGGGTCGGTCGTCGGCCAGCGCTTCGTGTCGAATCACGATGTGCGCAAGGTCGTCTTCACCGGCTCGACCGAGGTGGGTACAGACGTCGCGGCCGGTTGTGCAAGCGCGCTCAAGCCGGTCACCCTCGAACTCGGCGGCAAGAGCGCGAATGTGATCTTCGCGGACGCCGACCTCGAGCGCGCCGCCGCATCGGCACCGGGGGCTGTGTTCGACAACGCGGGACAGGACTGCTGCGCCCGCAGTCGCATCCTCGTGCAGCGGTCGGTGTTCGACCGGTTCCTCGAGCTGCTCGAGCCCGCCGTCGCCGATTGGCGAGTCGGAGACCCGCACGACGAGGCGACCGAGATGGGTCCGCTCATCTCGTCCGCTCACCGTGACACGGTGACGCCGTTCGTGAAGCACTCGCGCGTCGCGTTCCGCGGCTCCGCCCCGAACGGGCCGGGGTTCTGGTTCGCGCCGGCGGTCGTGCTGCCGGAGTCGCCCCAGGACCGTGTCGCCCAGCACGAGATCTTCGGCCCGGTCGTGGCGGTGCTGCCGTTCGAGGACGAGGCCGACGCGATCCGGCTGGCCAACGACACGATCTTCGGGCTTGCCGGCTCCATCTGGACCGAGAACCTGGGGCGCGCGGTGCGCGTCGCGCGCGGTGTCAAGAGCGGCGTGCTGTCGGTGAACTCGCACTCCTCCGTCCGCTACACGACGCCGTTCGGCGGGATGAAGGCCTCTGGGCTGGGCCGCGAACTCGGGCCCGACGCCGCCGAGCACTTCACGGAGACGAAGAACGTCTTCTTCGCAACGGGTGCCTCGTGAGCGGCATCCGCCTGACGTCACCCCAGGCCCACACCGAGACTCACAGGGAGCACCACCGATGACCGTCGATCTCACCCAGCGCCTCAAGGACCGCGTCGCTGTCATCACGGGCGGCGCGAGCGGGATCGGCCTGGCGACGGCTCGGCGCTTCGCCGCCGAGGGAGCGCGCGTCGTGATCGCCGACCTCGACCCGACCACGGGTGAGGCCGCGGCCTCCGAGGTCGGGGGAGTGTTCCGGGCGGTCAACGTCGCGGACGAGTCGCGCGTGAATGATGTGTTCGACGGGGTCTTCGATGAGTTCGGGCGCCTCGACATCGCGTTCAACAACGCCGGCATCTCGCCCGCCGACGACGACTCGATCGAGACAACCGAGCTGCCGGCATGGGACCGCGTGCAGGACGTCAACCTCAAGAGCGTCTACCTGTGCTCGCGCGCCGCCCTGCGGCACATGGTCCCGCAGGGGCGCGGCTCGATCATCAACACCGCGTCATTCGTCGCGCTGGTCGGCTCAGCGACCTCGCAGATCAGCTACACGGCCTCGAAGGGCGGCGTGCTCGCCCTGACACGCGAGCTCGGCGTGCAGTTCGCGCGGCAGGGCGTCCGGGTGAACGCGCTCTGCCCCGGACCGGTCAACACGCCGCTCCTGCAGGAGCTGTTCGCGAAGGACCCGGAGCGCGCCCAACGGCGGCTCGTGCACGTGCCGATGGGGCGCTTCGCCGAGCCGGAGGAGCTCGCGGCGTCGGTCGCGTTTCTCGCCTCCGATGACGCCTCGTTCATCACGGCGACCGCCTTCGTCGTCGACGGGGGCATCACCAACGCGTACGTCACGCCGCTCTGACCATGGGTCGCTGCCGACAAACCACTTTCACGCCGAGACACCATGCGCGGCGCGGTGTCTCGCACCGAAAGTGGTTTGTCGATGCGTGCCCGGACCGGCGCGAGGGCTCACCATGACCGAGGTGCCGCTGCGGGAGGTGCGCCGGGTCGTCTACCGGCCCCTGCGTGACGGCAACGCGCTCGAAGACACCGTCGCGCGACTGGTCCAGACGATCCGCCTTGGCGTCGTCGCGCCGGGCGAGTCGCTGCCGCCGGAGCGCGAACTGGCCGGCAGGTACGAGGTGAGCCGCGACACGGTGCGCGAGGCGATTCGCGAGCTCGCCGACACCGGGTACCTCGTGCGCCGTCGCGGCCGGTACGGCGGCACGTTCGTCGCCGATCCGCTTCCGCAAGCGCAGCATCCGGGCGTGGTTCCGCTTGACCAGCTCGAGGATGTCCTGGGGCTCCGACGCGTGATCGAAGCCGGCGCCGCCCGCACCGCGGCCGGGCGCACGCTCACCCCAGAGGCCCGGGCCGATCTGTGGTCGCGCCACGAGGCGGCGTCGGGGGCGGATGCCGCCGACTACCGGCGCCTGGACACCCTCCTGCACCTCACGATCGCCGAGCTCGCCGGCATCCCGTCGCTGGTCGCGATCGCCGCCGAGAACCGGGCGCGGGTCAACGCGTGGCTCGACACATTCCCGCTCCTCCCGCGCAACATCGAGCACTCGAATGCTCAGCACGAGCGGATCGTCACGGCGATCCTGGCCGGGCGAGCGGATGCCGCCGAGGCGGCGACCCTGGAACACCTCGCCGGCTCGGAGGCTCTGCTGCGCGGCTTTCTCACCTGACCGCTGGTCGGATGAACGACGGCGCGGATACGCTGTCGGGATGCCGGAACCCAGCCCGACCGATTCTCCCGAGGAGCCGCCCGAGTTCCGCAACACAGCGCTGAGCGACGCGTTGCAGACGCACGACCTGGCGGCGGTCGCCCTCGCGCTCCGGCACGGGCCCACGGTCGTGCCCCTCATCCCGGCCGGAAGCGACACCGACGCCGGCGATGTCTGGACCTACCGCGACCCGCAGACCAACGAGGTCGCTCTGCTGCTGTTCAGCGATGTCGCGCACAAACCCGCGTCGCTGCCCCCGGGCGTCGCCCTGAACACGCCGGGGTGGCTGCGCGCGTTCCTCGGCCTGCACGCGGATGAGATCGCGACCGTCTACTTCGACATCGCGGGTCCGCATCCGCTGCAGGCGACGCCCACCGACCTGATCGCGGCGCTCGACGCCTGAGCGGCACGCCGATCAGGGG
>DASQLG010000079.1:0-4604 GCA_035630115.1 Microbacterium sp. | reverse complement strand
CCCAGGTTCGGAGACCCGAAATGCTGGTAATCCCGGTCTCGAAGAGGGTTCGATGGATCGCCCTGGCTAGCGTGGAGGGGTCCCGCACCGCCGCCTCGGAGGCTCCATTGACCGCGCCCGCACAACCTACCCCTCGCGATCGTCGTCGCTGGGCGCAGTACCTGGTCGATGAGCGGGCCGAGGCGCGCGTGTACCGCGAGCTCGCCGCCCGTCGCGACGGCGAGGAACGCGAGATCCTCACAGCCTTGGCGGATGCCGAGGGTCGGCACGAGGCGCACTGGCTGAACCTGCTCGGCGGTGAGCCTGGGCGACTGCCCCGCCCCGCGGCCGCGACACTTCTGCTCGGATGGATGGCGAGGCGCTTCGGCTCGATCTTCGTCCTCGCCCTCGCCCAGAACGCCGAGGCCCGGTCGCCGTACCAGAGCGAGCCCTTCGCCACACCGACGATGGCCGCCGACGAGAAGATCCATCATGAGGTGGTCCGCGGACTGGCTGCACGCGGGCGCCGGCGCCTGTCCGGCACCTTCCGCGCCGCGGTGTTCGGCGCGAACGACGGCCTGGTATCGAACCTCGCTCTCGTCATGGGCATCGGGGCGACGGGTGTGGCGCCGCAGTTCGTGCTCTTCAGCGGCATTGCGGGGCTGCTCGCGGGCGCGCTGTCGATGGGCGCCGGTGAGTTCGTCTCGGTCCGCTCGCAGCGTGAGCTGCTCGAGGCGACCGAGCCCAACGACTATGCGGACGAGTCGCTGCCCTACCTCGACCTCGATGCGAACGAACTCGCCCTGGTCTACCGCGCGCGGGGGATGCCGCTGGATGAGGCACTGGCCCGCGCTCGGCTCGTCGTCACCGCGGCCCAGGACGGCGCGCCGCCCCACGGCGCAGCCCTCGACCCGCCGAACGACCACGAGCTGGTCGGCGGCGCCTGGAACGCCGCGGTGTCGAGCTTCCTGTTCTTCGCCTCGGGCGCGATCATCCCGGTGCTGCCCTGGATCTTCGGACTGTCCGGTTTCGCAGCCGTCGTGACCGCGCTCCTGCTCGTGGGCGTCGCTCTGATGGCGACCGGGGCGATGGTGGGGCTCCTGTCGGGCGGCCCGCCCTTGCGCCGAGCCTTCCGTCAGCTTGCGATCGGCTTCGCAGCAGCGGCGGTGACCTACGTGCTCGGCTGGATCTTCGGGGTGTCCGTAGGGTGATCCCGGTTTCCGGGGCACGGGGCGGACGTGATAATGTCGATCTTCGGTTGGCGACAACCTCACCCATGCGCGGGTGGCGGAATAGGTAGACGCGCTAGCTTGAGGTGCTAGTGCCCTGTAACGGGCGTGGGGGTTTAAGTCCCCCCTCGCGCACACGATGAAGAAGGCCCCCCGTCAGGGGGGCCTTCTTGTTCCCGAGCATCTTCTCCGTCTCCGACTCACGCCTGTAACCGGCCCGTTTCCGGAGCGCTCTCTCCGCGCAGGTAGGTTAGTCCGCATGCCCACGCCCGATTCCGACCTCCCCGAAGTGGTCCGCATCGCCCGCGATCTGATCCGATTCGACACGTCGAACTGGGGCGGCGGCCGAGCGGAGGGCGAGCAGGAGGCGGCGCAGTACGTCGGGGCATACCTGGAGTCGCTGGGTCTGCAGCCCGAGTACTACGAGCCGATTCCGCGTCGTACGAACGTGATGGCGCGGGTTCGCGGGCGCAATCCGGACAAGTCCGCCCTGGTGCTTCACGGTCACCTCGATGTCGTGCCTGCGATCGCCGATGATTGGTCGGTCGATCCGTTCGCGGGCGAGATCCGCGACGGGATGCTGTGGGGGCGCGGTGCCGTCGACATGAAGGACATGGACGCCATGATCCTCACGTCGGTGGCCGACATCCTCCGCGCCGGCGAGCAGCCGGAGCGCGACCTGATCCTGGTGTTCTTCGCGGACGAGGAGAACGGGGGCGGGGAGGGATCCCACCTCGTGGTCACCCATCATCCGGAGTGGTTCGACGGTGCCACCGAGGCGATCAGCGAGGTCGGCGGGTATTCGATCGCGGTCGGGGACCGCCGCGCGTATCTGCTCCAGGTGGGGGAGAAGGCCCTGATCTGGATCCGTCTGCGCGCTCGCGGCAGAGCCGGCCACGGCAGTCGCGTGCACCCCGACAATGCCGTCACGCGCCTCGCAGAGGCGGTGGCAGCGCTGGGGCGCACCGAGTGGCCCGTTCGGCTCACGGCGACGACCGGCGCGATGCTGGCGGGGCTGAGGGAGCTCGCGGACTCCGACGAGGTCGATCCCGACGTGCTCGCCGTCTCGACCGGACCGGCGGAGGGATTCATCCGCTCGACGCTGCGGACGACCACGAATCCGACCGGCCTCGCGGCCGGCTACAAGCACAACGTCATCCCCGACGTCGCCGAGGCGCTCATCGACGTGCGGACCCTCCCGGGCACGGAGGACGAGGCGCTTGCCGACATCCGCCGGATCGTCGGCGACGACATCGAGGTCGAGATCGTCGTGCGCGACATCGGTCTGGAGGTTCCGTTCGAGGGAGACCTTGTCGACGCGATGATCGCGGCTCTGGGTCGGGCCGATCCCGGTGTGCCCGTCATCCCTTATCTGATGGGCGGCGGAACCGACAACAAGGCGCTGGCCGGGCTCGGCATCGACGGCTACGGCTTCGCACCCCTGCGGCTGCCGGCCGACCTGGACTTCACCGGGATGTTCCACGGCGTCGACGAGCGCGTGCCGCTGGATGCCCTCCTGTTCGGGCAGCGCGTGCTGACCGATCTGCTCCGCACGTACTGAAGCTCCCGCCCGCCCGACCACCCACGCGACCGACGACGCTCGAACCACCTCCGCACGAAAGGCGCCCATGCTCATTGAGGCGATCATCCTCGGACTGGTCCAGGGACTCACCGAGTTCCTGCCGATCTCATCCAGCGCTCACCTGCGCATCCTGGGCGAGTTGCTGCCCGGCGCTCAGGACCCCGGTGCCGCGTTCACCGCGATCACGCAGATCGGAACGGAAGCTGCGGTCGTGCTGTTCTTCTGGCGCGACATCGTGCGGATCATCACACGGTGGTTCCAGGCCCTCGGCGGGAAGATCCCGCGCAACGACCCCGACGCCCGAATGGGATGGCTCATCATCGTGGGCAGCATCCCGATCGTCGTCCTCGGGCTGCTCTTCCAGGATCAGATCGAGACGACTTTCCGGTCACTGTGGCTCATCGCCGGGATGCTGATCTTCTTCGGCGTGCTGCTCGGCATCGCGGACCACGTCGGCGCGAAGAAGCGGCAGTTGAAGGACCTCACCATCCCGCACGGCGTGATCTACGGGTTCGCGCAGGCGCTCGCGCTGATCCCCGGCGTGTCACGGTCGGGCGGCACGATCACAGCCGGCCTCTTCATGGGGTACGAGCGGGGGGCGGCGGCCCGCTATGCGTTCCTGCTCGCGATCCCCGCCGTGTTCGGAAGCGGCTTCTATCAGCTGGCAAAGAGCTGGAACGAACCCGGGGTCTTCACCCTCGCGGAGACAGCCATCGCGACCGTCGTCGCGTTCTTCGTGGCGCTCGGGGTGATCGCGTTCTTCATGAGCTGGATCTCCAAGCACAGCTTCCTGCCGTTCGTGATCTACCGCGTCGCGCTCGGCACACTGCTGCTCGTCCTGCTGAGCACGGGCGTGCTGCAGGCCTACTAGTCGCCAGTGACGTCGGGCGGATGCCGCCTACCGGCGGGGTTCGTCGCGCCCGGGCTTGGTCGGCCCGTCACCGCTGCCCGGACCGCCGCCGCGGCGCAGGTACTTCTCGAACTCCTGCGCGATCGCATCGCCGGACGCCTCCGGCGAGTCCCACGTGTCGCGGGTGCGCTCGAGCTGGCGGATGTACTCGGTCATCTCCTCGTCATCCGCGGCTGCCGCATCGATCGAGGCCTCCCACGCCGCCGACTCGGTGGCGAGCTCCCCGCGGGCGACGGGCGCGCCGGTGAGGTCTTCGAGCCGGTCCAGGAGCGCGAGTGTCGCCTTCGGAGACGGCGTGTGCCCCGCGACGTAATGCGGGACGCTGGCCCACAGGCTCGCCGACGGGATGCCGGCGGCATCGGCCGCGTGGGAGAGCACGCTGAGGATCCCTACGGGCCCCTCGTACGTGCTCCGCTCCAGATCGAGGGTCGTGCGCACCTGCTCGCTGTCGCTGCCCGCGAAGACCGAGATCGGCCGGGTGTGGGGCACGTCCGACATCATCGAACCCAGTGCCACGAACCCTGTGATGTCCTCCCGGAGCGCGACGTCGATGAACTCGCTCGCGAATGCCTGCCAGGCGCGCGCCGGCTCGACACCGGTCAGCAGCCACAGCTGCGTGCTCCGCGTCGGCTTCATGGGTCTGAGGAGGGTCGCCTCCGGCCACTTCAGCAGCCGCTTGCCGTCGCCGTCGATCGCGATCTGGGGCCGCGTGTACTGGTAGTCGAAGTACAGTTCCGGGTCGACGGAGAAGACGGTTTCGTATGCTCCGCTCTCGCGAAGGTGCGAGATGGCGGCGGAGGCCGCCTCGCCCGCATCGTTCCAGCCGTCGAACGCGGCCACGAGCACCTTGCGTCCCAGTCCGTCCACGCGACCTCCTCCGCCCGCATCAGCGGGGTCCATCCAG
>DASQLG010000078.1:0-11956 GCA_035630115.1 Microbacterium sp. | reverse complement strand
CCGCCGTCGCGCGGCGGGTTGTGGCTCGGGGTCACGACGATGCCGTCGGAGCGGCCCGGATCATCCAGAGCACGCCCGCGGTTGTAGGCGAGGATCGCGTGGCTCAGCGCCGGGGTCGGCACCCAGGAGTCGCGGGAGTCGACGCGCACGTCGATGCCGTTCGCGACCAGCACCTCGATGGCGCTGCGCTCGGCCGGCAGTGAGAGTCCGTGCGTGTCCCGACCGAGGAACAGCGGCCCGGCGATGCCCTGCGCGGTGCGGTAGTCGACGATCGCCTGCGTCGTGGCGAGGATGTGATCCTCGTTGAAGCTCGTGCTCAGCGACGATCCCCGGTGGCCGCTCGTGCCGAACGCGACGCGCTGCTCGGGGATGGCGGCATCGGGCTTTCGGTCGTAGTAGGCGTTGATCAGCTCGTCGATGTCGATCAGGTCGGATGCTTCGGCGGGGGTTCCTGCGCGGCTCATGATCTCAGTCTGCCGCGTGCGGGCGGGTGGCCGCACCTGGATTGCGCACATTCCGGCCGGTCCTGCGGCCACCCTGTGCAGAACTCCTTCGATTCCGCGGCCGACGGCACCGATGAGGACGCACCGGACACCTTCGGCGGCAGATTGGAGGAGTTATGCGCGGCGGTCGATCGAGAGCGCGGCGATCCAGCTCCACCGGCGGCGCCCGGGCGGCCCCACGGCGATGGCTAGGCTATGCGGGTGACCACCGCCGACGCCCCACGCCGCACGTACAGCTTCCTGGGGCCGGCGGGCACGTTCACCGAAGCGGCCCTTGCGCAGGTTCCGGAGGCGCGCAACCAGCACTGGCGCTCGGTGCGAAACGTCGGCGAGGCGCTCGCGGACGTCGTGGAGGGCCGATCGGATGCCGCGATGATCGCGATCGAGAACTCGATCGACGGCGGAGTCTCCACCGCCCAGGACGCGCTCGCGACGATGCCGGGCCTGCGGATCGTCGGGGAGTACCTCGTTCCGGTCGACTTCGTGCTCGTCGCCCGGCCCGGCACGAAGCTCCAGGACGTCTCGCTCATCGCCGCCCACCCGGTCGCGTACGCGCAGTGCCTTCAGTGGCTCACCGACACCCTGCCCGCGCACGCCCACATCCCGGCATCCAGCAACGTCGCCAGCGCCGTCGGGCTGCTCGACGGCACGAGCGATGCGGATGCCGCGATCTCGCCGCCCGGCATCCTCGAGCATCATGAACTCGACATGCTGGCCGAGAAGATCGGCGACAACCCGAACGCCGTCACGAGGTTCGTGCTGGTCGCGCGCACCGTCGCACCGCCCACGCCCACCGGAGCCGACAAGACCTCGCTGATCGCGGAGCTGCCCGAGGACCACCCCGGCGCGCTGCTGGAGATGCTCGAGCAGTTCGCCACACGCGGCATCAACCTGTCGCTCCTGGCGTCGAGGCCGATCGGCGACTCGCTCGGCCGGTACCGGTTCGTGATCGACGCCGACGGGCACATCGAGGACGAGCGCATGGCCGACGCCCTGCTGGGCCTGCGGCGCTTCAGCCCGAAAGTCATCTTCCTGGGGTCGTACCCGCGGGCCGACCGCGCGATCGTCCATTACCCGGAGCGGTACTCCGACGACGTTTTCGTCGAGGCCCGAGACTGGCTCCGGGGACTGCTCAGCGGCGAGCCCGAGGTCTGAGGCACGCTCAGGCCGCGAGGAGTTCGAGCGTCTGGGTGCGCGCGGTCGCGGCATCCATCGGCTCGCCGTCGAAGGCGCCCGCCACGGGCGAGATCATGACCTCGTCGACGCCGTAGCGCGCGGCGAACTCCGTGACCTCCGCCCGCACCTCCGGGCCCGTCCCGACCAGCCAGCGCCGGCGCGCGGCGGCCATGATCGACTCCGACTGCCCGTCGGCCTCGACGGTGAGCGCGGCGCGCGCCTCCTCGACGGTCTCGAGTGCGGTGAGCGTCTTGCCGGTGCGCAGCCGCGCCATCATCCGCAGCTGCGGCAGGGCCCGCGCTTCCGCCTCCTCGGCGGTGGGCGCGGCGACGGCGTTGATCGTGAGGAACGTGACGGGTTCGGGGTGCGACTCCGACGCCCGGTAGCCGCCGCGGTACAGGTCGAGCGCACGCTCGAGGCCCTCGCCGGAGAAGTGGTTCGCGAACACGTACGGCAGGCCGAGGGATGCCGCGAGCTGCGCGGAGTAGTCGCTCGAGCCGAGCAGCCAGACTGCTGGGGCGCCGCCTGCCGCCGGGGTCGCGTGCACGTCGTAGGTTCCGCCGGTGGTGTACCGCACCGTCGCACCCTCGGGGGAGACCAGCGAGAGGATGTCGCGGATGTGCTCGGGGAACCGCTCCACGTCGGAGGTGGTCCCCGACATGCGCAGCAGCTGCGTGATGACGGGATCGCTGCCCGGCGCACGCCCGATGCCGAGGTCGATGCGGCCCGGCGCGAGCGCCTCGAGCGCCGCGAACTGCTCGGCGACGACGAGCGGCGAATGGTTCGGCAGCATGACACCGCCCGACCCGACGCGGATCCGACTGCTGCGCGCGGCGGCCGCGGCGATCAGCACCGGCGGAGTCGTCGAGGCGACCGCCGGCATGTTGTGGTGCTCGGCGAACCAGTACCGGCGGTAGCCGAGCTCGTCGGCGCGCGCGACGAGGGCGAGGGATGCCGCCACCGCCTGGGCGCTGGTCTGCCCGGTGCGCTCCGGCACGAGGTCGAGGACGGACAGGGCGGCTGCGGGTGCGAGGGCGGGTGCGGAGCTCATCCTCAACCGCAACCATCGGCGGCCCGGGGTCTATTCCGGACTCCGCCCGTCAAACGCCCGGGATGGATCGGCTGCGGCCGGCCGCCGGCGCGCGATCCCGCCCGGTTTCTCCCCGCGCTTTGACGCGCGGCGGACAGAACCGACCCCTTGAACTCGCCCGAACGGCTCAGTGCGACGCGCGGCGCATCTGCTCGTAGGCGGCCAGCGCGGCCTTGCGCGTCTCGCCCAGGTCGACGATCGGCTGCGGCGCCGGATCCACGGCGTCATCGGCGTACTCCGGCGCCCATTGACGGATGTACGCGGAGTGGGGGTCGAACTTCTCGGCCTGCAGCTCGGGGTTGAAGACGCGGAAGTACGGAGCGGCGTCCGCGCCTGAGCCGGCCACCCACTGCCAGTTGAACGGATTGCTCGCGCCGTCGGCGTCCACCAGCGTGTCCCAGAACCACTCCTCCCCGCGTCGCCAGTCGATGAGCAGGTTCTTGATGAGGAAGGATGCCGTGACCATGCGGATCCGGTTGTGCATGACTCCGGTGTGCCAGAGCTCGCGCATGCCGGCATCCACCAGGGGGATTCCGGTGCGGCCCCGCTGCCACGCGCGCAGCTGGGAGGGATGCAGCCGCGGCCACGGGAATCCGTCGAACTCCGGGCGCAGGTTCTTCGTCGCGAGGTCGGGGTGGTGGTACAGCACGTGCGCGGCGAATTCGCGCCAACCGAGCTCGGAGAGGAACCGGCCCGCCTTCTGCCCCGACTCGATCGTCTCGTGCCACACGGTGTGCGGGCTGAGCTCGCCCCACCGCAGCCGCGGCGAGAGACCCGACGTCGCGCCCGCCGACGGCTCGTCGCGCGAGCGGTCATAGTCGGCGAGGTCGTCGGCGAGGAACGTGCGCAGTCGCGCGCGCGCCGCTGATTCGCCCGGCTCCCACGTGTCGCGCAGCCCTCCGGCCCAGTCCGGATCCGTCGGCAGCAGCCGCCAGTCGTCCAGCGGATCGCTTCGCGGCGCCGCCTTCATCCCCGGGATCGTGCGCGGCTCCGGCAGTGGTGCGCGCGGGGTCGGCATCGCCTGACACGCCCGCCAGAAGGGAGTGAAGACCGAATACGGCGTTCCGGATCCGGTCTGCACCGTCCACGGCTCGAAAAGCAGCGAGCCGCCGAACGACGCCACGGTCAGGCCGTCCTCACGCAGCGCCGTCTTCAGCGCGGCATCCACCTCTCGCTCCGCCCCGCCGTACCGCCGGTTCCAGTACACCGCGCCGGCGGAGGCATCTTCCGCGACGGCGGCGACGAGGGATGCCGCCGGCCCGCGTCGCAGCACGAGGGTCGAGCCGCGGTCTGCCAGCCGCTCACCGAGGGAGCGGAGGCTTTCGTGCAGCCACCACTTCGCCGCCCCGCCCAGCGGACGGATGCCGGGTGACTCCTCGTCGAGCACGTACAGGCCGATCACCGGCTCGCCGCGGTCGATCGCCGCACGCAGGGCCGGGTTGTCCGCGAGCCGGAGGTCGTCTCTGAACCACACGATCGAGGGCCGGGTCACCATCGGATCGTAACCGCGCTCCGGTGGCATCGGCTCCGTTTCCGAGGATCCACCTCGCCGCAGACCGTATGCGGCGGACCTGCCCTGCGGGTCTGCGCGCCGATAGTCTGAGCGCGTCCCTGAGCAGCGAAGCCGGGGCGGGGGGAGTACCCATGCGCGATTCACGACGACACGCCTGGACCGGTGCGGCCGCCATGTCGCTGATACTGCTGCTCGCGGGGTGCACCGCGTCCGCGCCCGATCCGACTCCCACTCCGACCCCCACCTCCACCCCTGGCGCGGATGCCGGCGGCTCGACGGCCGACCCGGCGCTCGTCGCGGCGATCGAGGAGGCCGTCGAGACCACGATGGAGGAGCGCGACGTGCGGGCGGCGATCGTGCGCGTGATGCGCGGCGACGAGGTCGTGCTCATGCAGGCGTGGGGCGAATCTGTCGCCGACGTGCCCGCGACGGCCGACATGCATTTCCGCAGCGGGGCGGTGTCGATCCCGCAGGTGTCCACGGTGCTGCTGCAGCTCGTGGACGAGGGGACCGTCGCCCTGGACGACTTTCTCGCGAACTGGATGCCGGATGTGCCGAACGCCGATCGCGTCACCCTGGGTCAGCTCGCGCAGATGACGTCGGGGTATGCCGATTACGTGCAGGATCCGGCCTTCCTGGAGTCCTTCAATCAGAATCCTTTCCGGCAGTGGGAGCCCGAGGAGCTCTACGCGTTCGGCACGGCGAAGCCGCTCCTGTTCGAGCCGGGAACCAACTGGGGCTACGCGCACACGAACTACGTGCTGCTCGCGCTCGCCCTGGAGGAGATCACCGGTCAGCAGCTCCCCGACGTGATCCAGGAGCGCATCCTCGATCCTCTCGGCATGGAGCAGACCGCCGACCCGGGCACGCCTGAGATCCTGGCGCCCGTGCTGCACGCGTTCGACAGCGAGCGGCGCGAGTACCTGCAGATCCCGCAGGGCCTGCCGTACATCGAGGACTCCACGTACTGGAACCCGTCCTGGTCGCTCGGCCCTGGCTCCATCCAGAACACCGACGTCACCGACATGGCCACGGTCATCCAGTCGATCGGACGAGGCGAGATGGTGAGCGCGGAGTCCTTCGAGCGCATGATCGCCCCGACCCTCCGCGGCAACACCACCGCCCTCGAGGCGTGCCCGAACACGTGCTTCGTGCAGAACGAGTTCTACACGTACGGCATCGGCATCGTCCTGTCCGGAGATTGGCTGCTGCAGAATCCGCAGTATCACGGCTTCGCGGGCGTCGCCGCCTATCTGCCCTCGGAGGACGTGACCATCGCCATCGCCGCCACCTACGGCGATGAGGCGTTCGACCCCACGACCGGAGCCCCGCTGTCGTCGAACATCGCCAACCCGCTGTTCACCGCGGTCGCGTCGGTCGTCGCCCCCGACGCCTCCACCCCCGGCACCTGACGCGGGAGCGTTCCTAGATCCGGCTGGTGTCGTGGCCGCGGGGCAGCATGATGATGACGCCGCCCTCGACGACGCGGCAGCGCATATGCACGGCGTCACCGAACTGGTCCCCGTCCAGCTGCACCGGCTGAGCGAGGGACGTGGCCACGTCCAGGCCCTTGCCGCGCGCGTAGAGCACCGAGTTGTCCTCGGTGCGCAGCGCCAGCACCTGGCGGCCCGCCCGGAAGCGGCGGAGGACGCTGTTGTCCCACGCCACGCGGCGCCACACCAGGATCCAGCCGAGGGCGTTCTTGGGCTGGAAGATCGCGATGTCGAGCTCCCCGTCCGACACCGAGGACTGGGGGATGAGCTCCAGACCGGCGGGCAGCGACCCGCAGTTGGCGACCAGGATGCTCTGCACCTTGGAGGAGTGCAGGCGCCTCCCGGCCACTTGGTAGGCGATCCGGAACGGCTTCGCGTTCGCGAGCGAACGTGCCGCGCCGTCGACGTAGGCGATCCAGCCGACGCGCTTCTTCAGATCGCCGCTGGTGTTCGCGATCATGGCGGCATCCAGCCCCATGCCGCCCATCACGACGAAGGCGCGCTCCTCGCTCGTGCCGTCCTCGCGGCGGAGGGCGGCGAATCCGACGTCGACGGGATGCCGGTCGCCGTAGAACGCGGCGCGCACCATGGCCTCGGCATCCGTCAGCGGCAGCAGCAGGTTTCGCGCGAGCAGGTTGCCCGTGCCGCTCGGAACGATCGTCAGGGGCACCCCGGTTCCGCTCATCGCTTCGACGACCGCCCGCACGGTGCCGTCGCCCCCCGCCACGAGCACCGCGCTGGCCCCGGCTTCGAGCGCGCGCCGGGTGACGCCGTCTCCGATATCGTCCAGGGTCGTCTCGTAGATGAGCGGGATGCCCCATCCGGCATCCGTCGACACGCGCTTGACGATCGCGCGCAGACTCGCCGCGTCGACCTTGATCGGGTTGTAGACCAGAGCGGCCCGCAGCGATCGGGCGGCGGGCTCTGTCATGGTCACACGATAGCCGGGGATGACGGCCGCTTCCGGCCGAGGACCGGGCGGATGCCGCTGACTAGACTTGCCGGGTGATCGATCTCTCCTTCCTCCGCGAGAATCCCGAGCTGGTCAAGCGCTCGCAGGAAGCGCGCGGCGAGTCGGCGAGCACGGTGGACGATGCCGTCGAGGCCGACCGCGCTCGCCGTGCCGCGATCACCGCGTACGAAGAACTCCGGGCCGCGCAGAACGCACACGGCAAGCGCGTGGCGAAGGCGCCGAAGGAGGAGAAGGCGACGCTGGTCGCCGAGGCGAAGACGCTGAGCGAGCAGGTCAAGGCTGCGCAGCATGCGGTGACCGCCGCCGAGGAGACCGCCGACGCGGCGCTCGCGAAGATCGAGAACATCGTGATCGAGGGCGTTCCGGCCGGCGGCGAGGACAACTTCATCACCCTCCGCACCCACGGCGAGGTCCCTGAATTCGACTTCGAGCCGCGCGATCATCTCGCGCTCGGCGAGATGCTCGACGCGATCGACATGGAGCGCGGCACCAAGGTGTCGGGAAGCCGGTTCTACTTCCTCAAGGGCATCGGGGCGCGCCTGGAGATCGCGCTCATGATGCTCGGGCTCGACCGCGCGCTCCGGGCCGGCTTCATCCCGCTGATCCCGCCCACGATGGTGCGGCCCGAGGTCATGCGGGGCACCGGGTTCCTCGGTCAGCATTCCGACGAGGTCTATCACCTCGAGGAGGACGACCTCTACCTCGTCGGCACGAGCGAGGTGCCCCTCGCCGGGTACCACATGGACGAGATCATCGACCTGTCCGCCGGCGCGAAGCGCTATGCGGGCTGGTCCACCTGCTACCGGCGCGAGGCGGGGTCGTACGGCAAGGACACCCGCGGCATCATCCGCGTTCACCAGTTCAACAAGCTCGAGATGTTCGTCTACACGACGCCGGAGGATGCCGAGGCCGAGCACCTGCGCCTGGTCGAGCTGCAGGAGCAGATGCTGCAAGACCTCGGGCTGAGCTACCGCGTGATCGACGTCGCGGCCGGGGATCTCGGATCCAGCGCAGCCCGCAAGTACGACGTGGAGGCGTGGGTGCCTACTCAGGGCGCCTACCGCGAGCTCACCAGCACCAGCAACTGCACCACCTTCCAGGCGCGGCGCCTCGACATCCGCCACCGTCCGCCCGTCGAGGGCGGGGGGCCGGGCGCTGCCGGCAAGGGATCGGGTGCGAAGACCCAGCACGTCGCCACCCTCAACGGCACGCTCGCGACCACGCGGTGGATCGTCGCGATGCTCGAGACGCACCAGCGGGCCGATGGCTCGGTGACCGTACCCGAGGTGCTGCGCCCGTACCTCGGCGGGCTCGAGATCTTGGAGCCTGTGACGTGACCGAAGCCCACCTGCCCCACACCGGCAGCGTCGAGGTCGTGAAGCAGAAGAAGGCGGCCAAGATCGTCGAGCGCGTCGCCCGCGAGACCGAAGACCCGGCGGTCACCACCGAGCACCTGCTCATCGTGCTCGACATCGACGGCACGATCCTGCTCGAGGACGAGTCGCTGAGCCCCGGCGTCGTCGAAGCCGTCGAGCACGCGCACCGCGCCGGGCACGAGGTCATGCTGGCGACCGGACGCAGCTGGGAGGGCACCGAACAGATCCTGCAAGCGCTGAACATCGCGCCCGAGTTCGTCGTGTGCTCGAACGGCGCGGTCATCCTGCGCAAGCAGGACGGCGAGGAGCCCGAGTACGAGCGGTTCTACACCGAGACCTTCGACCCCACCGAAGTCCTGACCCTCCTGCGTGAGCACCTGCCCGACGCGAAGTACATGGTCGAGCTGCCCAACGGCCACCGGCTCTACACCGAGCACCTCGGCGACTGGAATCTCGCCAACGCGGCACGCGTGCCGTTCGACCACCTCAGCATCGTGCCGGTCTGCCGCATCGTGGTGGTCTCACCCGGCGACACGGAGCAGGACTTCGTCGAACTCGTCGAGCGGATCGGACTCAACGAGGTCTCATACGCGGTCGGCTGGACGGCGTGGCTCGACATCGCCCCCCAGGGCGTCGACAAGGGCACCGCGCTGAACCGGGTGCGCGAGTGGCTCGGCATCGACCCCGCGCACGTGCTCGTCATCGGCGACGGACGTAACGATGTCGGCATGTTCCGGTGGGCGCTCGAGAACGGCGGCCGTGCGGTGGCGATGAAGCAGGGTCCGCAAGAAGTGCGGGATGCCGCCGGAGAGACGACCGCGTCGGTGCAGGACGGCGGCGTCGCGGCGATCCTCCGAAACCTCTAGGCGCGGCGCGGACACAGGACCTGCCCAGGAGGCCCTGGAACAATGGGTGAACAGTGCTGTCGGCTAGACTCGACGCCTGTTCGACGTGTCTCCACTCACCAGTGGTATCCGTCGGGAGGGTTGTCCGAGCGGCCGATGGACCTGGTCTTGAAAACCAGTGGGCAGCAATGTCCCGTGGGTTCGAATCCCACACCCTCCGCTTCGTCGTGGGTGTGCTCTCGAGGCCCGCATCCCGAAGCACCCTGAGAGGACCGAGTGAGCCAGCCGACCAAGCCCGCCAAGCGTGGCCGCCGCCCCATCGCGCGCCACGGTGAGCTGAGGTCGCCGCATCCGTTCGCCATGGTCCTCAAGATCCTCGGAATCATACTCGCGGTCGGGCTGGTCTCAACGGCCGGCGTGGCGGCATATGCTACATACGACATCACCGCCAGCTTCACCGAGGACGCCGTCGATCTCGAGGGTCAGGAGGCCGTTCCGCCCGACATCGGAGCCATCGAGGGGGGCGTGAACCTCCTCGTGACGGGCACCGACGAGTGTCTGCCGGAGTTCGCGGCATATTTCGGCGATCGATGCACCGGCGCTGACTCCGAGGGCGAGCTCAACGACGTCAATCTCCTCGTGCACATCTCGGATGCGCCCCGCCGCGTGACCGTCGTGTCGTTCCCGCGCGACCTGATGACGTCGGTTCCCTCGTGCACGAACGTGGACGGGTCCGAGACGTCCGGCTCGGATTACCAGCAGATCAACTCGGTGTACATGGACGGCGGACTCAACTGCGTCGCCAAGACCGTTTCGCAGCTGAGCGGCATGAACATCCCGTTCGCCGCGAAGGTCAACTTCGGCGGGGTGATCAACATCACCGACGCGCTCGGCGGCGTGGAGGTCTGCATCGGCAACGGCGGCATCCGCGACTACAACACCGCGATCGACTGGCCGGCCGGCCCACGCGTCGTGCAGGGCATCGAGGCGCTGCAGTTCCTCCGCACGCGCTACGGCCTCCAGAACGGCAGCGACCTCGCGCGCATCAGCAATCAGCAGCAGTACATGTCGCGACTGGCACGCAAACTCGTGAGCGAAGAGGTGCTGACCAACCCGGCCACCCTGCTGAAGCTCGCCACGACCGCGGTCGACAACGTCACCGCCAGCCGGAGCCTCACCAACCCGCTGACGCTCGTTCAGGTCGCGCTCGCGGTCAAGAGCGTGCCGTTCGAGGAGATCGTCTTCGTGCAGTACCCCGTCACCGAGGATCCGAACGACTCGAACCGCGTGGCGCCCAACTACGAGGCCGCCGACCAGCTGTGGGCCGCCCTCGCCGCGAACCAGCCGATCCAGCTCACCAGCGACCCGAACCTCGGCGGCGGTGTCATCACGGTCGACCCCGCCCCGGCTGACCCTGCGACGCCTGATCCGGCAGCGACCGACGCGCCGACCGACGCCGCGATCGTCCTGCCCGACACCATCCCCGGCCAGACCGCCGCACAGACCACCTGCTCCGCGGGGAACGTCAGCGGCTGACGGTGAGCTCCGCAAAGGCGCCCGCCGAGGGCGGGAGGGCGCCGCTCGCGCGTCACGCCGTGCACACGTCGCGGCATCCGCTTCTCCGGCTTCTGTCGATTCTCGGTGTTGTGCTCGCCGTCTTCGCGGTCAGTGCCGGGGGAGTGGCCGCCTACGCCGTCTGGGACTCGTTCTCCGCGCTGGGCGAGAGCTCGGTCGAGCTCGTGGGCGACAGTTCCCTGCCCCCGTCGATCGGCGAGATCGAAGGCGGGGTGAACGTGCTGATGGTCGGCTCCGACTCCTGCGAGGGGCAGGACATCGCCCTCTTCCCCCGTTGCGCGAACGACGACTCGGCAGGCGAGCGCAACGACGTCACGATGCTCGTGCACATCAGCGACACACCGCGGCGCATCACGGTCGTTTCGTTTCCGCGCGACATGCTCGTGCCCATCCCCGCGTGCCCTGACGGTGAGGGCGGCGAGTACTCGGCGATGAGCTCGCAGCCGCTGAACGCGTCGTACACGTACGGCGGGCTCGCGTGCACTGCGCTCACGATCGAGGAATTGACAGGCGAGGAGATCCACTTCGCCGCCGCGATCCGGTGGACGGGCGTGATCGACATGTCCGACGCCATCGGCGGCGTCGACGTGTGTGTCAGCGGTGACATCAGCGACGCGCACACCGGCCTCAGCCTGACCGCCGGCACACACACCCTGCAGGGCGTCGAGGCGCTGCAGTTCCTCCGCATCCGCCACGGCATCGGCGACGGCTCCGACCTCGGTCGCATTTCCAACCAGCAGCAGTTCATGTCGTCGATGGTGCGCAAGCTCAAGTCCGACGCCGTGCTGGCCAGCCCAGAGGTGCTGCTCCGCTTCGCGACGACCGCCGTCGGACTGACCCGCAGGGACCCGCCTCAGCTCGTGCTGAGCTCGCAGCTGGCGAATCCCACCCGCATGGTGCAGATCGCGATGGCGGCGAAGGACGTGCCGTACGAAGACATCGTCTTCGTCCAGTACCCGACCGAGTACACGTCGGACTACGTCAACGTGCTGCCGTTGACGGATGCCGCAGACGAGCTGTTCGCCGCGTTGCAGGCGAACCAGCCCCTGAACCTCACGGGTGAGGCCAGCCAGGGATCGGGTGTTGATGTCACGGGCGAGGCAGCCGACCCTGGGGACGGCGCCGATTCCGGCGAAGCGGCGACTCCCGCGCCGACGGAGTCGGCCGTCGCGGAAGCACGCGTCGATCTACCGGCGGAGATCGCCGGCACGACCGCGGCGCAGGTCACCTGCACGCGCGCCGAGGAGTAGCCAGTTCGTTCCGTCCTGGTCCGAGCGGTTATGATTGCTGGGCGCATCGGGGTGGTTTCACTCCGGATGCCTGGAGACGTCGCATAGTCCGGCCTAGTGCACCACCCTGCTAAGGTGGAGACCCCTCACGGGGTCCGAGGGTTCAAATCCCTCCGTCTCCGC
>DASQLG010000077.1:0-46634 GCA_035630115.1 Microbacterium sp. | reverse complement strand
GTGCATGTCGGACGGCAGGCGCGTCGCCGGTGCTGGGAGTCGCCGCAAGACGTCGTCCTCGGGTGAGGACCGCTCGCCGTTCGTGACGCGCAGCGCACCGCGCAGGGCATTCGACTACGTGAGGTCGCGCACGACCTCTTCTCCCGCCCGATTCGCCGTCGTGGTGTTCGTCACGCTCATCCTGCTGTTCACTGCGCTGCTCTCCTTGCCCGCCGCGACCACCGCAGGCCGGCGGCTGCCCTTCGCGGACGCACTCTTCACCGCAGTGTCGACGATCTGCGTGACGGGCCTGAGCACGGTGGACGTCGCGACCACCTTCTCGCCGTTCGGCAAGGTCGTCATCTTCGTCGGGGTGAACATCGGTGGTATGGGCGTGCTGACGCTCGCGTCGATTCTGGGGCTCGTCATCTCCAAGCGCCTGGGGCTTCGCGCCAAGCTCATCGCGGCGAGCGACACGAATCCGCTGCGCTCGCACGGCGGTCCGGTCAACGAGGGCCAGACGGTGCGCCTCGGCGAGGTCGGCGTGCTGCTGCGCACGGTCGCGCTGTCGACCCTCGTGATCGAGGGCGTCATCGCGCTGCTGCTCTACCCGTCGCTCATCATCGCGGGGATCGGTCCTCTGGAGGCATTGTGGGAGGCGCCCTTCTACGCGGCGATGGCGTTCACCAACACCGGCTTCACCCCCAACCCCGGCGGGCTCGCGCCTTTCGCCGACGATTACCTGCTCCTGACCGTGCTGATGGTCGGCGTCTTCCTCGGCTCCATCGGCTTCCCGGTGATCTACACGCTGTGGAGGCACTACTGGCACGTGCGCCGTTGGACGCTGCACGCCAAGCTCACGCTGATCACCACGGTCGTCCTCTTCTTCGCCGGCGCGGCCGCTTTCCTGGCCCTCGAGTTCAACAACCCCCGTACGTTCGGAGCGATGAACGCGTGGGACACGACGTTCCAGGCGTTCTTCCTGTCCGCGATGACGCGATCCGGCGGGTTCTCCGTCGTCGACGTGGGCGAGCTGTACGGGTCGTCGCTCATCGTCGGCTCGATGCTCATGTTCGTGGGCGGCGGCTCGGCGTCGACGGCCGGCGGCATCAAAGTCACGACCCTTGCCGTACTCGCCCTCGCGGTCATCTCTGAGGCGAAGGGGCGCCCGTCGGTCGAGTCATTCGGTCGCCGCATCCCGAGCGACGTCCAACGCGTCGCCCTCTCGGTCGTCGCGTGGGGCGCCACGATCTGCGCCCTGGCCACGATCACGATCGCCCAGATCAGCCAGGCAGACGTCGCCGACGTGCTCTTCGACGTCATCTCCGCGTTCGGAACGGTGGGGCTCTCGACGGGACTGACGGCCGAGCTCGCCGACCCTGCCGTGTACGTCATGGCGGTGACCATCTTCATGGGGCGCATTGGTACAGTGACACTCGCCGCGGCCGTGGCCGCGACATCCCGTTCGCAGCTCTACTCGCTGCCGGTGGAAAGGCCGATCGTTGGTTGAGCGCATCAGGGGCGACGCTCCTGTCCTGGTGATCGGACTCGGACGGTTCGGCGCGGCCTGCGCCGGAGAGCTCGACCGGCTCGAGCGCGAAGTCCTCGCGATCGACGAGAGCCTCGACCTCGTGCAGAAATGGTCGGAGCGCGTCACCCACACCGTGCAGGCCGACGCCAAGAACATCGACGCGCTCAAGCAGGTGGGGGCGCAGGACTTCCAGGTGGCCGTCGTGGCGGTGGGCTCCTCGATCGAGGCATCCGTCCTCATCACGGCGAACCTCGTCGACCTCAAGGTTCCGCAGATCTGGGCGAAGGCGGTTTCCCAGTCGCACGGCAAGATCCTCTCCCGCGTCGGCGCAAACCACGTGATCTACCCCGAGCGCGAGGCCGGCGAGCGCGTCGCGCACCTGGTGAGCGGGCGGATGCTGGACTTCATCCGCTTCGATGACGACTTCGCGATCGCCAAGATGTACCCGCCGAAGTTCATCCGCGGTGTCGGCCTGAACGAATCGGGCGTCCGCTCCAAGTACAACGTCACGGTCGTCGGCGTCAAGAGCCCGGGCAAGCCGTTCCGCTATGCCGAGGCGACCACCGTCGTCACGAACCACGACCTGATCATCGTCTCGGGCACCAACAGCGACATCGAGCGGTTCGCCGCCCTCGACAGGTAGGCCCGCAGTTTCACGGTGCTCGGCCGAGTCGCTACGCGCCGGCGGCGAGCTCCCTGGCACGCTCCAGGGCGGCATCCGTCGCCTCGGCGAACACCTCGTCGAGGTGCGCCGCCTGCAGCACGGCGATCGCGCGCTCGGTCGTGCCCTTGGGGCTCGTCACGCGACGACGAAGCTCGGCAGGGTCGACGTCGGATGCCGCGAGCAGGGCGGCCGCGCCGATGAAGGTCTGCTCCGCCATGAGACGTGCCTCGGCCAGGGTGAACCCCTTGCCGACCGCGGCGCGGGTGAACTCCTCGACCAGCAGGAAGAAGTAGGCCGGGCCAGAACCGGAGATCGTCGAGAGGGCGTCGATCTGAGACTCGGGCACCTCGACTACGGTGCCCACCGTCTCGAACAGCGCGCGCACGACTTCGACGTCGTCCGCTGACGCGGTCGTTCCGGCCGCGAGGCCCGTGACGGCGGCGCCCACGACCGCCGGGGTGTTGGGCATCGATCGGAGCACGGCGACATCCGGCCCCAGGAGCGCTTCGAAGGTCGCAATCGTGACGCCCGCCGCCAGGCTCACGACGATCGTGCCGGGAGTCACGTGAGGACCGAGCTCGCGCAGCAGATCGGGCACCATGGCCGGCTTCACCCCGATCAGGACGACGCGGGCGGATGCCGCAGCCTCCGCATTGGCGGTCGGCCGGTCTTCGAGCGCGATGCTCGTGACGCCGTTGCGTCCGGCGAGCTGATCGGCCTTGGCATGCGTGCGGTTCGTGACGGTCACGCCGGAGGCTGCCAGCCCCGACCGCACCAGGCCATCGAGGATCGCTCCCCCCATCGATCCCGCGCCGATGATCGCGATGGACGGAAGCGCTACGGGGGCAGTGGGCATGGCGAACATCCTACGACCGCTGTTTAACATCAACCTTGACTTATATAAGCTGCGGCGCAATCATGGGACCATGCACGCGCTCGATGTTCTCGGAGATCCGGTCCGCCGCCGGGTGCTGGAACTGCTCGCCGATGGCGAACGCAGCGCCGGCGAGATCGGCGAGGTGGTCCAGCGCGAGTTCGGTATCTCCCAGCCGGCCGTCTCGCAGCACTTGCGGGTGCTCCGGGAGTCGGGATTCGCACGCGTCCGACCAGACGGAGCACGACGCCTCTACGCGGTCGACCCGGCAGCGCTGGAAGCGGCCGACGCGTGGTTCCACCCCTTCCGGCGCTTCTGGCAGCCGCACCTGGATGCCCTGGGCACCGAACTCGCCCGCGGCAGACGCATCCGGCGCATCGCTGAGGAGAGCGCGGCATCCCCCGGCTCCGAGCCGACCGACCCACCCACCGGACCGACCGACACAGAGGAGAACTGACATGGTCGACGTGAACGCCCAGATCGACGCCGTGACGCGCGGCGCGCAGATGACGGAGATGGATGGCGAGCCCGCTCGCGCGCAATCCCTCTCCCAGGTGTATCCCTCCCCTCTCGCCGACGTGTGGGACGCCGTGACCTCCCCTGATCGCATCGCGCGGTGGTTCCTGCCGGTGTCCGGTGATCTGAGGCAGGGCGGCAGATACCAGTTCCAGGGCAACGCGGGTGGCGAGGTTCTCGAATGCTCCCCGCCGACCGAGCGCTCCGCCGGCTACCGTGCCACCTGGGAGTTCGGAGGCGGGATGTCGTGGGTCACGATCGCCCTGCGCGCGGTCGACGAGGACACCACCGCGTTCGAGTTGACTCACGTCGCGCGCTCGGCCGACCTGCCGCCGGGGTTCTGGGAGACGTACGGACCCGGAGCGACGGGTGTCGGGTGGGATCAGGGCCTGCTCGGGCTGGCGCTGCATCTGCGCGGCGACGGTCAGCTGCCGCCCGAAGCGGCCGAAGCGTGGATGCTCGGCGAGGAGGGGCAGCGGTTCGCCCGCGCGGCCGCCGACGGATGGGCCGACGCGCAGATCGCGGCGGGCGACGATGCCGACGCGGCGCGGCGCGCGGCCGACGCGACCTATGCGTTCTACACCGGCCAGACGCCGCCTGATGACGAGAACTGAAAGGTCGTTCACCTACATCGGGCCGGGGCTATAGTCGAGGAGTCGGGGGCGCTGGCGCCTCCGCGACGACAGCGAAGGACCGCCCATGACCCTCTTCGACGGCATCAGCTCACGGATCGTCGAAACACCGGATCTGATGGTGAACATCCTGGAGCGCGACGGCGACGAGGCCTCGACGCCGCCTGAGCGGACGGTCGTGCTCGTCCACGGAAACCTCTCGTCGTCGTGGTTCTGGCTGAACACGATGCAGGATCTCCCTCACGACCTACGGGTCATCGCGATCGATCTCCGCGGATTCGGCGGAACCGAGCACGCACCCGTCGATGCCACCCGCGGGGTCCGGGACTTCAGTGACGACGTGCGGGCGACCCTCGAGGTCCTCGGCATCCCGACGGCGCACCTGGTGGGCTGGTCGATGGGGGGCGGCGTGATCATGCAGTACGCACTGGAACACCCCGTTCTGAGTCTCACCCTCCTCTCGCCGGTGTCGCCGTACGGCGTCGGCGGCACCCGCCGCGACGGCACCCGACTGACCGATGACGATGCGGGCATGGGCGGCGGATCTGTGAACCCGGATTTCGTGCAGCGCCTCATCGACCACGACGCGACCGCCGACGCTCCGACCTCCCCGCGCAGTGTCTTCCGGGCGAGCTACGTCGCAGCGGGATTCACGAGTGATCACGAGGACGTCTGGGTCGACTCCATGCTCACCACGTCGACGGCGACGGGCAATTACCCGGGTGACAGCGTCTCCAGCGAGAACTGGCCGGGTTTCGCGCCGGGCACGCTCGGCGTGCTGAACTCGATGGCGCCGCGGTATTTCAACCTGTCCCGAATCGTCGACCTCGAGCCGAAGCCTCCGATCGCGTGGATTCACGGCGCCCTGGACCCGATCGTGTCGGACACCTCGTTCTATGACGTCAATAACCTCGGTCAGCTCGGTATCGTCCCCGGCTGGCCAGGGGCGGACGTCGCACCCCCGCAGCCGATGGTGTCGCAGACCCGTGACGTGCTCGCCGCCTACGCGGCGGCGGGCGGCGAGGTCACCGAGGTCCGGCTCGACGGCATCGGGCACTCCGCCCATCTCGAAGCACCCGCGGAGTTCCGCCACGCCCTGCTCTCGGTGATCGGGTATGTCGGGACTCCGGCGAACCCCGCTCCGCCGACCGAGACGATCATCCTCAAGTCAGAGGACTGATCCGTAGACTCGTCCCCATGAGCGCGACGGGCGGCAGCAAGGCGATCATCGCGGCGTTCCTGGCGAACATGGGCATCGCCATCGCCAAGTTCGTCGCATGGTTCTTCTCCGGGTCCGCCTCGATGCTCGCGGAGGCCATCCACTCGGTCGCCGACTCGGGTAATCAGCTGCTGCTGCTGCTGGGCGGCCGCAGAGCGAAGAAGCGCGCAGACAGCGAGCACCCCTTCGGATACGGCCGCGAGCGGTACGTGTACGCATTCGTCGTCTCGATCATCCTGTTCTCGGTAGGGGGACTGTTCTCGATCTACGAGGGCATCGACAAGCTGACCCATCCGCATGAGCTCGAGAACATCTGGATCCCGCTCACGGTGCTGGCGATCGCGATCGTGCTGGAGTCGTTCTCGCTGCGGACGGCGATCCGGGAGAGCAACCTGGTGCGGGGCAAGGGGCAGTCCTGGGTCTCGTTCGTGCGCCACTCCAAGGCGCCTGAACTTCCCGTGGTGCTGCTGGAAGACATCGCCGCGCTCATCGGTCTCGTCTTCGCCCTGCTCGGAGTCGGTCTCACCGCGATCACGGGCAACTCGCTCTTCGACGCGATCGGCACGCTGATGATCGGCACCCTGCTGATCGTCGTCGCGATCACACTCGGCATCGAGACCAAGAGCCTTCTGGTGGGAGAGGGCGCCACCGACGCGGACCACGAGAAGATCGTGGCGGCGATCACCGGGGGTCCCGAGGTGCAGCGCCTCATCCACATCAAGACGCTCTACCTCGGCCCCGACGAGCTGCTCGTGGCGGCGAAGCTCGGCTTCGCCGGCGACAAGCACCTCGCGGAGGTCGCAGCCGACATCGACATCGTCGAGGCCCGCGTCCGAAAGGCGGTTCCGACCGCACGCGCGATCTACTTCGAACCCGACGTCTACCACGCGACCGACTCCCACAACCCGCCCACCGAAGAGGTCGTCATTCGGGCCATGGACTGACCCCCATCGAGCGCTGCGAGACTGAGGCGATGGAGTACTGCACGTTCACGGAGCCTCAGCAGGGATTCAGCTACGACGAGCAGCTGGCGTTCGCGCTGGCCACCGAACGGGCCGGATTCGACGGATTCTTCCGGTCCGACCATTTCATGCGCATGGGCGTCGGCGATCCCCTCCCCGGCCCCACGGACGCCTGGACGACCCTCGCCGGACTGGCACGCGAGACCACCCGCATCCGCCTCGGCACTCTCGTCTCCTCCGCCACCCACCGCCTGCCTGCGGTGCTGGCGATCCAGGTCGCCCAGGTCGACGAGATGTCGGGGGGACGGATGGAGCTCGGGCTCGGCACCGGGTGGTTCGAGGCGGAGCATCGGGCGTACGGCATCCCGTTCCCGGCGAAGAGATTCCGTCTCTTCGAGGAGCAGCTCGCCATCGTGACCGGCCTATGGTCGACGCCCTACGGCGACAGGTTCGACTTCGCGGGCGCGCACTACACGCTCGCGGGTGCTCCGGCGCTACCGAAGCCCCGGCAGGATCGGGTGCCGATCATCATCGGCGGAGGCGGACCGCGCCGGACGCCCGAACTGGCAGCCCGTTACGCCACGGAATTCAACATCGGGTTCCGGCCGGAGCCGGAGATCGCCGACGCCTTCGCCCGTGTGAGAGCGGCGTGCGAGCGCATCGACCGCGATCCCTCGACGATGAAGCTGTCCGTCGCGCTGCCCACGATCGCCGGCCCCGACGAAAAGACCCTCGCCCGTCGTGCGGCGGCCACCGGGCGACCGCTCGACGAGTTCCGGAACAGTACGAACATCTGCGGCGATGCCGACGAGATCGCCGCGAAGGTCGGGCGGCTCACCGACCTCGGCGCGCGACGGATCTACTTCCAAACGGTCGACATGCGCGACCTGGATCAGACCGCCTACCTCGGCGCCGAAGTGCTTCCGCTTCTGCCCCGCTGAGCGGCGGCATCCCGCTCGACGCTAACGCCGCTTCTCGAAGAATCGCCGCAGAAGGGCGGATGCCTCATCCTCGCGCACTCCGGCGACGACCTCCGCCCGGTACGGCAGGCGCCGATCCCGCACGACGTCGTACACCGAGCCGGCAGCCCCGGCCTTCTCGTCCCACGCGCCGAAGACCAGGCGCGACACCCGAGCCTGCAGCAGCGCGCCCGCGCACATCAGACACGGCTCGAGCGTGACCACCAGGGTGCAGCCCTCCAGGTTCCACGCTCCGGCCGCGGCCGCGGCCTGCCGCAGGGCGACGACCTCCGCGTGCGCCGTCGGATCGTGCGTCGGCTCGCGGAGGTTGCGGCCCTCGCCGACGACCGCGCCGGCGGCATCCATCACCACCGCGCCGACAGGCACGTCGCCCGCGTATCCCGCAGCCTCGGCGAGCTCGAGCGCACGCGCCATCGCGGCGGAGTCGGCGGCGTCGTAGATCACCCTGCGAGCGTAGTCCGCGGCCACGTGACGGCGCCGTCGGTGCCATAGCCTGTGCGTATGCGCCTGCACGTCGCGGATCATCCGCTCATCACCCACAAGCTCACGGTCCTGCGTGACGAGAACACCTCGTCGCCGGTGTTCCGGCAGCTCACCGAGGAGCTCGTCACGCTGCTCGCCTACGAGGCCACCCGCAGCGTCCGGGTGAGCCCGCACGAGATCCGCACGCCGGTGACCACGACGATGGGGGTCAAGATCAGCGAGCCGCGTCCGCTGGTCGTGCCGATCCTCCGCGCCGGCCTGGGCATGCTGGAGGGAATGGTGAAGCTGCTTCCCAGCGCGGAGGTCGGCTTCCTGGGGATGGCGCGCAATGAGGTGACGCTCGAGCCCGCCACCTACGCCGAGCGCCTGCCCGAAGACCTGAGCGACCGGCAGTGCTTCGTTCTGGACCCCATGCTCGCGACCGGCGGATCGCTGGGTGCGGCCATGGAGTTCCTGTTCCGCCGCGGCGCGCGCGATGTCACGGCAATCTGCCTGCTCGGTGCGCCGGAGGGCGTCGCCGCGATCGAGAAGCAGGTCGACGGACGCGACGTGACCCTGGTGCTGGGCGCCCTGGACGAGCGCCTCAACGAGAAGGGCTACATCGTGCCCGGCCTCGGCGACGCCGGCGATCGCCTTTACGGGACGGTCTGATCGCTCAGACGAGCGCGGCGTCCGAGATCGAGTCGACCTGCGCGACCGCCGTGAGCTCGCCCGTCCGGGCGCCCTGACCGACGACGGCGACCGGGGTCGCGGTGCGCCCGTTGAAGCGCGTCGAGGTCACGGCGGTGTACGCGCCCATGACCGGGCTCACCAGCATGTCGCCCACCTCGAGCTGCGGGAGGAGCGCCTCGCGGGCGATGACGTCGCTCGAATCGCACGTGGGTCCCGCGAGCGTGGCCCAGCGGTGCGCGGCCGAATCCGCGTCGCGTCCGGCCAGCTCCCGCTCCGAGAAGATGAGCGGATGCACGTCCTCGGCGAGCACGTTCGAGTACGAGCCGTACAGCCCGTCGTCGAGGTAGTACCAGCGTCCGTCGCTGCGCTCGGCGATGCCGACGACGCTGGTGACGAGCGTCATCGCCTCGGCGACCAGCACCCGGCCGGGCTCCGCGATGATCGAGAGCCGGTCGGCGCGCGTCTCCAGCAGCGGACGGATCATCGCGGCCAGATCCTCGAGGGGCGTGACTGCCGAGTCGTACGCGACCGGGAAGCCGCCGCCGATGTCGAGGGTCTCGAAGCGCACGTCGAGCGTCGCTTCGAGGTGATCCATCAGCGCCAGGGTCTCTCTGATCGCCACGGCGAATCGTGCGGGGTCGTCCAGCTGGCTTCCGACGTGGAAGCTGAACCCGCCGATCCTGATTCCCTGCTCGAGCGCCCGCTCGACGAGGTGCGCGGCTTCGAACGGTCCGACGCCGAACTTCGTCGACAGGTCGCTCTTGGCGTTCGGGCTGCGGTACGCGAGGCGGACGAGGAGTCGGACGTCCTGCGGCGCACCGGTGAACTTGTCCAGCTCCGCCTCGTTGTCCACGACGAAGGTGCGCACGCCCGCCGCGAGCGCCTCGGCGATCTCGGAGGCCTTCTTGACCGGGTGGGTGTGGATGATGCGCGTGCGGTCGATTCCGTCGAGCAGGGCCAGTTCCGCTCCGGTCGCGACGTCGAAACCGCATCCCTCGTCGGCGAGCGCCTCGATGACGGCTTCGTGCGAGAGCGCCTTGACCGCGTAGTGGAAGCCGACGAACGGAAGGGCGGCGGTGAGCCGTCGGAACTGCCGGCGCACGGTCTCGGGGTCCAGCAGCAGCACCGGCGTGCCGTGCAGGGCGATCGCTGCCTGCGCGATGTCGGAGGCGAGCAGTGCGGCGGTCTCGTCGACCCTGATCTGCCGGTGCGTGCGCGCGGAGCGCGCCTGGCGGCGGGTGTCGAACGCGCTCATGACTCCCCCGCCCGCGAACGCCGGCCGTCGCGCAGACCGGTCTTGGCGGTGACGGTGAAGGCACCGGCGGCGATCGTGTAGAAGATCACATCGGCGAACACCTTGCCGGCGAGCAGGCCCCACATCGGGTCGGACAGGAGCCAGACGCCCACCACGAGGGCGACCGGGCGGATCAGGAAGGTATCGAGCAGCTCGGCCGCGCCGAACTCGGCGACCAGCAGGAGGAACGTGCGGCCGAGCGCTCTGCGCCGGCCGGGTTCGATCGCCGCCTGCTCGGCGTAGATCGTGATCGCGAGGACGACGTAGAAGCCGACGATCTCGCCGGCCAGAGCGGCGAGCGCGATGAGCGCGGGCGCGTCAGTCCAGATCGTGACCGCCAGACCTGCCAACACCGTGGCGGCGGTGCCGACGATCTCGGCGGGAAGATAGCGGACGATCCAGAAGACGAGGCCTGGTCGCGCCGGCGCATCGCCGAGGTCGGTCGCCGCATCCGCGATGGTGTCGGCCGCCGGAACCGCTGAGATGACGCTCATGTCACACTCCCTCTCCCGATGAGAGAGAGCGCGCACGGCTGCGTGATACCGAAGATGCGCACGGCCGGACGCGAATGGCCGCGGCATCCACCCCTCGCCGAACGGATGCCGCGGCCTGCGCCTATGGTGAGACGCTTCCGTCAGGCTAAGCGTGCGCGTATTCTGTCCCAACGGGGTTGACACGGCGCGATCGGCGGTCTACGGCCCACCGAGTGAACGCGACGCTCAGGCCCCGTCGTCCAGAACAGGGGTCGCCGGGGGCCGGCGACCGGTCTCCTGCTCCCAGAACTCGAGCTGCTGCGTGAGCGCCTTCGCGAGCTCGAAGACCTGCTCGGGCGGGATGCGGACGCGGCTGACCACACGGGCGGGCACGATCGTGCGCCGCTCGCCCGTCTCGGCATCCACCGTCTCACTGGGCGGCTTGGCGAGCGTGAGGAAGTCCATGATGAACACCGTCGGTGTGTGCCACACGTTCGCGAAGTCGGCGTAGGCGCCGGCGACGAGCTCGGGGGGCAGATCGATCTCGAACTGGCGTTCGTCGGACATGATGCCTCCTCCGTCGTGAGCGCGAGTCTACGCGCGCGTCGGTCGCGGCCCACGGCAGGAGTCGGGTCAGGCCTCGCCCACGAGACGGGCGAATCCACTCAGACGCACGACACCCTCGGGTGTGTACGGCAGGTCGTCGAGCAGACCCGGAGACGAGATGAGGTATGCCGTGTGCATCGCTCGGGAGATCGCCACATTGAGCCGGTTGCGCAGCAGCAGGAACTCGAGCCCCCGCGGGGCGTCGCGGCCCGACGAGGCGGCGAGCGAGACGATCGCGACCGCTGCCTCCTGCCCCTGGAAACGGTCGACGGTGCCGACCGGCACGTCGGGAAAGCCCGCATCCGCCAATGCTGCTTCGACCGCGACCTGCTGCGCGTTGTACGGGGTCACCACGATGATGTCGCGCTGCTCGAGCGGGCGGGGCGCCAGACGTGTCGTCTCGCCGTCGTCGCCGATCCGGATGCCGGTCCATGCGCGGCCGACGAGATCGGCGACGATCTCGGCGACGACGGCGGCCTCCTCGGGGGACTGCGTCGCGTTGCCGTGATGGCGCACCGGGACCGGGATCACACCGGGGCGGATGCCGGCAAGCTCGCGCAGCGCCGTCGACGGGTGCGCCGCGAGCTCGCCGCCGTAGGAGAGCCGCGAGACCGGCTCGGCGACGCGCGGGTGCATGCGCCAGGTGCGGGCGAGGAAATAGCCGTACTCCGGCGGTATCACGTCCGCGCCGTCCATCACCCAGCCGAGCGCGGAGGTGTCCACCGGCTCGGGGTGGGTTCCCTGGCTCACCTGCGGCAGCTGCTGCGGGTCGCCCAGCAGCAGCAGTCGCGTCGAGGCCAGTGCCACGGCGATCGTCGAGGCGAGCGAGAACTGGCCGGCCTCGTCGATCACGAGCAGGTCGAGACTCCCCCGGGGGATGCGGCCCTCGTGCGCGAAGTCCCACGCCGTGCCGCCGATCACGAAACCACTCTCGGCGTGCTCCGCCGCGAACGCGGCGACGCCGTTCTTGGGGATCGCGGTGAATGAGAGGTCGGTGGCGGCGGCGTCTTTCGGCGCCTTCGCGACGAGCTCTCGCGGAACTCCGGCCGCGACGACCCGATCGAGCATGTTCTCGATCACCGCGTGGGACTGTGCGACGACACCGACCGTGAAACCTCGCTCGCCGACGAGTCGCGCGATGACATGCGACCCGACGAACGTCTTGCCGGTGCCGGGAGGGCCTTGGACGGCGAGGTAGCTGCGATCGAGGTCGATGAGCGCACGGACGATCGTGTCGACGTCGTCTCCGCGCGATGCGGGGAGCGTTCCGGAGAGGGTGCGCGGCGGTCGGCGGCGCAGGATGTCGGTCGCCGGATCGGCAGGAAGGTGCGGCGAGCCGGCGATCACGGCATCCGCCCATGCGTCGATCGCGACCTGCTGATTGAGGGCCCGAGGCGGAGGCGGAGGGGTGAGGGCGATGGGCATTTCGGTCCAGGTGTCGCCGTCTACGGCGTTCTCCTCGACCAGGGCACCGTCGTCAAGCACCTCGAGCACGGTGACGCGGTGGTCGGCGTGGATCCATCGCGGCGACGGCTCGAACCGGAACGGCGCAGGCAGCTCGTACAGCGCGAACGGGTTCGAACCCTCGCTGAGTCGCGTGCCGGGCGCCGGCTCGCCGCGCAGTTCGAGAATCCGCCGGTCGGAGCGCTGCCCTTCGATGCGGTGCCAATCCTCCACGACCCGGCAGCGCGAAGGGTCGAGAGCAACGACATCGCGGGTCTGCTCCCACAGCGACACCGGCTCGCGAAGGCGCAGGAAGTGCGTCGCCCAGAAAGTCTTCGCCTCGCGCGCGTAGTAATCGATGCCGGCCGCACCCAGGCGCAGCGCCTGCGCGTCGGCGGAGTCGTCGGGGTGGTCGAGCGACAGCGCCGAGAGCGCGACGGCACGCGCCGACGGCTCGTACACGTTCTCGCCCGGCTCGGGGTTGGGAGACGGACGCAGACCGGCCTCGCGCGCGCGGTCAACCAGCCAATCGCGCAGACGTCGGGTCGAGACGCAGTCGTAGCGGTTGTAATCGGCGAGATCGTCGAAGATCTCCTGCGCCGCACCGGCGTCGCCGTCGTCTCGCAGCGCACGCGCCTCGACGTAGCGCACGATCGAATCGTCGCCCTTCTGCACGTCGCTCGTGCGCACCTGGTCGCCCATGTAGAGCGGCTCGAGCTTCTTGATCGAGTACGACCGCGACCCCACCCGCAAGGCGCGCCGCACGATCGGATACAGGTCGACGAACACGCCGTCGCGCAGCAGGCGGTCGACATCCGCCTCGCGGGTGCCGTGCCGCGCCGCCATGGTGAGCAGGTGGGTCGGCTCGTACGGTGCGTAATGGTAGATGTGGAAGTCCGGATGCTGGGCACGATGCACGCGGATGAAATCGAGGAACGTCTCGAGCGCGATCCGCTCGGCGGCGAACGAATGCGCCCACAGCGCGCTGTACTGCTCGCGGACGTCGACCCAGCCGAACAGGTAGTCGATGCCCCACACCGTCGCATCGCCCTCGGTGTAGAGCGGGTCGCCTTCGAAATCGAAGAACAGGTCGCCGGCGTCAGGCCGCGGCAGCGCCCCGAGCGCGGGAGGGGCGACGACCTCGTACGGAGGCACCGGCGGCGAGGCGTCGGGGTCGTTTGGCGCGGGCTCGCCCGTGCCGGCGGGCGCGGTGAGCTGCAGCCGCGCCTGTGTCTGCAGCATCGCGAACGTGTCGGGGTTCATGCCTTGCGGCGGCGGGCCTGCGGCCGCGAGACCGTCGATCGTCGGAATTCCCGCGGCGCGCAGCCGGTCGCGCTGGACGGGTCGCATTCCGGCGACCAGGAGGAGGTCGCGGGAGGCCACGACCTCGCCGTCGCACGTCGCGCACCGGCCGCACGCCAGCACGCCGAGTTCTCCCCGCGGATCGCCCCAGGCGATCGCGGGCTCGTCGAGACCGCGATCGAGGCGCCGGTCGGCGATGAGCGCCCTCAGACGCGCACGGCGCAGGCCGAACACCGGGAGGAGGTCGTCGGCGAGGTGCACGCTGGTCGTGCCGTCGCCGAGGAGCAGCTCGACGCGATCCGAGCGCTGCACGCCCAGCCGGTCGAGCTGGTCGACGTATGCCGACAGCTGCATGAGCGCGGTCACGCGAGCGCGCCGCGCGAGCTTGCTGTCCTGCACGATCCAGCGGCCTGCCTCGTCACGGGCCAGGAAGTCGGCGAATCCGACGAACTCGTCGGTCGCGAAGGCGGCCTGGTAGATCACGTCCGCGTCGGACGCCAGCGCGGCGGAGGTGTGACGCACGGCCTCGGCGAGGGCCGCGGCATCCGATGACCGCACCTCGGCGATCTCGACGACTCCCGCACCGAACTCGGCCCGGTAGCCGGCGAGCACGCGCAGCTCGTGCTCACCGCCGAGCCGTCCCGCGCGCTCGAGCGTGGCGTCCTCGGGCTCCTCGACCGCCGCCACGCGCCCGAGCCGGGCGTCGATCGCTCTCAGCCAGGCGAACTCGCACTCCGCGGCGGCTTTGAGGTCGCTCGCGCTCCAGACGACGCGCGCCTCGGCCGGGATGTATCGCAATGGTTCCCCTTCGTTCCCCCCGATCGTACGGGCGGGGGCGGACAGTGCCGTTCGGGTGCGGCGCGTGCGGCCGGCACGGCGAGAGACCGCCCCCGCTCCTGCGTGACCGACTCCCCGCCTCGATAGAGTGCGTCCCATGGCAACGGACGTGACGCTCTGCATCGGCCCGGCGACGGCATACAAGAAGTTCCGGTTCGCGGACCGGAATGCGTGGGAAGCCGTTCGCTCTCAGATCCTCTCCGCGATGAACGCGGGCAAGGGCACGATCGAAGTCGCGTGGAAGGGCGACACCATCGTCTACGTCTACAGCCCGTATCTGATGGTGACGTGGGTCGAGAAGGCTCCGGAGTAGCGCCCATGTGCTGAACTCCCTCGCATCGAGCGACGTGCTGACAGACTGGTGCCATGAGCCTGGAGTTCGAGAGCGCGTACCGGCACGGGTTCGCGCGCATCGCGGCCTGCACGATTCCGGTCGCCATCGCCGATCCGATGCGCAACGCGGACGCGGTGCTCGCGGCGGCCCGCGAGTGCGACGCCGATGCGGTCGCGGTCGCCGTGTTCCCGGAGCTGTGCCTGACCGGGTATGCGATCGACGACCTCGTGATGCAGGATGCCGTGCTCGACGCGGTCGAGGCGGCGATCGTACGCATCGTGGGGGCATCCGAGGAGCTCCTGCCGATGCTCGTGGTCGGCGCGCCGCTGCGGCACCGCAGCCGGCTCTACAACTGCGCAGTGGTGATCCACCGCGGCGAACTGCTCGGGGTGGCTCCCAAGTCGTATCTGCCGACGTACCGGGAGTTCTACGAGAGGCGCTGGTACGCCCCGGGCGACGATCAGGTCGGTGAGGACATCCGGGTCGCGCACCTCGAGGCGCCGTTCGGCCCCGACCTGCTGTTCGAGGCGCTGGACGTACCCGGCCTCGTCGTGCACGCCGAGGTCTGCGAGGACGTGTGGGTGCCGATCCCCCCATCGTCGTCGGCGGCTCTGGCGGGAGCGACCGTCCTGCTCAACCTGTCGGGCAGCCCGATCACGATCGCGCGGGCCGACGATCGGAAGATCCTCTGCCAGTCCCAGTCGCTTCGATGCCTCGCCGCCTACGCGTACGCGGCGGCCGGCGCCGGCGAGTCGACCACCGACCTGGCATGGGACGGTCAGACCATGATCTACGAGGGCGGCACGCTGCTGGCCGAGACGGAGCGCTTTCCGGAGGGACCGCGCAGCTCGGTCGCCGACATCGACCTCGACCGCCTCCGCCAGGACCGCATCCGCCAGGGCACCTTCGACGACAACCGCCGCGCCGAGCATGCCGATGCGATGTTCCGGACCGTCCACTTCCAGCTCGACCCGCCGACCGGCGACATCGGTCTGCGGCGCACCCTCGACCGCTTCCCGTTCGTCCCCGACGACCCGGCCCGCCTCGCTCAGGACTGCTACGAAGCGTTCAACATCCAGGTGTCGGGGCTCGTGCAGCGCATGGAGTCGATCGGGCGCCCCAAGCCGGTCCTCGGGGTGAGCGGCGGACTCGATTCGACGCATGCCCTGCTCGTGATCGCGCGGGCGATGGATCGGATGGGCCGGCCGCGCAGCGACATCCTGACCTACACGATGCCCGGTTTCGCGACATCCGAGCACACGAAGGCCAACGCGATCGCCCTGTCGGAGGCGATCGGCGCCTCGATCGAGACGATCGACATCCGGGATGCCGCGACCGAGCTGCTGACCAGGATCGGGCACCCGTTCGCCGACGGTGAGCCGGTGCACGACATCACCTTCGAGAACGTTCAGGCCGGGCTGCGCACCGACTATCTGTTCCGCCTGGCGAACCAGAACGGCGGGATGGTGATCGGCACGTCGGACCTTTCGGAGCTGGCTCTGGGCTGGGCGACGTACGGCGTCGGAGACCAGATGAGCCACTACGCGGTGAACACCGGCATTCCGAAGACGCTCATCCAGCACGTCATGCGCTGGGTCATCACCGACGACTCCGTCGGGCCGCACGCGGGCGCGACCGAGCTGAGCGACCGGGCCAAGGGCGTCCTGCAATCGGTGCTCGACACCGAGATCAGCCCCGAGCTCGTCCCGATGGGCCAGGACGGCAAGATGCAGTCCACCCAGGAGCGCATCGGGCCGTACGCCCTCCACGACTTCGCGCTGTTCCACATCCTGCGCTTCGGGCTGCGGCCGTCGAAGATCGCCTTCCTGGCGGAGCGCGCGTGGGCGGACGCGGATGCCGGCGCCTGGCCGCCCGGCTTCCCCGACGACGACCGCTACGCGTACGACCTGCCGACGGTGGCGAAGTGGCTGCGCGTGTTCCTGCAGCGCTACTTCGCGTTCGCCCAGTTCAAGCGCTCCGCCATCCCCAACGGGCCGAAGGTCTCCCCGGCGGGATCGCTGTCGCCGCGCGGGGACTGGCGCGCACCGTCGGACGGCAACGCGGCCGTGTGGCTCGCCGAGCTGGATGCCGCACTCCCCCACCTCGCACCCTAGGGACCACATGGCCCAGCGCGCAACGATCGTCGGCAGCGGGCCCAACGGGCTCAGCGCGGCGGTCGCCCTCGCGCGGGCCGGCTACGCCGTGCGCGTGCTCGAGGCCTCGGCGACCATCGGGGGCGGAATCCGCACGGCGGAGCTCACGCTCCCGGGCTTCCGGCACGACGTCGGCTCCGCCGTTCACCCCGCGGCCCTCAGCTCACCGTTCTTCCGCGCCTTCGGACTGCGCGATCGCATCGAATGGGTCGTCCCGGAGATCTCGTACGCGCAGCCACTCGACGGCGGGCGCGCGGCGATCGCCTGGCGCGACATCGAGCGCACCGCGCGGGGCCTCGGGCGCGACGCGACGGCGTGGCTGGCCGTGCTGCGCCCCTTGAGCAGCCACCTCGAGGGCGTGGTCGATTTCACCGGCTCGCAGCTGCTGCGGGTGCCGCGGCATCCGATCACGACGCAGCGCTACGGTCTGCGTGCGCTGCAGCTCGGTTCGAACCTCGGACGCGGCACGTTCGCCACCGAGGAGGCGGACGCGCTCATCACGGGGGTGCTCGCGCATGCCAACACCCCGCTGCCCTCGGTCGGGGCCTCGGCATCCGGCCTCCTCCTCGCTGCGCACGCTCACGCGGACGACGGCTGGCCGTACCCGCGCGGGGGTGCGCAGCGCATCGCGGACGCGCTCGTGGCCGATCTGCGCGCGCACGGCGGCGAGGTGGTCACCGACCACCACGTGCGCTCCCTGCGAGACCTCGACTGGGGTGATCCGGCGGCCGGCGATCTGCTCCTGCTGGACACCTCTCCTCGGCTGGCCCTCACCCACCCCGACATCCCCGCCGGATACGCGCGCGCGATCAATCGATACCGCTACGGCGCGGCCGCCGCGAAGGTCGACTTCGCGCTGGACGGCCCGGTCCCGTGGTCGCACCCGGACGTCGCCCGCTCCCCCACGGTGCACCTCGGCGGAACGCGTGCCGAGGTCGAAGCGAGCGAGAACGCCGTCGCGCGCGGAACGGTGACCGACCGGCCCTACGTGCTGTCCGTGCAGCCCTCCGTGCTCGATCCGACGCGGGCGCCCGCCGGCAAGAGCGTGCTGTGGGCGTACATGCACGTGCCCGCCGACTCCACGCTCGACCCGACGGAGCTCGTCAGCCGGCAGGTCGAGCGATTCGCCCCGGGCTTCCGAGACCGCATCCTCGCATCGCACGCGATGACCGCGGCCGAGCGCGTCGCGTTCAACCCGTCCGAGATCGGCGGCGACATCCTGGGCGGTGCGTTCTCCTTCCTGCAGGCGATCCGCCGGCCGATCGTGTCGACGGCGCCGTGGCGCACGCCCATGCGCGGCGTGTATATCGCGTCGGCGTCCACCCCGCCAGGGCCGGGCGTCACCGGGATGCCGGGGTGGTACGCCGCGCGTCAAGCGCTGCGCGACACCGCCGGCCTTCGCCTCGAACCTGCGGACCTTTTCCGGTCGTGACGCCATGGACGGGTTCGCGGCGGTCGACTTCGAGTTCGCTCGACAGGTGCTGCAGCGTGGCATCGCCGCTCTCTACCTCGTCGCGTTCGTCTCGTCGCTGAACCAGTTCCGCCCGCTGCTCGGCGAGCACGGTCTCCTGCCCGCCCCCGAGCTGCTGGAGTGGGCGAGGTCGTCCCAGCGCGCCGGGCGCATACTGCGACCCACGGTTTTCCGCTGGATGCGATACACCGACCGACGGCTGGTCGGCCTGTGCGTCGGCGGCATCGCCGTCGCGGCCATGCTGGTGTGCGGCATCCCGCAGCTCGGCCCGCCGTGGATGCCGATGCTCGCCTTCCTCCTGCTGTGGGTCGCGTACATGTCGATCGTCAGCATCGGGCAGACCTTCTACTCGTTCGGCTGGGAGATGCTGCTGCTGGAGGCGGGATTCCTGGCCGCGTTCCTCGGCTCGGACTCGCAGCCACCGTCGACGATCGTGATCGTGCTGTTCTGGTGGCTGCTGTTCCGTCTCGAGTTCGGCGCCGGCATGATCAAGATCCGGGGTGGTCGGGAATGGCGCGAACTCACCGCGCTGACGTACCACCACGAGACGCAGCCGATGCCGGGGCCGCTCAGCCGGCAGGCGCATCTTCTGCCCCGGTGGTTCCACAAGGGCGAGGTGCTCGGCAACCATTTCGCTCAGCTCGTCGTGCCGTGGTTCCTGTTCGCTCCTCTGCTCGGCCTGTGGATCCCCGGCCCGGTGCCGGCGATCGTCGGTGTCGTCGCCGCCGGGATCGTCATCGCCACCCAGCTGTGGCTCGTCGCGACCGGCAACTTCGCGTGGCTCAACTGGGCGACCATCGTGCTGGGCTTCTCGGCCATCGGCGTGCCCGCGCTGGGGCGGGCCCCGCAGCGGGGCGCCGCGGACTCGCCGTGGCTCATCGACGGTATTCCCCTGCCCTGGCTGCTCGTCACGGCGGTGGTCGCCGCGCTCTACCTCGTGCTGAGCTGGCCGGCGCTGCGCAACCTGTTCGCCCGCCGGCAGCTGATGAACGCGAGCTTCAACCGGTGGCAGCTGGCGAATGCGTACGGCGCGTTCGGCACGGTGACCAGGGAGCGCATCGAGATCGTCGTGGAGGGAACGATGGACGACGACCCGTCCGCCGCGACCTGGCACGAGTACGCGTTCAAGGGCAAGCCCGGCGACCTTCGGCGCATCCCGGGGCTGTTCGCTCCCTACCATCTGCGGCTCGATTGGCTGATGTGGTTCCTGCCGCTCGGACACTCGCTGGACGACTGGTTCACGGCCTTCCTGGTCAGGCTGCTGGAGGCAGATCGGCCGACACTGCGTCTGCTCGCCTTCGATCCGTTCGGGGGCGACGAGCCCCGGTGGGTCCGCGCGGTGTCGTACCGTTACCGCTTCACGACGCACGCGCAGTTCAGCGAGGATCGTGTGCGGTGGCGCCGCGACCGGCGCCGCGAGGTGATCGGGCCCGTGGCGCTGCGGCGACCTGGGAGGATGGAGCGGTGAGACTCCTCGTCGCGGCGCTCGAAGCCGAACTCGTCGCCTTCCCGCCCGACCTTCCGGGATTCGAACGCCTCGTCACCGGACCGGGCAAGATGCAGGCGACCTATGCCCTCACCCGCGCACTGCTGGAGCGCGGATACGACGAGATCGTCGTCGTCGGTACGGCCGGTGCGATCGACGCCACGCTGGACGGCACGGTGTACGAGATCGACGCGGCGATCCAGCACGACGTCACCGACATCGACGGGATCGTCGGGCAGCATGTCTCCCTGCCCCCGCGCCTCGAGCTGGGACGCGAAGGAGTCACCATCGCGACCGGCGACCACTTCGTCGACGACGCCGAGGCGGTGGCCGTGATCCGGCCACTCGGGGCCGGGCTGGTCGATATGGAGACGTATGCCTACGCGTGGGTCGCGGAGCAGTTCGAGGTGCCGATCCGGGTGATCAAGGCGGTGTCGGATCGCGCGCAGGACGATGCGATCACCGACTGGCGCACGGCGGTGACGGCGTGCAGCGTGGAGCTGCGCGCGTTCATGCTCGCCGAGTACGGAGTCTGATCCCGGCGACGGCCGATCAGGACTCGGAGTCGCTGCGCGCGAAGATCATCCGCAGCACGAAGAACACGATCACCGCGACGACGGCGACGGCCAGCAGCTTGAAGATGAACGCCAGCACGGAGAACAGGACGTTCACGAGGAACCATGCGATGAGGATCGCTGCGATCACGCCGACGATGGTCCAGATGGTTCCCTTGTTCACCCCTTCAGCCTAAGCGCGCCGCGCGACGCGAGAGACCCTCTTCCGGCGCCGTCGATCACGCCATGACGTCGATCTCCTGGCGGATGACGCTCGGTCCCTGGGCGGTCGCCTCCACGACGAGCTGCGCGGGCAGCTGCTCCTTCATCGCCGCGACGTGGCTGATGAGGCCGACGGTGCGGCCGCCCTGCCGCAGCTCGTCGAGCGTGCGCATCGCGAGGTCGAGGGTGTCATCGTCGAGCGAGCCGAAGCCCTCGTCGATGAAGAGGGTGTCGAGCTTCACGCCGCCCGCGCGAGCCGTGACGACCTCGGCCAGACCCAGGGCGAGGGAGAGCGAGGCGAGGAAGGTCTCTCCGCCGGACAGCGACTGCGCGGGGCGCGCCTGCCCCGTGTGCGCGTCCATGATCTGCAGGCCGAGACCGGATGCCGCACCCCGCGCCGCGCGGGCATCGGTGTGCTGCAGGCGGTAGCGCCCTGACGACATGTCATCGAGGCGGAGGTTCGCCGCCTCGACGATCTCCTCGAGCTCCGCCGCGAGGACGAACGACTCGAGCGTCATCCGGTGCGTGTTCGGCGCTTTGCCGGCCACGGTGTTCGCCAGTCGGGCGACCAACTCGTGCTCGTCGGCGAGGTGTGCGATCTCCGCGTGAGCGTGCGCCGCGCGCTCGAGCAGATCGCGCAGCCGCGCGGAGGTCTGCGCGGCGTGGGCCGCGGCATCCACCGTGGCGCTCCAGCGTTCCCGCGCGTCGGCCAGAGCCGTCGCGGTCACAGCCGGCTCGGTGAGCGCTTCGGGTGCGCCGGCCAGCTCCATCTCGAGATCGCGCAGGCGGTCGCGCTCGGCCCGCAGCGCCGCATCGTGCTCACGGATCCGCTCGTCGAGCGCGGCACGTACCGCTGCGTCACGGAGAGCGAGGGTCGCCTCGGCGGCGTCGGTGAAGACGGATGCCGCCACCCGGGCATCGCGGTCGGCGACGGCATCCTGCGCCACCGCCTCGCGCGCGGCGGCATCGGCATGCGCGTCGGCCAGCGTCTGAGCGAGCCGCCGGCGACGCGTGACGTCGGCGATCCGCTCCGCTACGGTCGCGAACGCACCGCGGGCGGCGTCGACCGCACGTCGGGCGGCGGAGACCTGCTCCTCGAGCGCGGCTGCGGACTCCCGCGCGGCGGCCAGCTCTGCGGCCAGTTCGTCGCGTTCGGCCTCGGCGGCGGCATCCGTGTCGATGAGCTGGTGACGCTGAGCCGTGAGCAGGTCGCGGGCGTCGGCCGCCTCCTGTGCCGCCGCGACCGCGATCCTGGCGGCGGCGTGCGCCGTCTCCCGCGCCGGGACGGCTGCTCCGCCGGCGCGTGCCGCCGCCTCGGCGTGCGTGGTGCGCGCTGAGCGCGCGGTGTCCGACGCGGTCCGCTCGATCGCTGCGGCCGCATCCTTGCGCCGCTCGGCGTCGGCGAGGTCGTCGTCGGTGACGGGCTCGTCGGTCGCAACGGCCGGGTCGGGGTGCTCGGTCGAGCCGCAGACCGCGCAGGGCTCGCCGTCGATGAGCGTCGAGGCCAGTTCGCCCGCGTGGCCGGCGAGGCGGCGCCTCAGCAGCGCGGTGACGGCGCCGGCCGCGTGCTCGAGCGCGACCAGGGCGTCAGCGTGCGCGGATTCCGCGTCGCGCTGCGCCGCCGCGAGCCGCTCGGCGTCGCGGGCGGCGTCGAGACGAGCCGCGGCATCCGCGAGCTGCATCTGCGCCGCCGTGAGCGATCCGGCGGTCGCGGTGTGCCCGGCCAGATCCGCATCCAGCACGGCCAGACGCTCCGGCAGACCCGCGCGCGCCGCGTCGATGCGGCCCAGGATCGTCTCGAACTCCTGAATGCGGCCGCGTGTCGCGGTGAGAGTCTTCTCGGCCTCCTCGAGGCGCTGTTCCTGGGTGAGCGCCGCGGTCGCGACGGCCAGGTCGCCGGTGAGTCGGTCCAGCCGGATGCCGAGCGACGCGGCATCCGCATTCTCTCCCGCCGCGATCCATGCCGTCAGGGCAAGCGTCTCGACCTCGGCGGCCGATGCGGCCGATGCCAGGGCGTGCGACGTGGACTCGATCGGAGCGCGGAGCGTCTCGGCGGCGCTCGCCCGCTCGAGCGTCAGCCGGTCTTCCGCCACGCCCGGGGCCCGCACGTCGAGCGCAGCGAGCGCCGAGCGGGACCGCACGCGCAGCTCCTGCTTCTCGCGCAGCGTCTTCGCGGCGGTGTGTGCGACTTCAGCCGCGCGATGTGCGGCATCCGCGGCGTCCCTCTCCCGCGCGAGCGTGTCGGCGCGGTACGCGGCCCGTTGCACCGCGCGATCGCCGGCCTCGAACCGCTCCGCGACGCTCATCGCGCGCTCGGCCGCGCCGGCTTCAGGTGCGTCGCCGCCGAGGTCGTCCGCCTCGATCAGTCGCCCGGCCTCGCCGAGCAGGAGGATCACCCCGTCGCCGGCGGCGGCGAGCGCACGTTCGGCCTCTTTGCGACGCTGCTCGAGGGCGTTCTGATAGTCCTCGTACGTGCGCGTTCCGAAGAGCTTGCGCAGCAGGCGCTGCCTGTCGTCGTTCTTGGCGAGCAGGAACTCGGCGAAGCGCCCCTGTGCGAGCAGGATCACCTGCAGGAACTGCTGCTGATTGAGACCCAGGATCTCGTCGAGATCGCGTGCGACGTCTACCGGGCGCGCCGCGCGGGCGATCCAGACACCGTCCACCAGCTCGTCGAGCTGGGCACGGTGAGGCTCCGTCGTGAGCCCGGTACCGCGCTGCTTGGGCCGGTCGTACTCGGGCGAGCGCGTGACCCGCCAGCGCGTGTCGGCTGCACTGAACTCGACCGTCACGCTCGTCGGATCCTCCGGAGCGCAGTGGTCGCTGCGCAAGCGCTTCTCTGATCCGTCGTAGCGAGGCGCCCCGCCGTACAGCCCGAAGCACACGCCGTCGAGCACGCTCGACTTGCCCGCCCCCGTGCGGCCGGCGATGAGGAAGATGCCGTCGGCGGCGAACGCGTCGAAGTCGACGACCTGCCGCTCGCGGAACGGGCCGAAACCCTCGAGTTCGAGCCGGTGGAGCCTCACTGTCCCACCATCACGATGTCGCCTCCACGAGGGAGCGTTCGTCGATCACGTCTCGGATCAGCGCGACTTCTTGCTCGGTCGCGCCCGCGCCGTCGCGAACGTGCGTCAGGAACGCGTCCACGAGTTCGGCGTCACTGCGCGCGGCACGCACACGGCGGGAGTAGGTGAGGCCGTCCGGCCCCCGGACACCCTCGGGCGTGTGCATCACGGTCGCGCAGAACCGGTAGCGGCTCTGCAGCCGGCGCATCGGGTCGGACTGCGGGGTCGCATCCGTGTACTGCGCACAGACCCACGAATCCTCGTGCTCGGCGAAGCGGGTGTCGCTCAGCAGCTCCTCCAGCGGCGCACGCAGCGTCGTCAGGCGCCGCGGGACGGGCAGGTCGAGCCACGAGACGGACGCGAGCCCTCCGGCATCGAGTTCGACGAGCCACGAGCCGCGGGGCTTGTCGGCCTCGCCGAAGCTGTAGTGCAGCGGAGCGCCCGCGTAGCGAACGCGGTCGGAGAGCTGCTGGCGACCGTGGATGTGTCCGAGGGCGATGTAGTCAGGCCATACCGTGTCGGGCGATACCGTGTCGGGCCCCTCGAACGCCGAGAGCGGAACGACATCGAGGCTGCCCTGACGGATCTCGCGCTCCACACCGGGCGTCGCGTCGACGCCCGCCGCGAAGCAGTGTGCGATCGCGACCGAGCGGCCGCCGCGCTCGGCGAGATCGCCGCGGACCAGACCCATGACGTGCTCGATCGTGGCGCGCTGCGAGCGCAGTTCGGCGTCCGGCCACAGGTGCCGCACGAGCGCGGGCTCGAGGAAGGGGATGCCGTAGAAGTGCACGGGTCCGTGCGCGTCGTCGATCGTGATCGGCGTGCCCGCCGACAGCGGATCGGTCACGACGTGGATGCCGTCGCGCAGCAGCGCGGACTGGAATCCGAGCCGCGCCGCCGAGTCGTGGTTGCCACTGGTCACGATGATGCGGGCGCCGGCGTCGGACAGCGCGCCGAGGGTGTCGGAGAGGAGGGTGTAGCACCCGGCCGCGGGGGCTGCGGAGTCGAAGACGTCGCCCGCGACGATCACGACGTCGACCTCGTGCTGGCGCACCTGGACGGCGAGCGCGTCGAGCACGCCGCGCAGCGCATCGAGGGTGGCGTGGCCGTGGAACGACCGCCCGATGTGCCAGTCCGAGGTGTGCAGGATGCGCATGCTCACACGGTACGGCCGCCGTGCGACATCCCCTTCGAGGCGGGCGGGCGGTTCGCCCATCGCGAAGCCAGAAGCCGGCTTCAGACCCGGCGGGCCTTCCCCTTGCGCCGCCTCGAGGTCAGGTCGATGACCGCGATCAGGAACGCGAGCGCGATGAAGATCGCCACCGCCGTCATTCCGTACGCGTAGGCATCGTGGTAGACCACGATGTCGGGCGCGCTGCCGGATTCGCGGTAGATGGTCGCGTAGAACAGCGAGAGCGCGATGGCGGTGCCGACCGAGGTGCCGATGCGCTGACCGAGCTGTCCGATCGAGCCGGCCACACCGCCCTGCTTGACGGGGATGTCGGCCAGCGTGAGGGTCTGGTTCGGCGACATCACCAGGCCGCCTCCCACTCCGCCCACCACCATGACGGCGGCCATGACCCAGCCCACCCAGGCGGCGGGCACGAACAGCGCGGCCGCGGCCAGCCCGATCACGCACGCGAGAACAGCCACCAGTCCCCACACGACGACCGGGCGTCCGTAGGTGCCGACGAGGTTGCCGCCGATCCAGGAGAAGAGGGCGCTGCTGAGGGCGAAGCCGATCGTGACCATCCCGGCGTACACCGGCGCGAGCCCCACCCCCGTCTGCAGGAAGAGGGTCGTCAGCAGGAACAGTGCCGGCAGAGCCGTGAAGTAGGCGGCGATCAGCAGGGTGCCGTTGCGGAACGAGGAGACGCGGAACAGCGCGAAGCGGATGAGCGGCTGCTTGCCGCTCCGCTCGTAGTGCCGCTCCCACGCCACGAAGGCGCCCGCGAACAGAACGAACGCGACGAGCAGCCACCACCGCCGCGGATCGTCGTCGGGTGAGCCGGTCGTGAACAGGAACGGCCACATGAGCGAGAGCACCGCCAGTCCGAACAGGAGCACGCCGAACAGGTCGAACGACAGCGCCTTGCGGGATCGCGTGCGGGTCTTGGGCAGCACCCAGACGGCGAGGGCGATCGCGATGATGCCGAGCGGCACGTTCATCCAGAAGATCAGACGCCAGCCGTCGGTGTCGCCCCCGATGAGGATCAGCAGTCCCCCGATCGTGGGACCGAAGGCCGTGGCGATGCCGATCGTCGCACCGAAGAGTCCGAACGCGCGTCCGCGCTCCTTCCCCTGGAACAGCTGCTGGATGAGCCCGAGCACCTGCGGCATCTGGATGCCCGCCGCGACGCCCTGCAGCAGGCGGGCGATCATCAGCATGAGCGGGTTGATCGCGAGGGCGCACAGCGCGCTCGTGAGCGTGAAGAGCGACAGGCCGACGATGAAGAGCACGCGGCGGGACCGCTGGTCGCCGAGCCGTCCCATCGGCACGAGGACCAGTCCGAAGGTGAGCACGTAGCCCGACACGATGAGCTGCAGCTCGGTCGAACCCGCGCCGAGCGCCGACTCGATCGAAGGCAGCGCGACGTTGACCTTCGACAGGTCCAGGATCGTGATCCCCGCGACGGCGACGCAGACCCAGAACGCGCGCCACCGCTGCGGCGATGTCAGCACGATCTCGGTCGTCGGCGGGTGGGGAGAGGTGCGCGCCGGCGGCGCTGCTGTCTTCGTGGGGGTGGAGTCGGACATTCAGCCCAGGCTATCGCCGGGACGGATGCCGGGGGCCCGCGTCGACGGCGGATGCGAAACGCGTGTGGCGGGCGGTGTCGCGGCATCCGTAACCGGTTCGACGTGGATGAGCCGGAACTCGCGACGGCGGAGGATGCGGAGGATGAGGGCGCGTGGACCGGCGAACGCCCGCAGTCCGTCTTCTGTCGACAGGCGCTCGACGGAGACGATCCGATATGTGCGGCCGCGGTGGACGACCTCCCCGCCTCCGGCGAGGATGTTGCGATACCAGTTGACCTGGTCTCCGTAGGTGAGCTCGGCCACGAGCGCGCGGGGCGCGCGACGTGCTTCGGCCAGGACGACGGGCGCCTCGAAGATCCGGCCGCTCCTGCGGCCGACGTGCCGGATGAGGGAGAACGGGCCGCGACCGCTGCGCGCACCACGCAGTGCGAGCGGATTGAGCGTCCGGTTGAGCACGCTCAGGTATACCTTCTTGATCCGCCCCATGAGCCTCTCCTTCCGCCGGATAGTCCATCCTGTAGGCGCGGCCGGCCCGCGCGGAGTTGCCGAAAAGCGTCGCCCGTGCGCTGATTCCTGCCATGGCTCGCGCGACCGGCAATGTCGGAGCCCCTCCCTACGTTGGAACCATCGGAACCTACGGAGGAGCCATGCTTTCCCACATCAATGCCGCTGAAGCGCAGTTCCGTCACGAGTCCGAGATGCGCATGCGAGAGCATGCCCTGCTCGCCTCGATCCGAGAGCGTCGCGCAGCCCGATCCGCCTCGATCATGGAGACGGCCGCACCGCCGGTCGCGTACGCCACGCGGCCCTCGACTCGCGCGACGCGCGCAGCGTGGCCGCGACCCATCGGCATCAAGAACTGCGAAGCGACGGTCTGCGCGGTCGCCTGATCGATGACGGGGGCGGCGGCGGAGTGCATCCGCCGCCGGAGTCTGGGAGTCAGACGCCGCTGCCGCCGCCGGAACCGGCGCCGCCGGAACGCCGGGCGAGCTTGCTCACGTCGTCGTCCGTCAGCTGGATGCCGGCGTCGTCGAGCCGCTGACGGAGGACTTCTTCATACCGGTCCTGCGACTCATCGCCGAGATCCACGCGCGTCTGAGCGGCGATGCCGTCGAGCTTGTCCTGGGTCGTCGCGTTGTTCTGCTCGAGCACGGGCTCGTCCTGCACCGCCTCGCCGCTCGCAGGCGCATTGCGGCCGTCGCCCTCGTCGTGCACCTTCCCGCCGACGCCGGCGTCACTGCGCTGGTCAACGGGCTGCGCCGATGCGCCGTCTGTGTCCTGGCGGTCGGGGTAGTTGCCGCCCGGGTTCTCGAATTCGTTCGTGGTGCCCGACATCAGGAGTCCCTCTCCTCGAGGTCGTGATCCGTGATGAGATCGGGGTCGGCATTCTGGCCCGGCCGGTCGCCCTCCACCGTTCCCGGAGCATCCGCCGTGGCATCCGTTCCATCCGGTGAGTTGGGGGGCAGACCCGATCCGGTTCCATGTCCATCCGTGCTCATAGACGTCTCCTATCGACGTTCCCACCCTCTCCCGGCGGCGCCGATCCCCACAGGGGCTTGACGCACACCCGCGCCCCGGCTACGGAGCGGCGGGATCGCCCGTCGCACGCGCTTTCGACGCCGTGCGGTCCTTCGAGATCGCCTGCCCGATGAGCTGACCGCCGCTCGTCGTGAGCGCTCGACGCCACGGGAGCATGCCCTCGATCTCGATCTGGATCGACATCGACAGGATCGTCCGGATGACCACGATGATGCCCAGGATCAGCGCGTCCTCCATAGAGGGCTTGGAAGTGATCGTGCGGATGAGGTCGGCCGCGACCAGCACCTCCAGCCCCAGGAGGATCGCGGCGCCGAGCGTGGTGCGCAGCACCGAGAACGCGGCATTGCCCCCGTCGCCCCGTCGCAGCGTACGCGCTCCCAGGATCACGGCGATCGCGAATCCCACGATCATCGCGAGCGCGCCGATCGCCTCGAAGCCCAGGGCGACGACCGTGAAGAGGCTCTCGAAGTTCACGGGCTCAGTGTAGGGGCCCGGGTACGCGGGCTATGCGGTGGCGCGCTGGTGCAGGATGCCGTCGCGGTCGGGGTGCGCGGCGAACCAGTCGGCGACGTACCAGCAGACCGGGATGACCTGACGATCTCCGCGGCGCTCGAGCTCGGCGACCGCGCGATCCACGACCTCGCCGGCGTATCCGTTCCCGCGGAAGGTGGGCACCGTGTAGGCGCGGGTCATCGCGACCGTGCGCCCGTCGTCGCGGTAGTCCAGGACGCTCACGAGGTGGCCGCCGCGATGCAGCGTGTACCGCGACGCGTCTGGTTCGTGCGTGAATGTCATCGATGTCACCCAGCCAGGTTACGACTCCCGGCTGACACCGGGCGCGAGCGCGGCTGTGCGATTCCCGAAAGGATGCCGCTCCCCGACGTCGCGCGCGGTCTCATCGCGTCACCTCGGCGAGGTCGACGGTGAAGATCTCGGACCGACCGTCCGGCGTCGTGACGGTCACCTCCGAGGTGCCCGAGCCGCCGGGGAACACCCGCAAGCGCAGACCTTCGAGGTAGTCGTAGTCGTGCACCGCCTTGTTATAGAGCTGCGTGTAGAGATTGTGCATCCGCGGCGGGTCGGCCCCGTCGAAGTAGTCGACCTCGAGCGGGATCCGCTCGCCGAAGTCGGTCTTGAAGCAGTTCACGCCCTGGTCGACGAGGGCGCGCAGCTTGCCCTGGTACCAGTCGGTCGGGGTTGGTGAAGTCCACGAGGCCCATGCCCGCCTGCCACACAGATCCCATTGCCGCACCGAGCCGTCGAGCCGCCTCACCAGGTTGATCGGCAGCTCCCGGCGTGCCATCTCGTCGACGAACGAGGTCACGGTGGCCAGGTGTTTTGATGGATTCAGCAACAAGTCCGTGTCGTCGCTCGCGCCCTTGTCCCGCCGACGGGGCGCGCACAGCGCTCGGCGTGGGATTGAGCAATGTGTAACATTCCGTCACGCAACTGGCGCGGCATCCGTGCGATTTGACGCATGGGGACGCAATCCGTCATAATCGCGTCATGACTGACAACGCGCGCTCTCTGTCCGCCCTGGAGGCGAACGGGACTGCCGGCATGATGATGGCCGGCCGCGTCGCCATGTGCTGTCGAATGTGTCGCTGACACGGTGACCCCGCCGGATCCGCCCGCAGCTTCTGAAATGCGGCGCAGGATCCCCCGAGCACCGGCTCGTGCGTCGATCACGCACACCCGGATGCCGCACCCAGGCCCCGCTGAGAGGCCGCCCCAGCAGCACAACCGAACTCCGCCGAAACGGCTCGGGGTTCCTCCCTCAAGGATCATCATCATGTCGAACACCGCTCTCCTCGAACGCCCGGCCACCGCTCGTCACCTGCGCGCCGTTCCGCCCATCGCCGCCGAGCGCGCCGCCGACGCAGCTCCTGCCGCCGACGCACCCGCCGCCCGCAACCTCCCTGCCGGAACCGCGCCGCGCGGATTCGCCCTGTACGTCGGCATCGACGAAGCCAAGGCTGCGGCATCCGGCGTCAACCTCGGCGTCCTCGTCGACGCCCTACGCCGCACACTCACCGAGCTCGCACCCGACGCGGAGACCTACGCGACTGTCGCGCTCGCGCCGGTCGGCTCGGGTGGCCGCGACGTCGACGTGGTGCGCCTCGCGCTGCACGAGCCCTCGGCGATCGCCCGCACAAAAGAGGATGAGACCGAAGAAGAAGACCGCGCTCCCGGCGGCGTCGTCGTGGACATCTCGCGCAAGCGCGTGCTGATCGACGGCGATTCGGCGGCATTCACGTTCAAGGAGTTCGAGCTGCTGCAGTACCTCGTGCTGCGCGAAGGCCGCACGATCGAGCGCGCGGAGCTCGTGAGTTCGCTGTGGAACGGCGCCACCGAAGACGACTCCCCGGGTGAGCGCACGATCGATGTGCACGTGCGACGCCTGCGCGCCAAGCTGGGTCGCTACGAAGACATCGTGCGCACGGTGCGCGGCGTCGGCTACCGCTTCGACCGTCACGCCGATGTGTCGATCCGCTACGGCCACGGCACCCCTTCGCCCGACCGCTTCTAGCTCCCCTCCTCCTGCCGGAGCGTCGGTGTCGGTGGGCGGAGCATAGGGTGAGCGCATGACGATCGCGGAGATCAGGCCTGCACGACGGCCCGACTCCGCCCGGCCCCTCGAGACCGAATACCGGCCGCGGCATCCGGTCGACGTGCGGCGCACGGTCCTCTATCAGCGGCACGGCGGCGGCGATCCCACGATGGTGGTCTCCGGCACTGTCGTCTGGCGTGCGAGCCGCACACCCCTGGGCATCGCCACGCTGGCGATCCGAGAGACTTCGCCCGGCGTGATCCGCGGCGCGGCGTGGGGACCGGGTGCGGAATGGGTGCTCGCACAGCTTCCCGCGCTGTGCGGCGAGCGCGATGACCCGGGCGACTTCGACCCTTCGCGGCATCCCCTCATCGCCGCAGCGCATCACCGCAACCCGGGCGTGCGGATCGGTCGCACCGACGTGTTCTTCGACTCGCTGGCCAGCGCGATCATCGAGCAGAAGGTCACCGGCATGCAGGCCTTCGCCGCCTGGCGGCGCATCGTCACCTGGCACGGCGAGCGGGCTCCCGGTCCGACGCCGCGGCCGATGTTCGTCCCGCCGAGCATCGACGGCTGGCGCCACGTGCCCTCGTGGTCGTGGCATCGCGCCGGTCTCGAGCCGCCGCAGGCGCGCACCGTCGTCGAAGCCGCACGCCGCAGCGACGCGATCGGGCGCGTGTTCATGACCGCGACGGACGGCGAGGCGCGCGACCGCGTGCTGATCAGTCAGCGGGGCATCGGGCCGTGGACCTCGGCCGAGACCCGCATCCGCGCCCTCGGCGACCCCGACGCGGTGAGCGTGGGCGACTTCCACCTCGCGCACGAGGTCGGCTATGCGCTGACCGGCACGCGCGTCGACGACGACGGGATGCTGGAGCTCCTCGCCCCGTGGGCCGGGCAGCGTCAGCGGGTCATCCGGCTGATCGAGGCGACCGGCATCCGCGAGCCGCGTCGGGCCCCTCGGCTGCACCCCGAGGACCATCGGGGCCGCTGAAATCCCCCAACGGCGGGCAGGCCACGGCAGGATGGGCGCATGATCGAGCAGCTGAACGACCTCCCCGATTCCGTCATCGGATTCCACGCCGTCGGCGCCGTCCAAGCATCGGATTATCAGTCCGTCATCGACCCTGCGATCGACGCGACCATCGGTGCAGGGCACAAGGTCAACCTCGTGTTCGGACCGCCGGACCTCTGACGCGGATGCCGCCCGACGTGTTGCGGATGTCGGAGGCCCCGATCACACTGTGAGGCGCCGCGATGTGCGGCGTTCCGAATCGACGATCCCGGCGGGAGTCACCCATGGCCAGCCTCAATCCCTACATCTCGTTCCAGAACGACGCGCGTGCCGCGATGGAGTTCTACCGGAGCGTGTTCGGCGGAGAACTGCAGCTCGACACGTTCGCCGCGTACGAGGGCATGGTGCAGGACCCGAGCGACAACGACCTGATCATGCACGCGCAGCTCGACACCCCCGACGGGTTCGTGCTGATGGCCGCCGACACCCCCACGGGCATGGAATACCGTGAACCGGCCGGCATGTCGGTGTCGGTGAGCGGCGACGACGAGGCGAAGCTCGAGGGCTACTGGGACGCGCTGACCGAAGGCGGGTCGGTCGTCATGCCGTTCGAGGTGCCGCCGTGGGGCGGGCGGTTCGGGATGCTGCGCGACAAGTTCGGCATCGACTGGATGGTCGCGTACAGCCCGGCACCCTGAATATCCGTTCGCGGGCGCAGGAATATACTGGCTCGCGCGGCCGGTGGCCGCGTCTGCGATCGGAGGCGACGTGCCGCGCTACACACCTGCCCTCGACGGGCAGCTTCGGCTGATGACGAAGATCGCGCGGATGTATCACGAGCGCGGTGCGCGCCAGGCCGACATCGCCCTGGCGCTCAACATCTCGCAGGCCAAGGTCTCTCGACTGCTCAAGCGCGCTGCAGCCGTCGGCATCGTGCGTACGACCGTGACGGTCGCACCCGGCGTCTACGCCGCCCTGGAGGAGCGGCTCGAAGAGCGGTTCGGGCTCACCGAAGCGGTGGTGGTGGACGTGGATGCCGACGCCGACGAGAGCGAGATCGTCTCGGCTGTCGGAGCCGGCGCAGCCGCCTACCTCGATGCCGCGCTCAGCGGCACCGACCGCATCGGCATCTCGTCGTGGAGTCAGACCCTCCTCGCGATGGTCGACCGGATGCGCCCCTCGCCGTCGCCGCGCGCGACCGAGGTCGTGCAGCTGCTCGGCGGCATCGGGGTCTCCGAGGTGCAGGGTCACTCGCACCGCCTGCTGGGCGAGCTCGCTCGAATGCTGGGGGCCGCACCGATCTATGTGCACGCGCCGGGGATCGTGGCAGGTCCTGACATCCGAGACAGCCTGCTCGAGGGCGCCGCGATGCGAGATGTGTCCGAGCGCTGGCAGCAGTTGACCATGGCCGTCATGGGAATCGGCGGCATCCAGCCGTCGGACGTGCTGGCCGAGAGCGGAAATGCCTTCGCGAGCGATGAGCGCGAGGCGCTGCTGAGCGAAGGCGCGGTCGGCGACATCTGCCATCGCGTCTTCCGCGCCGACGGCTCGGTCGTGCGGGGGCAGCTCGACGATCGCATCATCGCCATCCCGTTCGAAGACCTCCTGCGCGTCCCACGCCGGGTGGGGGTCGCCGGCGGGCCCCGCAAGCTCGCTGCCATCCGCGGCGCGATGGCCGGCGGGTGGGTCAACGCTCTGGTCACCGACCTGTCGACCGCCGAACGCCTTCTGGGCGACTGACGCGGGCCCTACTCCAGGGCGTCGACGGCGTTGCGCAGTCGCTTGATGCCCGGCTCGAGACTCGTCAGCACGGGAACATCCACGGTGGCAGCCGAAGCCGCACTGGACATCGAGGCCTGCGCGAGCACGACGACGTCGGCCGACCGGGCGGCGCGTTCGATCGCCGCAGCCACGAGGCGGTCATGCGTCGGCCGATCACCCGCCGAAACCGCGGCGAACGCACCTTCGATCACCTCTCCGGCGATCTCGGGAGACGAGCCGGCGAGCGCGGCGCGCTCGCGGATGAGAGCCGTCGTGGGCGTCAGGGTCGTGGCGAGGGTGGCGAGCACGGCCATCCTGCCGCCGATCGCGACGGCCTCATCGGCCATCGCCTCGTCGATGCGCAGGACGGGGATCCCGACGCGTTCCGCCGTCGGGGCCGCGAGGTGCGAGATCGACGAGCACGTCAGCATCACCATGTCGGCCCCGGCACTCTGCGCGGCGCTCACAAGATCCGCGACGCGGTCGGGGACGGATGCCGCCCTGTCGGCGTCGCCGAGGTCGGCGACGATCTTGTCGTCGAGGTAGTTGACCGTCGTCGTATCGCCGAGGAGTTGCCGCGCCAGGTCAGCCACGGGTCCGATCACGACGGCACCGGTATGCAGGAACGCGATACGGGGGGTCCGGATCATCGAGCGCTCCTTCGTCGTTGCATATTTATGCATGGTTGCCACAACTTGCACGCCCAGCCTACCCTGGAACGGCATCCCTCGCCCGTCTAGCCGAAGGGGTGCTCGAACGAAGGACCTTCCGGCATGCTTCCGCAGACTGCACTCCACCCCCACGCGCCGCTCCAGCACCTCGGAGCGGCCGACGCGCGTTGGGTCAGCGGCTTCTGGGGCGCAGTCACCGCCCGGACGCGCGAGATCACGGTGCCGGGCATGTGGGACGCTCTGCGGGATCCGGCGATCAGCCCCGGCCTGCGGAACTTCCGGATCGCCGCGGGACTCGAGGAGGGCTCGCACGTCGGCCCGCCGTTCATGGACGGCGACCTCTACAAGTGGCTCGAGGCAGCGATCGCCGAGCTTGAGCTCGCGCCCGACGCCGTCCTGGCGGAGGCCGTCGAGACGGTTGCCGCCCTCATCGCCTCCGTGCAGCGCGACGACGGCTACGTCCACACGCCGACGCTGATTGCGGCGCGGCACCAGAAGGACGCGCCGGCGCTGGCGGACCGCTTCCACTTCGAGACGTACAACCTCGGCCACCTCATCACGACGGGCGTGCGCCACCACGAGGTCACGGGCAGCACGACCCTGCTCGACGTCGCCCGGGGCGCGGCCCGCTTCCTCGAGGATCTGGCGACCAACAAGCCGGTCGAGCTGGCCCGCAGCGCGATCTGCCCGTCCCACTACATGGCCGTCATCGACCTGTACCGGACGACATCCGACGAACAGTACCTCCGCCTCGCCGAGGCGTTCGTACGCGTGCGCGATGACTTCGAGGGAGGCGACGACAACCAGGACCGTCTGCCGGTACGCGACCAGAAGGTCGTCGCCGGCCACGCCGTACGCGCGAACTACCTCTATGCGGGCCTCGCCGACGTCGTGGCCGAGACGGGCGACGACGAACTGCGGCGGGTTCTCGAGTCGCTCTGGCAGGACGTCGTCGACACGAAGCTGTACGTCACCGGCGGCTGCGGCGCCCTCTACGACGGGGCGTCTCCGGACGGCGACCCCTGGCAGGAGGAGATCAGCCGCGTCCATCAGGCGTACGGCCGGGCTTATCAGCTTCCGCACACCACCGCGCACGCAGAGTCCTGCGCGAACATCGGCATGATCCTGTGGAGCGAGAGGATGCTGGCACTGACGGGCGATGCGCGCTACGCCGACGTGATCGAGCAGATCGCCTACAACGCGCTGCTGGCGAGCATCAGCCTCGACGGCACGGCCTACTTCTACACGAATGCGCTCCGCCAGGTGCGCGATCTGCCCTATCCCTTGCGCATGCCCGGTGACACCGGGCAGCATCCGGTTCCCGCGCCGCCCGCATCCGATGAGCGCCTTCGCCAGCCCTACCTCAGCTGCTTCTGCTGCCCGCCGAACATCGCGCGCACCCTCGCCCGCTTTCACGAGCGAGCCGCCTCGATCGGCGCCGACGGACTGTACGTCCATCAGTACGGCGGCAGCAGCGTCCGCTTCGCCGCACCCGACGGGCGCTCCCTCGCTCTGCGCGAGTTCAGCGACTACCCGTGGGACGGGCGCATCGAGTTCACCGTCGAGGAGGCGGTGGCCGGCGGCATCCCTTTGCATCTGCGCGTACCGGGGTGGTCGAACGATGCCTCGCTCACGGTCAACGGCGAGGATGCGGCGGTCTCCGCACCCGGGACGTACGCCGTGATCGACCGGGAGTGGCGCGCAGGCGATGTCGTGGTGCTGGATCTGCCGATGCCGGTGCGGATGCTGCGCGCACACCGTCTGGCTGAAGAGGCGACGAACCAGCTCGCGGTGCAGCGCGGGCCGGTCGTGTACGCCGTGGAGAGCGCCGACCTGCCGGAGGGCGTTCACCTCGAGCAGGCCGCCCTGCGCCGCGGTGCGGTGCTGACGCCGGTCGACGGCGCGCTCGCAGGCACGCGCATCGTCGCTCTGGAGGGCGAGATCGCGGTGCTGCCGGATGCCGCATCCGACTCCCTCTACGACGACCTCGGCACCGACGCGGTCGGCGCCGCGCCCGTGCGACTTATCCCCTACTTCGCCTGGGGCAACCGCGGCCCGTCGGAGATGTCGGTGTGGCTGCCGGTGGTCTGGTGATCGGAGGCAACCCGCACGTCGCTGCATCTGATGTGGTTGCGACCTACGTCATCGAGACCTCGCTGCCCCTCGACCGTGCCGCCGAAGTGCTCGCCGGCGAGCAGTCGACCGGCACCTTCGTGCGGGTCGCGCGGGAGTCGGACGACCTGCGCGCCCGTTTCGCCGCCCAGGTGGAGAGCATCGAAGAGATCCCCCTCACCGGCGCATCGCCCCTCCCCGGCGCGGTGGGCGACCCGGCGGCACGTCGCCGCGCGGTGCTGCGGCTGCGGTTTCCTCTCGACAACTTCGGGCCGTCGCTGCCGAATCTCCTCGCCGCGGTCGCGGGCAACCTCTTCGAGATCAAGGAGCTCGCCGCGATCAAGCTCATCGACCTCGACCTGCCGCCGGCGTTCGCCGAGCGCTACCCGGGCCCGGGGTTCGGCGTCGCCGGCACTCGCAGGCTGATGAGCCGCCCGTCGGGCGCCATGGTCGGCACGATCGTCAAGCCCAGCATCGGCCTGTCCCCCGCCGACCTGGCTGAGCTGGTCGGCGAACTCACCGCCGCCGGTGTGGACTTCATCAAGGACGACGAACTGCAGGGCAGCGGGCCGACGGCGCCGCTGGCCGACCGGGTCCGTGCCGTTATGCCGGTGCTGGAGCGCCATGCCGATCGCACCGGGGTCAAACCCATGTACGCGTTCAACATCACCGACGACATCGACCGGCTCGAGGCCAACCACGACCTCGTCGTCGCGGCCGGCGGAACGTGCGTCATGGTGTGCATCAACCTCGTGGGCCTCTCCGGACTCGAGTTCATCCGGCGGCGGGCCGGCGTGCCCATCCATGGACATCGCACGATGTTCGGTGCGATCAGCCGCTCGGAGCAGGTGGGCCTCTCCTTCCGTGCGTGGCAGAAACTCGCGCGGTTGTCGGGCGCCGACCACCTGCATACGAACGGCATCAGCAACAAGTTCTACGAGTCGGATGCCGATGTGCTCGACTCGATCGCGGCCGTCCGCGAGCCGCTCCTCGGTCTCCCCCCGACCGTGCCGGTGCTCTCGTCAGGTCAATGGGGCGGGCTCGCGCATGCCACCTACGCGGCGGTCGGGACGACCGATCTGCTCGTGCTCGCCGGCGGCGGCATCCACGGTCATCCCGACGGATCTGCGGCGGGTGTGACCAGCATGCGCGAGGCCTGGGAGTCCGCTGCCCGCGGTGAGTCCGCCGCCGACGCCGTCGCCGCATCCGCGGCCCTCCGTCGTGCGACCGAGACATTCGGACCGGTGCGTGTCTGACAGTCGCTCTCGCGAACTAGGGTCGAGACCGTGTCGAGACTGAAAGCCGCCTTCTACGGCGACGATTTCACCGGCAGCGTCGACGCGCTGCTGCAGTTCGCGCGCCGCGGATGGTCGGGTCGTCTGTTCGTCGGGCTGCCGGATGCAGCGAACCTGGAACGCGCCGCTGCCGGAAGCGACGTCGTGGGCATCGCGGGAATCGCCCGTTCGCTGCCGACAGAGCGCCTCGAGGCCGAGATCCGCCCGGTCTTGGAGGCGCTCACCGCGCTCGATCCGCACGTCGTGCAGTACAAGGCCTGCTCGACCGCCGACTCGTCGCCGACGATCGGGAGCATTGGACGTGTGATCGAGATCGGCCGCAAGATCATGGGCGAGCAGACCGTTCCCCTCGTGTTCGCCCAGCCGGACTTCGGCCGGTACACCCTGCACGGCATCCACTTCGCGTCGGAGGGGGGAATCGTGTATCGGCTCGACCGGCAGCCCACCATGTCGACGCACCCCTCCACGCCGATGACCGAAGCCGACCTCGCGGTGCACTTCTCGCATCAGACCGCCCTGGCGATCGGCCGCATTCCCTTCACGGCATATGACGACGACCTCTCCGACCAGTTGCGACGATCGGATGCTGCAGCCGTGGTCCTCGACGCCGCGATCGACGAGCACCTCGAGCAGGTCGGCCGCGCCCTCGACCGGCTCGACGGGCCGGTCTTCGCGATCGGCTCGGGCGGACTCAGTCTCGCGATCGCCGCGGCCGGCGGCGCCGCCCCGACACCGCTGCCGACGCGCACAGACGCGTCCGGTCCTGTGCTCGCGCTGTCGGGAAGCCGCTCGCCGCAGACACGACGGCAGATGGATGCCGCGGCCGCCGCGAACTGGTTCGTCCAGCCGCTCGAGCTCGACGCCCCGCGGGCCGCGTCGCAGCTCGACTGGGTGCTGTCCGCGCTGCGCGCCGGCCGCAGTGTCGGGCTGACCTCTGACGACGCCGGCACAGCCGCCGGCGAGGGTCCGGTCCTCGAGGCCATCGCCCAGGCCGCCTCGGCGATCGCCGCCGGCGCAGCAGCAGCGGGAGCCACTCGGCGGCTCGTCGTATGCGGCGGCGACACGTCGAGCCGGGTCACCCGCCTCCTCGGCATCGAGTCCCTCTCGATCGCCGCAAACCCCTGGGGCAACATCGTGCTGCTCCGCGCGCACGCGGCGGCCCCCGCGGTAGACGGGCTCGAGCTGCTCCTCAAGGGCGGTCAGGTCGGCGGCGACGACCTTTTCGTGCGGGTGCGCGGCACCGGCGCCTGAGCTCCGCGGGCGCCGCGCGCCGTCGTAGGCTGTGCTCATGTCAGAACCTCGCAGCGGCTGGCCGAAAGGCCGCGTCCAGTGGCTCCTCGGCACGGTCCTCATCCTCGCCCTCGGTGTGCTGTTCGGCCTCATCTGGGGACAGCTGTGGCTGGGACTCGTGCTGGCCTTCGCGCTGTCCATCGGGTGGCTGATCGCGTACGAATCGTGGCGCGGTCGTCACGTCGGCCTCGAAGACCCCGACGACAACGGCGCTCAGCTGTAGCGGCGCCGAACGGTCCGATCAGCCCCAGAGGGTGAGCTTCTCGGGATTGCGCATGATCCACACGTCCGCGATCCGGCCGTCCCGGACGCCGAGGGTGATCACGCTGTGCGCCGCGCCGTCCAGCGTCACAAAGAAGCATCCCCATTCTCAGCAGGACAGGAGAGCAGGCCATGAGGATCGCCGTCGCCGGAGGAACGGGACAGGTGGGCACGCACGTCGTCGCCGCGGCCCGAGGGCGGGGGCACGATGTCGTCGTGCTCACGCGCGGGATCGGGATCGACCTGGTCGCGGGCACGGGTGTGGCAGAAGCCCTCGGAGGAGCGGATGCCGTGATCGACGTCGCGAGCGTGAGCACGCTGGACGCGGGCGAGTCCGTCGCCTTCTTCGAGGCGACGACGCGCAATCTCCTCGCTGCGGAGGCAGCAGCGGGAGTCGGCCATCACCTCGCCCTGTCGATCGTGGGCATCGACCGTGCGCCGGAGGGGTACTACGCCGGAAAGGTCGCGCAGGAGCGCCTCGTCGAGGGCGGGAGAGTCCCGTGGACGATCATGCGCGCCACGCAATTCCACGAGTTCGCCGAGCAGATCTACGAGCGCGCGAGGGTCGGCCCGTTCCACGTCGCGCCGAAGATGCGCACGCAGCCGATCGCCGCCCGCGAGGTCGCCGAGCACCTCGTGGCGCTGGCCGAAGCGACGCCGGTCGGCCGCGCGCGCGACCTCGCCGGCCCGCGCGAGGAGAGCCTCGTGGAGATGGTGCGGGGCCTGGCGCGGGCGCGGGGATCGGGGGCGTGGATCCCGGCGATCCCGCTTCCCGGAGCATCCGGCCGCGCGCAGCGGGATGGCTCGCTGCTGCCCGGACCCGGTGCCGTGCTCGGAAGGCAGACCTACGCGGAGTGGCTCGCGGGGCGACCATGACGGCCCTCGCCGGCCCCGCGAGGACACTCTCGCGGCGGGACTACATCTCCTCGTGCGTATTCGGGTCGGCGTTCCACAGCCGGCCGCGTTCGAGCGCGGATATCGCCGCCACCTCGTCGTCGGTGAGCGCGAAGCCGAACACGTCGGCGTTCTCCCGCTGCCGATCGGCATCGGCGGATTTCGGGATGGGCGTGCTGCCGAGCTGCACGTGCCAGCGCAGCACCACCTGTGTCGGCGTGACGCCGTTGATCTCGGCGAGTTCCTGCAGCACCTGCTCCTGCAGCAGTTCGCTGCGCCGTGCGAGCGGACTCCAGCTCTCGGTGCGAATGCCGTGCGCGGTGTGGAAGGCACGCAGGTCGCCCTGGGGGAAATAGGGATGCAGCTCGACCTGGTTGACGGCGGGGACCACCCCGGTCTCGTCGATGAGCCGGGTCAGCATCTCCTCGGTGAAGTTCGAGACGCCGATCGAGCGCACGAGCTGCTTCTCGCGGAGGTCCATCATGGCCCGCCACGTGTCGACGTACTTGTCGACACTCGGATTCGGCCAGTGGATGAGCGAGAGGTCGAGGTAGTCGAGACCCGTGACCGCCAGCGAGGCGTGCGTGCTCTGGACGGCCTCGTCATAGCCGTGGTGACGACCGGGGATCTTCGTGGTGACGAGGAGCTCGCCGCGGTCGACGCCGCTGGTGCGCACCGCCTCGCCGACTTCGCGTTCGTTCTCGTAGTTCACGGCGGTGTCCAGCAGCCGATATCCGGCCTCGACGGCGGCCACGACCGACGCGATGCCCTCCGCGCCACGCAGGTTGTAGGTGCCCAGGCCGAGCTCGGGGAAAGCGGTGCCGTCGTTCAGTGTCACGGTGGGGATCGTCAGCATGTGTCCATTTTCGCTCATTCGGGCCTCACTCATCAGACGCGTGGCCATCTGCCAGGATCGATCCATGCAGACACGCGCGCTCGCGCTGGCGGTCGATCTCGGGGGCACCAAGGTCGAGGCTGCGCTCGTCGACGCGGACGGCGCCGTCGTGTCCGGCAGCAGCCATCGATCGCCCACCGGCAGGGACGCGACGAGAGAGCACATCGCGGATGCTGTGTGCCTCGTCGCCGAGGCGGCCGTCGCCGGGATCGACGTCGGCGACCGGCTGATCGGGATCGGGATCGGATCGGCCGGACCTGTGGACCTCGCGTCGGGCTCTGTCGCCCCGCTGAACCTTCCGGCGGCCGCGGGACTGCCGGTCGTCGCGCTGCTGCGGGAGCGGATCCCCGGCGTGCCGGTGCGCCTCGCGCTCGACGGTGCGTGCATCGCGCTCGCCGAGCACTGGCGGGGGGCAGCGGCCGGTACCCGCAACGCCCTCGCCATGGTCGTCTCCACCGGAGTCGGGGGCGGACTGATCATCGACGACGTACCCGTTTCAGGCTTCTCCGGAAACGCGGGGCATATCGGCCAGCTGCGGCTGCGCGCGCGCACACCGGGGTCGCCGCCGACGGACGGCACACTCGAGGACCTGGCGTCGGGTCCGCGCACCGTCGCCTGGGCGCGTGACGAAGGGTGGGGCGGCACGACGGGGGAAGAGCTCGCGGCGGCCTACGCGGCCGGCGAGCCGATCGCCGTCGCGGCGGTGCAGCGCTCGGCGAGCGCCGTCGGAGAGGCGATCGCGAGCGTCGCGACGCTGCTGGACCTGGAGATCGCAGTGGTCGCGGGCGGCTTCGCGCGGGTCGCCGAGGACTACCTCGACCTCGTGCGCGCGGCGACGCTGGATGCGGCCGCCTTCGACTACGTGCGCAGAGTTCGGGTCGCGGCGTCCGGTCTCGACGGTCAGGGGCCGCTCATCGGCGCCGCGGCGCTTGTTCTCCGGTGAGCGCCGACGTATCGCCGCCGAAGTGCGACATGATGTCGACATGCCGCTGGATGCCCCCGACCTGCTGAGGGAGCGCGCGCATTTCAGCCGCGCCGAGGCCCGGGAGCTCGGCAAGAGCCTGAGACGCGTGATCGCGCGATCGGAACTCGCCGAGCGTCGCCCGGCCGAACGTGACCCCGTCGCACACCTGCGCGAGCAGAACGCGGCGCGCGTGCCCGAGCTGGTGCCGGTGCGGATGCAGCGCATGCTCGCCGGCCCCTTCGCCTTCTATCGGGGCACGGCGGGTCTCATGGCCCTCGATCTCGGCCGCGACCCGCATTCCGGCATCCTGGTGGCGGCATGCGGTGACGCGCACATCAGCAATTTCGGCTTCTACGCCTCTCCGGAGCGTCAGCTGGTCTTCGACCTCAACGACTTCGACGAAGCCGCCGTCGCGCCCTGGGAGTGGGACGTGAAACGGCTCATCACCAGTGTGATCGTGGGCGGACGCGAGGCGGGCTACGACGAGGGCGAGGTCGAGACCATCGCCGGGCGCGCTTTCGCGCAGTACGTCTCGGTGCTGCGGCGGATGGCTCGGCTCAGCCCGTCCGACCGGTACTTCCTGCATCTGAACGTCGAGTCGGCGCGGCGGCAGCTGAGTGGGGACGGGCGCCGCGTACTGAATGCGGCCCTCGCTGCGGCCGAGCGGCGCACCTCGCTGCGGGCGATCCGCCGCACGACGCAGCGGCACGCGGACGGCAAGCTGCAGTTCGTCGAGAATCCGCCGACGATGGTGCGCTTCCGCCTCGACGAAGCTGTCGCGCTGGCGGGCGCCGAGCGTGCCGAGTCGATCCACGCGCTGTTCGCCCAGTACCGCGACACCGTGAACATCGACGTCGACACCGTGCTCGCGCAGTACGAGCCGACCGATCTGGCCCGGCGGGTCGTAGGGGTCGGCAGCGTCGGAACGCGGTGCTACCTGCAGCTTCTCCAGGGTGCCGACGAGGATGCGCTGCTGCTCCAGGTGAAGGAGGCCGGCGAGTCCGTGCTGTCGCAGTACGGCCGCATTCCGCAACCGGCGCGCATCACGGGGGGCGTTGCCGCTCACGGCGAGGGCTTCCGCGTGGTCGGGATGCAGCGGGTGCTGCAGGCCGTCTCGGACCCGTTCCTCGGCCACCTCGAGGCGAACGGGCGAGCCTTCTACGTGCGGCAGTTCCACGACATGAAGGGCTCGGTCGAGCTGGACGGGCTCCCCCTCGATGCGTTCAGCGACTACGTCGTGTCGTGCGCGGGACTCCTCGGACGAGCCCACGCCCAGAGCCCGACCGCCGGTCAGGTCATCGGCTACGTCGGCTCGTCGAGCATCGCCTCCCGCGCCATCGTCGACTGGTCGATCGCCTATGCCGACCAATCCCTGCGCGATTTCGAGACGGCATCCGCCGCGGCCTGGTAGCGGCTTCTGCCGACGCACGCCGCGGCGGCCGGATCGTCGCCGACCCGGCCGCCGTGGAGCCGATCCCTAACGGGCCTCGGTGATCGTGACGGTTCCCGCCGATACCGTGACGTCGACGATGTTGCGGGCGCCGGCCTCGCCGCGCAGTCCGTTCTCGAAGTCGCCGGCCGAGACGTCCGAGCGGACGTCGTAGGCCGCCTCGGGCAGCCGCAGGTCGAGTGAGCCGGCGCTCACGTCGACCGTGACGGCGCTCGGTGCGGTTCCGGTCAGCCGGGCATCGACGGCGCCGGCGCTCACCGAGAACGCCGCCTCCTCCACGTCGGCGAGATCGATGTCGGCGCCGCCCGCGCTGAGGTCCGCGATGAGCGTGCGGGCAGCCCCGTCCACGGTGAGCGTACCCGCACCGACCTCGATGTCCAGGTCGGCGAAAGCGCCGTCGACCGTGAGCTCGCCCGCCGACAGGTCGAGCGTCGCATCCAGCGCCGTGCCCTCCAGTTCGCGGGGCAGAGTGAGCGTCGCACGCACCTCGCCGCCCCAGATCCAGCCGGGTCCGAACCGGCGCGGCGTCGCGACCGTGAGCTCGTCGCCCTCGCGCTCGAGAGTCCAGGTGCCTACGCCGAGCCCGCTGGTGACCTCGAGCGTCGCGTCGGGGACATCCGCGAACTCGATGCGGAGAGATGCGGCATCCACGGAGACGTTCAGGTCGTTGACGCCTGCGACGTCGAGGGTCTGAGTCTCGGTGCGCACGCTCGCGGCGGCGATCGTCGAGAAGATCGCCGTGCCGATCGCACCGATCACGATCGCGCAGCCGAGCGCGACGGTGAGGATGGCGACGACGCGGGAGGCGCCGCGCGTCTCGGGCGGAGGCGCCGCCGGCGGGGCCGGCGGAGCGGGCGGGGCGGGCGGGAAGGGCGTCGTGGTGCTCATGAGAGGGATCCTGTCTGCGGCATTCCGCCGCCGTGTTCGAGGTGGACGAGGGCGGCGAGCACCCTCCGGTTGCCGGAATCGTCCGGCTCGAGGTCGAGCTTCTGGAAGATCGCCGTGATGTACTTCTCGACGCTCGCCTCCGAGACGAAGAGCGTCGAGGCGATCGCCTGGTTGGACTTCCCCTCGGCGATGAGCGCGAGCGTGGACGCCTCGCGGGCGGTGAGCCGCTGCATCCGCTCGTCCCGCGGGCGCCTGCTCAGCAGCTGCGCGACGACCTCGGGGTCGAGCACCGTCGCGCCCTCCCCGATCCGCGTGATCGCGGCGAGGAAGTCGGTCACGTCGGCGACGCGGTCCTTGAGCAGGTACCCGATCGCGCCGCCGTGGGCGGTGATCAGTTCGGTCGCGTAGCGCTCTTCGACGTACTGCGACAGCACCAGCACCGGAAGCGCAGGATGCTCGGCACGCAGGCGGACCGCGGCCCGGATGCCCTCGTCGGTGAAGGTCGGCGGGAGCCGCACGTCGAGGATGCACAGGTCGGGCGTGGTCCGGGCGACGGTCTCGTCGAGCGCGCTCGCGTCGGGCAGCGCCGCGACGATGCCGTGGCCGGCGTCTTCGAGAAGCCGCACGAGTCCTTCGCGCAGGAGGACGGAGTCCTCGCAGATCAGGATGCGCATGGGACGCTCACCTCCAGCGACGTCGGTCCGCCCTGGGGGCTGTCCAGACGCACGGTGCCTCCGGCGGCGAGGATGCGGTTGGAGATCCCGTCGAGCCCGCCGCCGGCGATCACCTGGGCTCCGCCGATGCCATTGTCTTCGACACGGGCCCACAGTGTTCCACCCTCGCGCTGCCGCACGATCACGCGGCATTCGGTCGCCCGCGAGTGCTTGGCGGCGTTGGTGAGCGTCTCCGCGATCGCGAAGTACACCGCGGCCTCCGCGTTGCGGTTGCAGCGAGTGTCGAGGCGGACATCGAGATGCACGGGGATGTGCGAGCGACCGGCCAGCGCGGAGAGCGCGGCATCCAGCCCGCGATCGTCGAGAACAGACGCGTGGATGCCGCGGGCCAGCTGCCGCAGCTCGGTGATGGCCGCCTTGGTCGAGGTGTGCGCCTCCGCGAGCAGCTCCTTGGCCGCCTGGGGGTCGTCGTCGATCTTCTGCTGCGCGAGCCCGAGCGTCATGCCGACCGAGACCAGGCGCGGCTGGACGCCGTCGTGCAGGTCGCGCTCGATGCGCGTGCGCTCCACTTCGGACGCGCGGATCGCTCCGACGCGCTGCGCGTCGGAGGTGCGTGCCTGCTCGGTGAGCTGCGCTTCGCGCGTGGGCACCACGATCACGCGGGAGAGGACTCCGTGGAGCAGCGCGATGCCGACGACGGCGCCGAAGGCGACCAGTGCCGCGAGCAGGCCGACGACCGAGGCCCACGCCACCGGCACGTCGATGCCGGTGCCGGCGAGCCGGACCGCGCCGCTGCGCGCGAAGAGGGGGGCGAATGCCAGGACGATGCCCGAGGCGAAGATCGACAGGAGCGGCAGCACGACGAGGCCGAGGATCGTGGCGATCGCGGCGCTCGCGACGGCGCGCCACATCGACGGGTCGATGAACTGGTGCCACACCATGCGCAGCCAGCCCCCGAAGCCGGGCCGGGTGCGTGCGCGCGGGTGCAGTCCGGGAAGGCCCAGCGCGTAGAGGCCGTCGACGCGTGCCGTCTCCAGCCATGCCACGCCGTAGAGGGCGTACACGAAGCCGAGGAGCAGGACGAGGCCGATTCCGATGACCGGCACGAGGCCGAGCCCTACGCCGAGGAGCGTGAGGAGGACGGTGAAGACGATGGGGCCGATGACGCCGAGTGCGGCGAGATGCGTGATCGCGCCGGCCACGTGCAGCGGGGTCGAGAATGTCGAGCGACGCGCGGTCGGCGCCGCTGCGGCGGCCGGTGGCGTCAGAGTCTGGGTGGTCATGCGTCCACGGTACGGTCGCGGCGGCCCGCGCGCCCCCCGGTCGGCCCGACTCCTGGCTTCGGGTTATCCCGAAACAGCTCGCAGCTCCCGGAACGCCCGGAATTCCGCGGCCACGGCTGCGTGGCGGGGTCGGCAGACGGAACTGTAGTGCATCCCGCGCGTCGCGATTCACCGCGGGAGCAAGGGAGTACAGTTCCCCTCAGCCGTCACACTCCCCGAGGTGTCGGCTCCGCCCCCGCACCGGGAGCGTCCCCCGCAACAGAAAAAGAGACACACATGGGATTCCTCGCATTCCTCATCCTCGGCCTCGCAGCCGGCGCCATCGCCAAGCTCATTCTCCCCGGCAAGCAGGGTGGCGGCTGGCTCATCACGCTGCTGCTCGGCGTCGTCGGCGCGCTTCTCGGCGGATTCCTCGGCAGCGTGCTGTTCGGTGCCAGCCTCCAGGAGTTCTTCTCGATCCAGACGTGGCTGCTCGCCATCGGCGGATCGATCATCGTCCTGCTCATCTACGGCCTGATCGTGAACCGCAAGAAGGCCTGACCTTCTCGAGGGCGTCGACGGGTGCACGGCATCCGTCGGCGCCCT